>NZ_JAJAUY010000051.1 GCF_020532625.1 Streptomyces antimicrobicus | reverse complement strand
CAGGGAGCCGCCGTTGAGGGCCTCGATCTCCGACGGGCCGGCGTTGAAGGCCTGGGGCTTGATCTTCGTGTCCCCCAACTCCTTCGCGATCAGGCCCTCCTGGAGGCCGACCAGGGCGGTGGCGTGCGTCAGGTTGGGGAAGTACCCGACGCGGACCTCGGCGGCGGACAGCTTCTGGCCGCCGGAGGCCGCGGCGCCGGCCTTGTCGTCCTCCTTCTTCGCCCCGGAGCCGTAGCCGCAGGCCGTGAGCAGGAGGGGGAGCGTCGCCGTGGCGGCGATGATGCGCAGGGGGGTGAGCGGTCTGGCGGCAGACACGGAGGTGTCCTTTCACGGGGTGGGTGTTCGGGAAGGCGCGCGCAGGCGCGCCACGCGGCGAGGGGCGCGTACGGCGCCGCTCGCGGGCAGGCGCCGCGAAGAGGGCGGCAGGCGCGGAGCGGCGTGGGAGGTGACGGCCGACCGGTCCCCCGGTGCGAGGGCCCTGGGGACGGTGGGGGTGCGGCGTCAGGAAACGCGACAGATGGAGCTGGACGTACGGCCCAGGTCGATGTGCCGACGGCTGGTGAGCAGGCTCAGCAGACGGCTTGCGCGCGGCAGTGCGCTCACGGCGGCCACCTCCTGATTCCTAGTTTTCCCACCGGGTTGGTAGGCATCTTGGCAGACCGCGTCAGCCGTCCCAAGAGGTTGCCCATATGTCGGACAAAACTGTCTTGGTGATTGAGAAATTGCAGGTGGGAGGGGGTGGATCGGGGCTGGTCAGGGGCCGGTCAGGGGGCGGCCGGCAGAGGGGCGCGGCCTCAGGGATTGGTCCAGGCGTCCGGGGCGCGCGTCAGCGCGGACACCTCGGCGGGCAGGTGGGACGAGGCGACGTCGGCGAGCGTCACCCCTTCGAGGATCTCGCGCACGTTGGACCGCAGGGCGATCCACAAGGGCAGCAGCGACTGGGCGGGCCCGGTGTAGGACAGGTCCGGGGGCCGGACCCCGCGGACCGAGACGAGCGGTCCGTCCACGACGCGGACCACGTCCGCGATGCTGATGGAACGGGCGGGCCTGGCGAGCCGGTAGCCGCCGTTGCCGCCGCGCTGGCTGAGCACGAGGCCGCCCCGGCGCATGTCGTTCAGGATGCCTTCGAGGAACTTGTGCGGGATGTCCTGGGCGTCGGCGATGGCCTCGGCCTTCACCGGCCCGCCCTCCTGCGCCGCCGCCAGCTCCAGCGCGGCCCGTACCGCGTAGTCCGCCCTGGCTGAGATCCGCATGCGCACATTATCCCGTACGCCTCCCGCTGCTGGGCGGCACGTCAGTGGAAGGCCGCCGCCACGGCCCGGTGGGAGCCGTTGAGGTAGTGCTCGCCGATCGAGCGCAGCCTGCCGGTGGCCCGATGGTGGGCGGTCAGGACGCGCGCGTTGCGCCAGAAGCGGTCCAGGCCGGGCGCGTCGGCCAGTTCCAGGACCCGCGTGGTGACCTCCAGGACGGCCTTCGACACCACGGTCTCGGCCGTGGCCACCAGCGCGGCGACGCTCGCGGGTTCCTCGGCGTCGAGGGGGGTGCCGGTGTCGAGCGCCCGCGCCGTCGCCCCGGTCGCCCGGTGGACGACGGCGGTGGCCGTCTGGGCGGCGGAGGCGAGCTCCCCGTACGCCAGCAGGAGGTCGGGGTCCCCGCCGGGCAGGCGGTGCGCACGGCCGCCCCGGCTGAGGTCGCGCGCCTCGGTCAGGGCGCCCTCGATGATCCCCAGGGCGACGTGGCACAGGGCGAGCCGGAGCGCCGGCTCGGCGAGTGCGGTGAAGGGCGCGGCTGACTCCTCGTCATGGGGACGGCGCCCCAGCAGCTGCCCGGGCGTGACCGTGACGCGGTCCAGGACGACCTCGCCCGCGCCGGCGGCGCGCTGGCCGAGGCGGTCGGGGGCGGGTTCGACGCTCACCCCGCGCGCGCCGGGGGAGACCGTCACGACCAGCACGTCACCGGTGGCGGCGCAGACGGCGTCGACCACGATCCGGTCGGCGACGGTCGCCGCGGTGTCCACGCACCGGCGGCCGCTCAGGACGTAGCCGGTGGTGCGCGGCTTCAGGGTGAGGTCGGGCGCGCGGGTGCCTTCGTCGGCCGCGGGGGTACGGACGGCGCCCGTCCACAGCCACTGCTCGCGCAGCGCCTCCTCCTCCAGCTCGGCCGCCTGCTGCCGGCCCGCGTAGAACCGCCCGCTCCAGGCGTGGACGTAATGGCGGGCGAGCACGGCGCCGACGGAGCTGTCGGCCGCCGCGACCGTCCGTACGACGGCGCACCCGGTACGCCAGTCCACCCCGCGGCCCGGCGCGGGCGGTGTGAGGGCCGCCAGCAGGCCGGCCTCGCGCAGCCGCGCCTTCTCGTCGACCGGCGGCAGGCCCGCCGCGTCGCGGGCGAGGGAGTCCGCGGCGAGGTCGTCCGCCACGTCGCGGGCCGTCCGCAGGAGCGGCTGGTGGTGCGGCGGGAGCTCGGCGGGCCGGGCGGCGGGGGCGGGTGGCGTGACGGGGACCATCGGGGCTACTCCGGAAGGTTGGTGACGGCCACGGCGACGGCACGGGGCGTGGTGGCGGCCGCGGATCACGGCGAGGGCCGCGGATCACGGCGACGGCCGGGGATCACGGCGACGGCCGGGAGCGCGGGGTGCCGGGCGCTGACGTGCGGGAAGGCGGCGTCCCCAAGGAATCCCCCTTTTCCCATCGGATTGATAGGAATACTTGCCGAAGGCGCCTTCTCCAGCAAGGTCCCGACCGCATCGTGGACGCCTCCGTCTCGAATCGGCGGCCGGACGCGCCCCGCGCATACACCGTCGCCGGCCGGGCAAGCGCCCCTCCTGAGGAGGAAGTCATGCCCCGTCCCACGACCGTGGCCCGAGCGCAGGGCCTGTTCAACCTGGTCGGCGGCCTGTGGCCGGTGGTCTCGCTGCGCACCTTCGAGCGGGTGTACGGGCCCAAGGCCGACGGCTGGCTGCAGAAGACGAGCGGTGCCCTGCTCGCCTCGGCCGGCATCAGCATGCTGAGGGCGGCCGGCAGCCCCGAAGGCCTGCGCCACGCCCGTCGTACCGGCATCGGCACGGCGCTGACCTTCCTGGCCGTCGACGCGGTGTACGTACCGCGCCGCCGGATCCCCGCCACCTACCTGATGGACGCGGCGAAGGAAGCGGGGTGGCTCGCGGCGTGGTGGGCGGCGGGACGGATTCCGGCGGCTGCCGTCAAGGGCCCTCGGCGTCCCGCAGAGCGCTGCGAACGGCGTCGCGCGCCCGGTCGACGACGGCCGTCAGGGGGGGGGCGAGCGTGAGGTTCGCGGTGGCCGATTCGACGCCCGGGTGGGGGCGCGTCGGCGCGGTCGCCTCGGCCGCCCTGACGGCCGCGGCCATCAGGGCCAGCCGGGTCGGCGAGGTGGTGCGGCGCAGCAGGGCGAACTCGTAGCGCTCCTCCGCCCGGGCGTGTGCCAGGACGGCGTCGCGGAGCGACAGCAAGGTGGGCATGAACGTCGGGTCGCGGACGTCCAGCTCCTCCAGGGCGGCGAGCTTCTCCTTGGCCGCCTTCTCCTCGGCGAGCCGCTCCCGCACCACGTCGCTGCCGCCGTCGAAGGCGGAACGGGCGTGGGGGTGCACGACCTCCTCCTCGGCGGTCTCGTGCACGGCGAGCAGGTGCATCAGGCGCCGGAAGGGCTCGTGGCGTTCCGCGCCCTCGGCAGCGCGCACCTCGTCGAAGAGGGTGTGGATCCGGCCGTGCTGGCGCACGAGGAGCGCCACCACGTCCTCGTCGGCCCCCGGGTCGCCCTGCCGGGCCTGCTCGTCCATGGCCTCGCCGTTCCCCGTACCGGCCATCAGGCGCGCTCGGACGCGACGGGGTGCGGGCCTTCGGTCTCCTGGCGGTAGTCGCGGTCGAACATCTCCCGGTGCTGGTCGATGACGCGGTCGCTGGGCGGCCGTTCGCCGTCGTGGAGCCGCTGCTGCATCTGCTCGAACCGCTCGTGCGCCTCACGGACGTAGCCGGCGCCCAGGGTCGTGAGGTCGATCTGCGTCGCGAGGAGCTCGCGCAGGTACTCCTTGTTCGGCTCGAAGGTCAGCACGTTCGGCAGCTGGGGAGCGAGGACCTCCTCCGGCTCACGGCCGTCGTGCCGGCGCATCAGGTCGCAGGCGATGCGCAGGTGCTCCAGCTCCATGTTCAGGTGCAGCTCCCACAGCGCCTTCACCTTGGGATGGGACTCCTGCTCCATGAACGAGTAGTAGAGGTAGCACTCGTTGTACTCGTGGTTGACCAGCTGCTCCCACCACGTCTCGCCCGGATCGACGAGGGACTCGTAATGGGTGACGTGTTCCTCCTCGACCAGCCCGATCTCCTGGTAGAGCTGGCGGGCGATCGGCTCCATGTAGGTGGGGCCGGTGTTCATGTAGAAGTTCATCGTCTGCTGCTCGGCCGACAGCACCGTCAGCGCGTGCAGCTTCGACAGGGGATCGGTGGCCGCCTTGTCGTAGGGGTCGCGGACGTTGTCGAACGGGTGCCGGTGGTGCATCCGGGTGGGCCGGCCCGGCATGACCTCCGTGAGGCCGTCCACGATCGCCTCGGCCTTGCGGTGTTCGATCATCTCGTACAGGTTCGCGTACCGGTACAGGTGGTCGAAGTCCTCCAGCACCCCGAACTCGTACGCCTGCCGCAGGTAGGGGTCCGGCTCCATCCGGGCGATCCACGACGTGAGGTCCACGGCCACCTGCTCGTACGCGATCGTCGTCTCCAGCACCGACGACACTCCCGGAAGCAGCCAGTTGACCGCCTTCTGCTGCTGGGCCTCGACGTAACGCACCTCGGCCAGGCCCCGCTTGACCTCCGGGTCGACGGTGTTCCGGGCGAGCTGGTGACTGAACAGGATCGCCTCGACCTCGATGCCGTTCATCGTGATGACCCGGCAGCGCGTGTACGGATCGGACGCGTCCGGGTCGATGGGGGTCACGTTCAGCTCCCGCCATCCCCTCACCTGGCGGTCCAGGGGGATGCCCCGCTGCTCCAGAGGATCGAACGTCATACGGCACCAGCCTTTGACCGAGGGCGAGCGGGAAACAGTCGGCCATCCTTCCGGGACCTGCTGCCCGGAGCGCCGCTCACACGCTGCGCCCCGAGCACCTCACCCCATCGGAGCAGCCGTGGGCGAAGCCGTGGCGCGCGCGTCCCGCCGGTCACTCGCCCTCGTCTTCCGGTTCGGCTTCCGGTTCGGCTTCCGCGGCGCGGACCAGCATCGAGTAGACGAGCTGCATGGCGTCCGCGACGGCCACCACCGCCAGGGTCCGCTCGGCCGCGACGGTCGCGCGCGGCCAGATCAGGCGGGCGCCGGTGAGGCCGGTGGCCACCCACATGCTCAGGCAGAACGGACAGCTCGCCAGTTCCCCCAGCACGCGCCGGCCGTCCCGGGGGGACTCGTTCAGCTCCGCCGGGGCGCCGTCCCCGTCCACCTCCGTGAACGGGGCCCGCAGCGGCCGGGTGATCTTGGCCTTGCCGATCAGGCGGCTGAACCGGAAGGTGGCGGCCGCGGTCAGCAGCACTCCCGTGGGCCGTTCGGGTTCGGCGGCGGGCCGACCCCGCAGCTGCACCTGCCAGGTCCACGCGGCGGCGTAGGCGGCGTAGGCGGCCATCGCCACCAGGCGGGCCGGCTCCCCGTCCGCCCAGCTCATCCTCGTCGGCGTGTTCATGGGCTGCGCCTGCCCACGACAGGGGCAAGGATGCACCGCGCCGCGCACCGCGCGGATCCGCCACCGCTCGACGCCGCCGGGCGAGACGCCCTCGCCGGTACGGGAGTGGCGCGGGGGGACCCGGGTAGCCGCCCACCATGAAGGAGGCCCACCACGGCCGGGAGATGGCCGTCATCGGTTCGCTGGACGAGTTGACCGGCCTGATCGGCCGGAGCAGCGACCTGTACGTGCGCTGGTCGAGGGGACCGGACGTCGACCTGCCCGAGCCGTCGAGCCGGGACGACCTCACCGGCATCGAACTGCCGGGGCTGTCCGCCAATCCCCTGGCCGTCGAGGACTGGTGGGGGCAGCGGCCCCTGCGCACCTGGGTGGCGCGCCGCCTCCACGACTACTCGCACCTGCCGCGCGTCAAGGACCCGCGGGTCAAGCCCTGGCTGCTGCACGGCAGGGAAGCCGGTCGCGGCCCCGACAACGAGCCCCTCGTACGGGACGTGCAGCCGCTCGGCTGGGTCGACGGGAAGGTCATCGCCGAGGCGGAAGAGGAGATCGCACAGCAGCGGGGCAGGTGGGGGCCGCTCAACCGGCAGTGACGCATGGGGCGGCCCGCCCGGGGCAGTCGGGGGGTGTCGTCCGACGAAGCGGCCTACAGGGGCGCCGCGGAACCCCGGGAGGTACGCGCATGACCGGTACAACCATGATCTCGTCCACCCCGCTCGCGGGCGGCCTCGTCGCCCTTCCCGGCGTCTACCGCCCGCAGGCGGACACCCACCTGCTCGCCGAGGCGCTCGCCCAGGAGGACCTGGGGCCCGCGAGGACCGTCCTCGAGATCGGCACGGGGACCGGCGCGGTGGCCCTGCACGCCGCCCGCAGCGGCGCCGCCGTCACCGCCGTGGACGTCTCCTGGCCGGCTGTCGCCTCCGCCCGCGTGAACGCCCTGCTCCGGCGGCTCCCCCTGCGCGTCCTGCACGGCGACTTCGCCGCCCGCACCGCCGGCCGGCGCTTCGACCTGGTCGTGGCGAACCCGCCGTACGTCCCCGCTCCCGGGGCCTCCCTGCCGACGCGGGGCCCGCAGCGGGCCTGGGACGCGGGCCCGGACGGACGTGCGGTGATCGACCGGATCTGCGCGACCGCTCCGGCTCTGCTGCGCCCCGGCGGCGTACTGCTGATGGTCCACTCGGGCCTGTGCGGGGCCGGCACGACCGTGGACCGGCTGCTGGCGGCAGGGCTGTCCGCACGGGTCACCGCGAGGGCGAGCGTCCCCTGGGGCCCGGTCCTGCGCTCGCGACGGGCCTGGCTGGAGCGGCAGGGCCTGGTGGCCGAGGCCGAGGAGCGGGAAGAGCTGGTGGTCGTCCGCGCCCACAAGGCCTGAACCCGTTCAGCAGCCGGGTCCGTGACACGGCGGCCGACCGGTGGCGCCCCGTGCCGGGCTGCGGGTGATGCCCCGTGCCGGGCTACGGGCCGGACGCGGTGCTGTCCGCGGCCACGCGGAAACCCGTGTTGCCGGTGGAGCTGTCCGGCGTGTTGGAGCTGCGGGCCGCGACCCGGTAGCGGTTGCAGTACGAGTCGTGGCAGAGGTAGGAGCCGCCGCGCATCACGCGGCTGGTGTCCGGTGCGAACCAGTCGGCGCACCATTCCCACACGTTGCCGACGACGTTGTAGAGGCCGAAGCCGTTGGGGCGGAAGGACTGGGCCGGTGCCGTACCCCTCCAGCCGTCCTCCGCCGTGTTCAGACCCGGGAAGTCACCCCGCCAGATGTTGCACATGTGCCGCCCGCCCGGGGAGAGCTCGTCGCCCCACGGATAGCGGCGCTGCTCCAGCCCGCCGCGTGCCGCGTACTCCCATTCGGCCTCGGTGGGCAGACGGGTGCCGGACCAGGCGCAGTAGGCCTGGGCATCGTGCCACGAGACGTGGACGACGGGGTGGTTGCGGCGCAGGGCGATCGTGGAGCCGGCGCCTTCGGGGCGGCGCCAGCTCGCGCCGGCGACGGCGCGCCACCACGGGACGGCCGCGACGGGTGGGGACACGGCGGCGACCTCGTCGGGCAGGAAACCGCCGAAGACGAAGGAGCAGCCGAAGTGTTCGGCTTCGGTGACGTACCCGGTGGCTCGGACGAACGCGGCGAACTGTGCGTTGGTCACGGTCGTCGGGGCGATCCGGAACGGGCCGACCTCCGTCTCGCGCACCGGGCCTTCGCCGTCGGCCGGGAAGGCGTCCCGGTCGCCGGTGCCCATGAGGAAGCGCCCGCCCGGCAGGTCGATCAGGCGCCGGGCGGCACGCCGGGCGTCAGCGACACGTGGCCGCGGGGCCGGGGAGAGCGCGAGCGCGACAGCGGTCGCGCCACCGTGTCCTGGGGTGCAGCAGGAAGGCATCGAAGCTCCGTCGGTGTGGGTGAGGCGGGTGCTCCCGCGGGCGGTGCCCTGAGCACCCGCTTCGGCAGGGCCCGTTCGGTGTGATCGACGGCCGGGGTGTTCACCCCACCGAGACGTGGGCCAGGGCCCAGGAGGTGTGGTCGAAGGACGTGCGGTTGTTGGCGTCCTCGACCACGAGGCGCAGGACGCGCACCCCGCGGACGTCCACGTCGACGCGGACCGGGCCGGTGGCGGCCGTGAGCGTGGGGGTGGTCAGCAGCAGGCGGTCGTCGCCGTAGACCTTGGCCCGGGTGGCGCCCGCGCTGCTCTGCCGGGCGGAGAAGTCGTCGATGCCGACCAGGGACGTGAACCGCCGGGCGGCGGCGCCGAGGTGGTAGGCGATGTCGCTGGGCGCGTGGACGCCCAGGCCCTTGGGGTACGTCGTGCCGCCGAAGGAGATCAGGGGGCCGTCGCCGGCGGCGCTCCTGCCGTTGGAGGTGTCGCGCTCCACCGGCCCCCAGCCGTTGGTGGCGCTGATCCAGGCGAGGTCGGAGAGGTACGAGTCGCGCACGGGAGCGGCCGGCGGGGTCCGGACGGTGCCCGTCGCCGGGTAGCGGACCGGCCCGGACGGCGTGTCGGCGGTGCCTTCCGCGACCAGCGCCCATGCGGTGGCCGGGCCGGCGTCCGCGGGCGGGGTCACCTGCCAGGAGGCGGTGAGGCGACCGCCCGCGGCGAGCTGGTCCGCCGTGCCGGGGGAGACGGGGGCCACGGTCCAGCCCGAGGGGGCGCGCACGGTGAGCGCGGCGTTGGTCCAGGGCCGTGCGGAGCCGTTGTCCAGCGTGGCGGTGACGGTGAACGCCTCGCCGGGGACGGCCGGCCCGGGCAGGGTCAGCCGCGCGCCGAAGGGCTTGCGCGGACAGGTGTCCTTCCAGGAGGAGCGCATCAGCGCCACGAGTTCTCCGGCCCTCGCCGGATGCCTGTCGACGACGTTGCGGCTCTCGCCGGGGTCGGTGGCCAGGTCGTACAGCTCCACCTGCCATGTGTCGTCGGGGAGGTCGTGGTCCCGTTCGGGGGCGAAGCGGACGGCCTTCCAGTTGTCCTGGCGGACCGCCTCGGCCAGCCAGGTCGCGCGCTTGCCGTCCTGGGCGTCGGCCCGGCTGGTGACGCCCCACTCGTCGCGGAACCAGTACAGGTGTCCGTGGCGGGCCGAGTCGGCGCTGCCGGCGAGCAGGGGAGCGGCGGACAGCCCGTCGATGTCGGTGGGGGAGGGGGCACCGCCGAGCTCGGCCAGGGTGGGGAGGACGTCGGTCAGCGGGGTCGGCCGGTCGCTGGTGCCCGGCCTGACGCGGCCGGGGCCCCAGGCGATGAGGGGGACCCGTACGCCGCCCTCGTAGAGGTTGCGCTTGTAGCCGCGCAGCGGTCCGTTCGCGTCGAACAGGTCGGGGTTCACGCCGCCCTCTTCGTGGGGGCCGTTGTCGCTGGTGACGAGGACGACGGTGTCCTGCTCGATCCCGCGGGCGCGGAGCCGGTCGACCACCTTGCCGACCAGCGCGTCGAAGTGGCTGACCTGAGCGGCGTGCCCCTTGTTGGCGGCCGTCCAGCCGCGGTCGGCGTACGCGCTGGTGTCGGGCACGTCGCTGGGCGCGTGCGGCACGTTCGGGGTGAGCAGCAGCAGGAACGGCTCGTCGGCGTGGGCGTCGATGAACTCCAGGGCGCGCCGCTCCAGCAGGTCCGGGGCGTAGACGGCCTTCACGCCGCCGGCGTTGGCCGGGACGGGCTCCTTGACGTCGTTGTGCCACAGGTACTCGGGGTAGTACTCGTGGGCGTGGCCGTGCGTGATGTATCCGTAGAACTCCTCGAACCCGCGGGCCGCCGGATGGCTCTCCTGGCCCGCCGTCTCCGGTCCGAAGCCCCACTTGCCGATCAGGGCCGTCCGGTAGCCGCGGGCCCGCAGCACCTGGGCGAACGTCGTGTCGGTCGAGGTGAGCGACCCCTGCCCGCCGGCGGAGGGGTTGGCCCGCACCGTGGAGTGGCCGGTGTGCAGCCCGGTCAGCAGGGAGCAGCGGGAGGGCGCGCACACGGCGGCGGTGGAGTAGGCGTCGGTGAAACGCAGTCCCTCGGCGGCGAGCCGGTCCAGGCGGGGTGTGGTGATCAGCTTCTGGCCGTAGGCGCCGAGTTCGCCGTACCCGAGGTCGTCGGCGAGGACGACGACGAAGTTCGGCGGCCTGCCGACCGGGGCGTCCGCCGTCTCGGGGGCCGCCACCGAGGCGGCCGCCGCCCCGTCTTCCCCCGCGGCGGTGGCGGTGACGGTGGCCAGACCGAGCACGGCGGTCGAACCGGACAGGAAGGTACGGCGGCTGGACATGGTCACTGCTCCTCGACGGCCGGCACGGGCATGCGCCGATCATGGATCGAGGAGCCGTGCCCGGACCATGCACAGGGCATGAAGAGCTTGTGTCGGCGCTCGGTCAGCACGAGTCCTGAAAGTCCTGGGGAAGGCTGACCGGGCACGCGAATCGTTGTAGGCTCCGGAGACCGCCCTTGACCTGCGTGAAGCAGGCAGGGAGCAGATATTTCGGGAGTTTCCTCATGCTTCGCACCATGTTCAAGTCCAAGATCCACCGGGCCACCGTCACCCAGGCCGACCTGCACTACGTCGGCTCCGTGACCATCGACGCCGCGCTCATGGAGGCGGCGGACCTGCTGCCCGGGGAGCTCGTGCACATCGTCGACATCGACAACGGGGCGCGGCTGGAGACGTACGTCATCGAGGGCGAGCGCGGCTCCGGGGTCATCGGGATCAACGGGGCCGCCGCCCATCTCGTGCACCCCGGCGACCTCGTGATCCTCATCAGCTACGCCCAGGTCGACGACGCCGAGGCGCGGGCGCTCAAGCCCAAGGTGGTGCACGTGGACGCCGACAACCGGATCGTCGAGCTGGGTGCGGACCCGTCCGCCCCGGTCCCGGGGACCGAACAGCAGCGCGGCCCGCACGCGGTCGCACGCTGACCACCGCAGCGCGGACAGCCGTCACGGCGAGGGGGAGCAGGCATGGCGATCGAGATCCACGACTTGCGGGAGGCGGGCCGGCTGGAGGCCCGTGAGGAGGGGGAGCTCGTCGGCTCCCTCGCCTACTTCGTGCTGGCCGCGGCCCCGCACGCGCTGGTGGCCGTCCACACCGTGGTCGAGCCGGGGCAGGAGGGCCGGGGCATCGGCGGGCAGCTCGTCGCGCGGTTCTACGAGACCGCCGCCGAGGAGCAGGTGCCGGTGGTGCCGCTGTGCCCGTACGCCGCCGCATGGGCGGCCCGGCACCCCGACCGGGCGCCCGCCGCGGACCCGGCGACGGTGACTGCGGCCACGGCCGAGCTGGAGGCGGACCCGCGGCGGTGGTGACCACGCTGACGCTGCTGCACACCTCCCCGGCGCACGTCCCGGTCTTCGACGCGCTCCGCGACCGCGATCATCCGGGAGCGGTGCTACGGCACCTGGTGGCGCCCCGGCTGCTGGACCGGGCGCGCGCCACCGGCCCCGGAGCGGTGGCCGGGGAGCTCCTCGTGCTGCTCGGGGACGGCCCGGCCGGGGACCGCGCCCCGGTGCTGTGCACCTGCTCGACCCTCGGCGGCGTGGCCGAATCGCTCGCCCCTGCCCTCGGGGTGCCCGTCCTGCGGGTGGACCGGCCGATGTGCGCCGAGGCCGTCCGCCGCGGGCCGCGGATCGCGGTGCTGGCCGCCCTGGAGAGCACGCTGGGCCCGACCACGGACCTCCTGGCGGAGGAGGCCGGTCCGCGGCCGGTGCGGATCCTCCCCCGGGTGGTCGAGGGCGCCTGGGAGCGGTTCGAGGCCGGGGACGGGGCCGGGTACCTCGCCCGGGTGGCCGCCGCGGCGGACGCGGTCACCGACGCCGACGTCGTCGTGCTGGCCCAGGCCTCCATGGCCGGGGCCGAGGCCCTGGTGACCACCGGGCTCCCGGTCCTCGCCAGCCCGGCGCGGGGCCTCGCGGCGGCGCTGGCCCGGCGGGCGTAGCGGCGCGGAACGGGGGAAGGTGGGGCACATGGCAGCATCGATCGACCAGACCCAGCCCCCGCCGCCCGAGCCGCCGCCGACGCCGCCGACCCCGGGCCCCCACCCGTTCCCGGACCCCGAGCCGATCCCGCGCCCGGACCCGCCGCAGCCGGCCCCGGTCCCCGAGCCCGACCCGATCCCCCCGCCGCCGGGCCCCGCGCCGATCCCGCAGCCCGGACCGCTCGGCCGGACGGGCCGACCGCCCGGGCGGCCGACCCGCCGGTAGGCGGGCTCCTCGGGCCCGTCCGGAGCGCTCCCGCCCCGACGAGAACGCTCACCGGGTCCCGGCAGGAGCGCTCCCCGGGACCGGGTCGCGCCGGGAGCGCCGGTCGCGCTCCCGTCGGGAGCGCTCGTCGCGGGCCCGACGCAACCTCCGGCAGCGCGCCCGTCAGTCCGTGGAGACCTCGGAGCGGTCCCCGCTCCAGAGCGTGTGGAACGAGCCCTCGCGGTCCGTGCGCCGGTAGGTGTGCGCCCCGAAGAAGTCCCGCTGGCCCTGGGTCAGGGCCGCGGGCAGCCGCTCGGCGCGCAGCGCGTCGTAGTACGCCAGCGAGGCGGCGAAGGCCGGCACCGGGATGCCCTGGCGCACGGCCGCGACCAGCACCGCCCGCCAGTCGTCCTGCGCCGCCGCGATCTCGCCCGCGAAGCCCGCGTCGGACAGCAGGCTCGGCAGGTCCGGCCGGGCGTCGTAGGCGGCCTTGATCCGGTCCAGGAAGGCGGCGCGGATGATGCAGCCGCCCCGCCACAGCGCGGCCACGGCGCCCGGGTCCACGCCCCACTCGTACTGCTCGCTGCCGGCCCGGATCTGGTGGAAGCCCTGCGTGTACGAGACGATCTTGGACGCGTAGAGGGCCTGCTCCACCTGCGCGGCGAACGCGTCCGCCTCCGCGCCCGACAGCGGCGTCGCCCGCGGCCCGGCCAGCTCCGCCGAGGCCGCCCGCAGCGCGGCATGCCCGGAGACCGACCGGGCGAACACCGCCTCGGCGATCCCGGACACCGGTACCCCGAGGTCCAGGGCGATCTGCACGGTCCAGCGGCCGGTGCCCTTCTGCTCGGCGGCGTCCGCCACCACGTCCACGAACGGCCGGCCGGTCGCGGCGTCGGTGTGGGCCAGCACCTCGGCGGTGATCTCGATCAGGTACGAGTCGAGCCGGCCCCGGTTCCAGGCGCGGAAGGTCTCCGCGATCCGCGCGGGGGAGTAGCCGGCGACGTCGCGCAGCAGGTGGTACGCCTCGGCGATCAGCTGCATGTCGGCGTACTCGATGCCGTTGTGCACCATCTTCACGAAGTGACCGGCCCCGTCCGGGCCGATGTGCGAGGTGCACGGGGTGCCGTCGGCGGCCTTGGCGGCGATCTTCTCCAGCAGCGGCCCGAGTGACGCGTACGACTCCGCCGAACCCCCGGGCATGATGCTCGGGCCGAGCAACGCGCCCTCCTCGCCGCCGGAGATGCCGACGCCGACGAAGTGGATGCCCCGCTCCCGCAGCTGGCGCTCCCGGCGGCGGGTGTCCTCGAAGTGGGCGTTGCCGCCGTCGATGATGACGTCGCCCGGCTCCAGCAGCGGGGCGAACTCGTCGATGACGGCGTCCGTCGGCTCACCCGCCTTCACCATGACGATCAGCCGGCGGGGGCGTTCCAGCGCGTCCACGAACTCCTTGGCGGACTCGGCCGCCACGAACGTCCCCTCGTCACCGTGCTCCGCCACCAGCGCGCGGGTCTTGGCGGCGGTGCGGTTGTGCACGGCGACGGTGAAGCCGTTGCGGGCGAAGTTCCGGGCCAGGTTGCTGCCCATCACTGCGAGCCCGGTGACGCCGATCTGGGCTGTGCTGCTCATGCGTGCGCTCCTGCGTGCGTCGATGTGCGGTCCGTGCCGACGCTACCGCGATCCCGCCCCGGACGGATCAAGGACGGGGCGACGGAGCATCAACTTCGCCTTGTGTGCGCCCTGTTGCGACCCTTGTCAATGCTTCGGAGGGGCCGTTAGGTTGAGGGACTCCTGATGTCTTCCAGGGGGGCTCCCATGGGTGTACGGGGTCGACACCGCAGGTACCAGCCGAGCACCATCAACCGGGCTTCACTCGCGGTCACCGCGTCGGGAGCCGGCATAGCCCTGCCCCTCATGGGCGCCGGCGCCGCCGAGGCGGCGTCCGTCGACACCTGGAACAAGGTCGCGGCCTGCGAGTCCACCGGCAACTGGCACATCAACTCCGGCAACGGCTACTACGGCGGGCTCCAGTTCAGCCGGAGCACCTGGCGCGAGTTCGGCGGTACGGCCTACGCGCCCCGCGCCGACCTCGCCACCCGCGAGCAGCAGATCGCGGTCGCCGAGAAGGTCCTCAAGGGGCAGGGCCCGGGAGCCTGGCCGGTCTGCTCGAAGAAGGCGGGACTGGAGCGGGGCGGGCCGGCCCCGCTGACCACGCCGGCCACGTCCCACCGGCCCCAGGCGCAGGCGCAGGCGCCGAAGCGCGAGCAGCCCGGGAACGAGCGGGCCCAGCGCCAGCAGTCCCCGCACCAGCAGGCCAAGACCCAGGGGGCCGTACCGCAGCAGCCGGGGCCGCAGCAGGCCGGCGCGCCCGCCCGGCAGGGCGCCGAGCCGCGCGCCACCGGCACCACCGTGCTGCCCAGCCCCTACGTCGTCGCGCCCGGCGACTCCCTCTCCTCGATCGCCGCCCGCCGGCACGTCGAGGGCGGCTGGCAGGCCCTCTACGAGACGAACCGGGCCACCGTCGGGGACAACCCGCACCTGATCTTCCCGGGCCAGCGCCTGACGCTGCGGATCACCGCCGCGCCGCCCACGGCGCCCGCACCCCGCCCGGAGAAGCCGCCGCGCACCGCCGACCCCGTCCCGTCCGGCGCCCCGGGCGGGCAGCGGACGGAGAAGCCCCGGACCGAGCAGCCGAAGAGCGCGCAGCCGAAGAGCGCGCAGCCGAAGGCGCAGCAGCCGCGCCCCGCGCCCGCCCCGCAGCAGCGCGTGACCGAGTCGGCCTCGGCGCGGCAGCAGGCGTCCGCGCCGTCCTTCACCGCGCCCGTCGACGCCGCGCTCGGCACCCGTTACAAGGTGCCCGGCTCCTCGTGGAGCAGCGGCTACCACACCGGGGTCGACTTCCCCGTGCCGACCGGCACCGCGGTCAAGTCCGTCGGACCCGGCCAGGTCGTCTCGGCCGGCTGGGCGGGGGCGTACGGCTACCAGATCGTGATCAAGCACACGGACGGCAAGTACTCCCAGTACGCCCACCTCTCGGCGGTCTCGGTCAAGGCCGGCCAGCAGGTCTCCGGCGGGCAGCGCATCGGCCGCTCCGGCTCCACGGGCAACAGCACCGGCCCGCACCTGCACTTCGAGATGCGTACGGGCCCCGGGTACGGCTCCGACATCGACCCGCTGCGCTACCTCCGGGGCCACGGCGTGCGCATCTGACCCGCGCCTCGCGCCCGCGGCCCGCACCGCCGGGCGCGACCCACCGCCCGGGCGGCCGTTCCGCGTCCGCCGGGCACCTGCTGCGACGGCTCCCTCGCGGTGCGTGAGGGAGCTCCGCCCGGGTTTGGTTCCCGGCGCCCCCGATCCGTACAGTTCCCCTTTTGGGGACTTCCCGCAGGTTTTCCGCGACAGGCGGACGCGGACGAGCGATCGAGGAACGACAGCGGCCATGACGGTGACCGAAGACAACCAGGCATACGGGCCGGGTATCGACCCCGAGCGCATGGCCGTCTGCCTCAGCGTGCTGGCGGAGCTGGACAAGCTGGAGGTCGACCACCCCGACGCCATCGCCGTGCGGCGAGCCACCGCCGGCATCTACCGGACGGTCAAGCAGCGCCGCCGCCAGGAGCGCCGCGCGGCCAAGACCGCCAACGACAAGGCCGTCACCGAGGCCACCGCCACCGGCTCGGCGCAGCGCATCGACGACGAGACCGAGGGCATCCTGCCCTCCTCGGTCACCGAGGCCGGCCGGATCGCGGGGATACTCCAGCGCCCGCGCTCCTGCTACGTCTGCAAGACGCGGTACGTCGAGGTCGACTACTTCTACCACCAGCTCTGCCCGACCTGCGCCGTCGTGAACCGCGCCAAGCGCGAGGCCCGCGCCGACCTCACCGGCAAGCGCGCGCTCCTCACCGGCGGCCGCGCCAAGATCGGCATGTACATCGCGCTGCGGCTGCTGCGCGACGGCGCGCACACGACGATCACCACGCGCTTCCCCAAGGACGCCATCCGCCGCTTCAAGGCGATGGAGGACTCCGCGGACTGGATCCACCGCCTGGAGGTCGTCGGGATCGACCTGCGCGACCCGGCGCAGGCCGTGGCGCTCGCCGACCAGGTGGCCGACGCCGGTCCGCTGGACATCCTCATCAACAACGCGACCCAGACCGTGCGCCGCCTGCCCACCGCCTACGCCGCGCTGGTCGAGGGCGAGAGCGCCCCGCTGCCGGCCGGTGAGCTGCCCGCCCACCACGTGATCGGCGCGTTCAACTCCGGTGCGGTCGACGGCCTGGCGGCGCTGCCCGTCGGCGTCAGCGGGCTGGAGGCGCAGAAGGTCGCCGACCTCGCGCTGGTCGCCGGCAACGCCAGCCTCGAACGGCACCTCGACGGCACCGCCATCGACGCCGGCGGTCTGCTGCCGGACGTCGTGGAGACCAACACCTGGGTCCAGACCATCGACCAGATCTCCCCGGTCGAGCTGCTGGAGACCCAGCTGTGCAACTACACCTCGCCGTTCATCCTGATCAGCAAGCTCCGGCCGGTGATGGCCGAGGCCGCCCGCAAGGCGTCCAGCGGGCGCGCGTACGTCGTCAACGTCTCGGCGATGGAAGGCGTGTTCAGCCGCGGCTACAAGGGCGCCGGGCACCCGAACACCAACGCCGCCAAGGCCGCCATGAACATGGTCACGCGGACCAGCGGCCAGGAGATGTTCCAGACCGACCGGATCCTGATGACCTCGGTCGACACCGGCTGGATCACCGACGAGCGCCCGCACTACGACAAGCTGCGCCTGGCCGAGGAGGGTTTCCACGCCCCCCTCGACCTGGTCGACGGCGCGGCCCGGGTCTACGACCCCGTCGTCCGCGGCGAGGCCGGCGAGGACCTGTACGGCGTCTTCCTCAAGGACTACGCGCCGGCCAACTGGTAGTCACCACGGGGGCGGCGGGCACCCGCACCCGCCGCCCCACCCGCGCGCCGCGCCCCCTTCTCGGACGCCGCGCCGCACCTGATCACCACGCCCGCGCCCCGCCCGCGCACCCCGCCCTGCGCGCCCGCCCCGGCCCGCGCACCGCGCCCCGCCCGCCGGTCCGCCGCCGGCTCCGCCGGGGCGCATCACCCTGCTCCGCCTCCCCGCCCCCTCCCGCGCCGCCGCTGCGAGGTCGAGCACCGCCCCCGCCCGCCGGTCGGCGGGGAGCCGCTCCCCGCGACACGCCGACGTGCGACTTCATGAACGTGGGGCGAAAGTGGGGGAACCAGACGGATTTTACTCTCCTATCGAGCGGGGGCCTGCTCATATGTGTACCCTGATGCACACGGACGGCCTCACCCGGGCCACGCTCCGTGTCGAGAGAGACAGCGCCACCGCGCTCGGAAGCCCTGATCCCCCCACCCGCGGCGCGGTTCGCCCCGACGGGTTACCCGACACGAAGGAGTGCGCGGTGACACCAGAACTGACGAAGCACGACCAAGGCCTGCTGGAGTGGACCGAGCGGCGCACCCGCCCCCGCTCCGACGAGCTGGGGAGCCTGGAGGTGTGGGCCCGCTCGGCCCCCATCCGGCTCGCCGGCTACGAGGACGACCTCGCCGAGCCGCACATCCTGCCCGGTATCGACTGAGCCCCTCGACCTGGTCCTCGCCCCGCCCCCGCTGCCCGCAAGGCCGCGGGGGCGCGGCGTACGCCCACAGCGTCATCGCTGTGGGCGATCACCGCTTCCCCCGCCGTCCTGGTCGGCCGCAGGCTGGCCGCCATGAAGCTCTTGATGCTCGGGGGAACCGAGTTCGTCGGCCGCGCGATCACCGAGGACGCCCTGGACCGGGGCTGGGAGGTGACCGTCTTCCACCGCGGCCGCCACGCCCCGCCGCCCGGGGCCGGCTCCCTGCACGGCGACCGCACCGAGCCCGGCGGCCTCGCCGCCCTCTCCCACGGCACCTGGGACGTGGTCGTCGACACCTGGAGCGGCGCCCCCACCGCCGTCCGCGACAGCGCCCGGCTGCTCCACGGCCGGGTCCGGCACTACGTCTACGTCTCCAGCCGGTCCGTCCACGCCTATCCCGCGCCCGCCGGGCTGACCGAGGACGGGCCGCTCGTCGACGGCTCGCCCGACGCCGGGCCGGTCGGCTACGCCGAGGACAAGCGGGGCGGTGAACTGGCCGCCCTGGAGGCGTTCGGCGCCGACCACGCCCTGCTCGTCCGCGCCGGGCTGGTCCTCGGACCGTACGAGAACATCGGCCGACTGCCCTGGTGGCTCACCCGGATGGCGCAGGGCGGCAGAGTTCTCGCGCCCGGCCCGCAGGACCTTCCGCTCCAGTACGTCGACGTCCGGGACCTGGCCCGGTGGACCCTGGACGCCGCCGGCGCCGGCCGGGCCGGCGCCTGGAACATCGCCTCCCCCTCCGGGCACGCCACCATCGGCAGCCTGCTGACGGCCTGCGCCGCCGCCACCGGCGACCGCGCCGAGCTGGTGTGGACCGACCCCGCCCGGATCCTCGCCGCCGGGGTGGAGCCCTGGATCGAGCTGCCGATCTGGCTCCCGGCCGGTGAGCTGCACGACTTCATGCACGGCGGGGACGTCTCCAAGGCCCTCGCCGGCGGCCTGGTCTGCCGCCCGGTCGAGGACACCGTGAACGACACCTGGGCCTGGCTGCGTTCCCTCGACGGCGCACCCCCGCACCGCCCGGACCGCCCCCGCCCCGGGCTCTCCCCGGCCCGGGAGGCCGAACTGCTCACCGGCCCCACCGGCTGAGGTGCGACCGGGGGCGGGCGCCGGGGTGGCGCCCGGCCCCGGTCGTGCGGGCGTCAGTCCCCGCGGGACCGCACGGGGCCGGGTTCGGCGAGGCGGGTCGGGGGGAGGTATTCGCGCAGGAGCGTGCGGTGCCACCACGCGCCCGTCTCGCGCAGCTCGCGCCAGGTGGTGAAGCGGTAGCGGTACAGGCGGGCGCGGACGAAGACCGGCGGGGCGTCCGGGAACGGGTTGTGGCGCAGCAGCCGCAAGGTGTCCCGGTCGCCGGTCAGCAGCCGCTCGACGAACGGGCCGAACCAGTCGCGCGCGTACCCGGGGGAGAGGGCCGCGAACCACATCAGCCAGTCCAGGCGCAGGTGGTACGGCGCGAACTGGCGGGGCATCCGCCGCAGTTCGGTCGGCTTGCCCTTGAAGCCGTACTCCCGCCAGTCCCCGTCGGCGCGCGGCACCTCGTCGGCGGTGCCCTCGACCACCACCTCGTCGCGGACCCGGCCGACCGTGCCGAAGGCGCCGTAGGTGTTGACCAGGTGCAGGGAGTCGAAGGACCGGTTCATCACCTGGCGGCGGGAGATCATGTTCCGCACCGGGTGCCGGCTGAGGACCAGCACCAGCGCGGTCACCGCGCAGACCAGGACGACGTACCACAGCGGCGCCGCCCGGGAGGCGGCCGCCGGGGGCGGTCCGGTCAGGGCGGTGAAGTCCACCGCGGACAGCGCGACGGTGATGGTGATCCAGTTCAGCCAGGCGAAGTTCCCGGAGAGCACCAGCCACAGCTGGGTGGCCACGACCGCCCCGGCCGCGATCGAGGCCACCGGCTGCGGCGTGAAGAGCAGGACGGGGACGACCAGTTGGGTGACGTGGTTCGCCGCGCACTCCACCCGGTGCACCGGCTTGGGCAGGTGGTGGAAGAACCAGCTCAGCGGGCCCGGCATCGGCTGGGTCTCGTGGTGGTGGTCCAGGCAGGTGAGCTTGCGCCAGCACGGGTCCCCGCGCATCTTGATCAGCCCGGCGCCGAACTCGACCCGGAACAGCACCCAGCGCAGCAGCCACAGCACCAGCACCGGTGGCCCCACCCGGGCGTTGCCGAGGAACACCGCGAGGAAGCCGACCTCCAGCAGCAGCGACTCCCAGCCGAAGGCGTACCAGGTCTGCCCGACGTTGACGATCGACAGGTAGAGCACCCACAGCAGGGCCCACAGCGCCATGGCGCAGCCCAGCGGCACCAGATCGCCGACGCCGGCCGCCAGCGCCGCCGCCCCCACCGCCCCGAGGACCGCGCAGCCGGCGAAGAGTCCGTCGCAGTAGCGCACTTGGAACAGGCTGGGGGCCCGCCGGAACGGCACCAGGCGCACGTACTCGGGCACCGGCAGCATGCCGCGGCTGCCGATCAGGGCGCGGAACTGGAAGAGCGCCGCGAGGAAGGCGACCAGGTACACCCCGGCCAGGGCCCGCTGGAAGACCAGCCGGCCCGTCCAGTACGCGGGCGCGGTGAACCAGTCCATCGTCTCCAGTATCGGCCGCGCCGCCTCAGCCGCGCGCGGCCAGCCGGCGCAGGATCCGGGTGCACCAGCGGGCGTAGCGCAGCTGGAGGAAGGGGACGACCGGCCCGGCCAGCCGGGTGTACCAGACCGCGGGCCGGCTGAACGCGGTGACCTCGAACCAGACCGTGCCGTCCGCGGCAAGTTCCACCAGGAACGACTCCTCGCCGCTCTCCGGGTGCCCGGTCAGTGTCCCGTACGCGAATCCGGCCCGGTCGGGCGCGTACGTCGTCGCCACGACCTCGCACGGGGCGGTGACGCGCAGCGGTCCGAAGCCGAGTCCGACGGTGACCCGCGTGCCGGTCCGCACGGGCGTGTGCTCGGCGTGGACGGCGAATCCGGTGCCGCGGTGCACGGCGAGCGTGGTCAGGGCCGTGCCGGCGGCCTCGAAGACGGCCCGGCCCCGGCCGATGGGCGCCCGGTGGCGCAGGTGGTGGTAGCCGCCGGGCAACGGCCTGCGGGCCGTGGCCCCGCGGTCGGGGTAGCTCAGGCCCTCGCGCGGGCTGCTGAGGAGACGGGTCATGTCGGGAGCTCCTTCCGGAGGGGAGAGCGGGTGCGGCTCAGGCGGTGCCAGGCCAGCAGTGAGCAGACGGCGAAGCCGAGGGCGTTGCCGAGGCCGTGCGTGGCGGCCATCCAGGTCAGGGTGGGGTGCGCCACGCCGGTGGCCTCGCCCAAGGCCCACCACACGGCGAGCAGCATGGTGGCGACCAGGACGCCCGCCGAGGTGCCCAGCAGGACCCGGGTGCCCCGGCCGGGAGCGCCGGGCCGGATCTCGCGCCAGGTCAGCAGGGCCACCGACCACATCCCGGCGGTCAGCACCACGGCGCCGACGAGCTCGGCCAGGTCGCCGACGAAGTACCCGGCCAGCACCAGCAGCGTGCCCCCGGGGACGCTGTACGCCGCCCAGCGCGCGGCCGGTCCCGGCCGGGCGGCCCGGCAGACCAGGCCGGCCACGAGCGCGGCGGTGAACCCGGCGAAGTGGAAGTGCGGCACGGTCAGCGCCAGGACGTCGAGGTCGAAGCCGAAGAGCCGGTACCCGGCCCGCTCGGCCACCAGGGCGGTCCCGGCCACGGCCGGGGAGCCCAGCGCGGTGAGCGCCGCGATCTCGGGCGGGGCCAGGGAGCGGGTGCGCAGCAGCCGGACGGGCGCCCGCAGCGCCAGCGCCGAGGCGGCGGCCGCGTAGAGTACGGCGAGCGCGGTGGCGGTGTGGCCGCGCGGCAGCCACAGGGACAGGGCGCCGGGGGCGGCCAGGCAGGGCCAGAGCCGGGCGAGTCGGGCGAGTGCGGACGGGTCGATCAGGCGGAGGCCCGCGGGGACCACCGCGAGCATGCCCAGGGTGACGACCAGGTTCACCAGAATCGTCACCGTGGACTCCCCTCCCCGTGCGGCCGAACGCCTTGAACGCGTTCAACTCGCAAGCGTGAGCGTAGGGGGTTCGTTGAACATGTTCAAGTGCCGCCGGCTGCGGATCTCGGCTTGCGGGCCCTCCCGACTTGCGGCAGACAGGAGGGAGCAACCGGGGCGAAAAGGGAGATTCTCGTGCACGGACCGACACTCCGTCAGGCTTCGCGACGTCACGCGCCCGCCACGGCAGCCCTCTTCGCCGCCGTCGGCCTGCTCGCCACGGGCTGCACCGACGCGCAGGGCAGCCGGCACCACGGCTCCGGGGAGAGCGCCGACCTCCACCTCGTGCCCGTCGCCGCCGCCGGCGCCGACCCCTTCACCACCTCCTCCGCCACCAACGAGTCCGCCCCCGCCCAGGCCCCCGTGCCCAACCCCACCGGCCAGGGCATCCGCACCGTCAACGCCGCCACCCCCGGCCTGTACGCCGGCACCCAGCGGCTGGGCAGCTGCGACATCGAGCAGCAGCTGCGCCTGCTGACCGAGGACGACGACAAGGCCCGCGTCTTCGCCGAGACCTCCGGGGTCGAGGCGGCCGAGCTCCCCGAGTTCCTGCGCGGCCTCACCCCGGTCGTGCTGCGCGCCGACACCCGCGTCACCAACCACGGGTTCCGCGACGGCAAGGCCACCGGCCACCAGGCCGTCCTCCAGGCCGGCACCGCCGTACTGGTCGACGCCCACGGCATGCCCCGCGTCCGCTGCGCCTGCGGCAACCCCCTGCAGGCCCCGCGCGCCCCCAAAGGCGCCCCCGTCCACAAGGGCGACCCCTGGGCGGGCTACCAGCCCAACCAGGTGATCGTGGTCGAGCCGACCATGCAGACGGTCGACAACCTGGTCCTGGTCAACCTCCTGAACAACACCTGGCTCGAACGCAGGACCGGGGACGACGGCGCCCAGGACAAGGTCCCCCAGCACCTGACCCCCTACGACCCCGCCGAGGGCATCCCGGACCGCCCCCCCACGACCCAGACCCCGCAGGACCCGCAGGCCCGCACCGACGCGGCCGACGGCCAGCCCGTCCCCGCCGACCCCGGCGTCCCCCAGCAGCCCCCCGCGAACCCGCAGACCAGGCCCCGGCAGCCCGAGATCCCGGACGCGCCCCCCAGCCCGCCCCGCCCGGTGCCGACCGACCCGACGGACCCCGGCACCGGACTGCCCACCGACCCCGGCCTGACCCCCACCGCTCCGGAGGACCTCACCCAGCCCCTCGACGGCCTCACCCAGGACCCGTTCGCCGAGCCCGTCGACCCGAACCTGCCGCTCGACCCGACCGACCCGAACACCAGCCCGGACGCCGAGGTCCTCCCCGAGCCCGACGTCGAGCTGGAGAGCGCCTGACCGGGTGGTGTGTCATGGTGGATCGGTGCCGACCACCGTATCGCTGCCGGACGACTGGCCCGCACACCCGGACCTGTCCCTCGCGCTGAACCGGATGGGCAGCTTCGACTGGGACCTGGCCACCGGGCTCATGCACATGGACGCACCGGCACTGGACGTCTTCGACACGGTCGCCGAGGAGTACGACGGCAGGCCCGAGTCGCTGCGCCACCGCGTCCCCCCGGCCGAGGCCGTCCGCCTCGACGCCCTGGTCTCCAGCGCGCTCAAGACCGGCACCCCGACGTACGGCGCCTACTTCCGCATCCGCTGCCGGGACGGACGGCTGCGCTGGACCCACACCCAGGGCCGGGTCCTGCGCGACGAGGCCGGCCGGCCGTACCGGATCATCGGCATCGTCCGCGACGCCACCGAGGAGCTCAGCCACTCCGCCGAACGGCTCGGCCTCGACGAGGAGCGGCGCCGGCAGACCTCCGTCGTCGAGAGCACCACGGCCGCGCTCGCCCACGCCCGGACCGTGCGCGACGTCATCAGCGCGCTCAGCGACTCCAACGGCCTGGAGCGGCTCGGCACGATGGGCATGGTCATGGGCCTGGTCGAGGCGGGCCGGATCCACCTCGTGGCCGAGGGGCCGGCCGGCAGCTACGTCCCCGGCACCCGCTACACCCGCATCGACGAGAACTACCCGATGAGCGAGGTGGTCCGCTCGCTCCAGCCCCGGTTCATCGACTCCGCGGAGGAGTTCGCCGCCGGCTACCCCGGCCTCTGGTCGAAGATCACCGACATGTCCATCTCGGCCGCCGCCTACCTGCCGCTGATCGCCCAGGCCCGGCCGATCGGCGCGATCGGCCTGCTCTACCAGGACAAGGACGGCTTCACCCAGGAGGAACGCAACCTCCTGGTGGCGCTCGGCAGCTCCATCGCCCAGAGCCTGCAGCGCGCCATGCTCCTGGAACAGGAGCACGACATCGCCGAGGGCCTCCAGCAGGCCATGCTGCCGCGCCGCATCCCGGCGGTCCCCGGGGCCCAGCTGGCCGTGCGCTACCGCTCCGCCCGGATGGGCCGCGACATCGGCGGCGACTGGTACGACGTCGTCCAGCTGCCCGGCGGCCGGGTCGGGGTCGTCATCGGCGACGTCCAGGGCCACGACACCCACGCCGCCGCCGTCATGGGCCAGCTGCGCATCGTGCTGCGCGCCTACGCCGCCGAGGGCCACGCCCCGGCCACCGTGATGGCCCGGGCCTCGGTCTTCCTCCACGAACTCGACACCGACCGCTTCGCCACCTGCACCTACGCCGAGGCCGACCTCACCACCGGAGTCGTCCAGCTGGTCCGCGCCGGCCACATCGACCCCCTGCTGCGCGCCCGCGACGGCGAGACCCGCCGCCTGGCGGTGGCGGGCGGCATGCCGCTCGGCCTGTCCGCCGAGTTCGGCCTGCTGGACTACCCGGTCACCACCGTGGAACTCGACCCCGGGGAGACGCTCGTGCTGTGCACGGACGGCCTGGTCGAGCAGCCGGGCGCCGACCTCGACGAGGGGATCGCGCACCTCACCGGCCTCATCCGGGAAGGCCCGGCGGGCCTGCCGCAGCTGGCGGACCTGCTCTGCGGGATCGTCGACGAGCGCGGCGGGGACGACGACATGGCGCTGCTGCTGCTGCGCCGGCACGTCGAGGACGCCCCTCCGGGCGGCGGCCGCCTCCAGCAGCACGTCGCCCCCGGCGACCCCGAGGCCCTCGTCTCGGCCCGGCACATGATCGGCGCCGCGGTCCGCGCCTGGGGCGCCCGGGACCGCGCCGACGAGATGGAGCTCGTGGCCGACGAGCTGATCGTCAACGCCCTGATGCACACCGACGGCCCCGCGATCGTCACCCTGCGCGTCCTGCCCGGCACCGGCCCCGACCGCCGGCTGCGCGTCGAGGTCGAGGACCGCTCCAGCGCCCTGCCGCGCCGCCGGGACGCCGGCGACTCGGGCGTCTCGGGCCGCGGGCTGATGCTCGTGGACCGGCTGGCCGACGTATGGGGCGTGGAGCCGCGGGGCGGCGGCAAGTGCGTGTGGTGCGAGTTCGGCCTGACCTGATCGTCCCGCTCGCGTCCGGGGCGTTCGTTCGGCAGGCTGGGAGCATGCCGGAGCTGCCGGAGGTCGAGGCGCTGAGGGAGTTCCTCGACGAGCATCTGACCGGGCGGGTGGTCGAGCGCGTCCTCCCGCTCGCCGTCAGCGTGCTCAAGACCTACGACCCGCCGCCGAGCGCGCTCGAAGGGCAGCCGGCCGGTCCCACCGCGCGGTACGGCAAGTTCCTGGCCGTCCCCGTCGGCGACCTCTTCCTCGTCACCCATCTGGCCCGTGCCGGCTGGCTGCGCTGGCAGGACACCCTGCCCGAGCGCCCGCCCCGGCCCGGCAAGGGCCCGCTCGCCCTGCGCGTGGCCCTCGCCGGGGGCGGCGGCTTCGACCTCACCGAGGCCGGCACCCAGAAACGGCTCGCCGTGTACGTCGTCCACGACCCGCAGGAGGTGCCCGGCATCGCCCGGCTGGGCCCCGACCCGCTGGCGGCGGACTTCGACCGGGATGCGTTCGCCGCGCTGCTGGCGGGGGAGCGGCGGCAGATCAAGGGCGTGCTGCGCGACCAGAGCGTGATCGCGGGCATCGGCAACGCCTACAGCGACGAGATCCTCCACCAGGCCAAGGTCTCGCCGTTCAAGCTCGCGGCCTCCTTCGACGACGAGCAGATCACCCACCTGTACACGGCGGTGCGGGAGACCTTGGGCGAGGCCGTCGAACGCTCCCACGGCGTGGCGGCCGGCCGGCTCAAGGCCGAGAAGAAGAGCGGGCTGCGGGTGCACGGCCGCACCGGGGAGCCCTGCCCGGTCTGCGGCGACACCATCCGCGAGGTGTCTTTCGCCGACTCCTCGCTCCAGTACTGCCCCACCTGCCAGACCGGCGGGAAGCCGCTGGCCGACCGGCGCCTGTCCCGGCTGCTGAAATAGGCGCACTGCCCGCGGGGCGAGCGGCGCCGTAGACTCCCGGACCGTGTCGGAGGAGCAGCAGACCCCGCCCCGCCGGGAGGTCGTCACCGGAGTGCCGCGCGGCGCCCGCCCCCGGCCGCCCGCGTACGCTCCCGCCCGCTCGGAGATCTCGGAGCAGACCACCCTCGGGACCACCTACGTGCGCGCCCTGATGCGCAGCCAGCTGCGCGCCGGGTTGGGCGCGCTGGCCGCCCTGGGCCTGACGGTGGCGACGCTGCCGCTGCTGTTCCTGCTGCCGGGGCTGCGCCACGGGCCGCTGGTCTGGGCCGTGCTGGGCGTGGCCGTGTACCCGGTGCTGTGGCTGATCGCCCACCGGTACGTCCGGCGGGCCGAGCGCAACGAGGCCGACTTCAGCGGGCTGGTCGCCGACCGCGAGGGCTAGGTCGTCTCTCTCGGATCGGGCCGGGCCGGGGTGGTCGCCGGAGCGCTCAGAACAGGTGCATCGCCAGGTGTCCCAGCGGCAGCCCCAGCTGCCAGGCCGGGGTCCACACCCGGTCGTTCTCGTCCGGGAGCAGGGGCATGTGCGGGTGCTCGGGGTGGCCTGGGTCCAGATCCGTGGCGAACAGCTCGGTGCGGTCCAGCCAGCGCCAGGCGGCCCGGGCGAGCTCCAGGTCGGGGTCCTCGCCCCGGCCGCGCTCCCGCGCCTCCTCGCCCAGCTGGAGGAAGCGGGTGCGCACCCAGTCCCGCCAGGGGTGCCCGTACGCCGTCAACGAGAGCCACTCGTCCAGCTGCGAGACCACCCGGATCCCGGAGAGCTCCCCGGCGGCGTCCGAGAGGTAGATGGTCAGCGCCAGGGTGTCGCGGCCGGCGCGGAACTCCAGCGAACTGGCCGGGATCAGCCGGCCCGTCCGGAGCAGCTCGTCCGCGATGTACTCCGCGTAGAGCCACGCCATGGGCACCGCGAGCCCGCCGTCACTGGTGCCGTTCGTACCCTCGGGCTGCACCCGTTCCACCTTCTCCCGCGCGTCGAACCTCTCGCCGTCTGCGTCGAGCCTTCCCCGACGGCCTCGCGACACGGGGGATGTTTACTCAACTTGAACGGTTTGCTGCCGATTTCGATGCGCTCTTCGCCTGTTTCGAGCGTATCCCGGTCATTCTTCGAGCCGTTACCCAGGGGCGGCCCGCTCATGCCCCCAGACCGTACCCCTGGAGGTCCTTCCTCAGGGCCCGAAGGGCGTAGTACGTCCGGGACTTGACGGTGCCGGCCGGGATGCCGAGCTCGGCCGCGGCCTCGGCCACCGAGCGGTCCCGGAAGTACACCTGCAGCAGCACCTCGCGGTGCTCCGGGCCCAGGCTCCCCACGGCCCGCCGTACGTCGATGGCCGTGACCGAGCTGCTCACCCCGTCGAACGGCGCCGGCGCCTGCTCCAGCGCCTCGGAGTCCACCTCCTGGGGCCGCGACAGCCGGGCCCGGCGCGCGTCGATGGCCAGGCGCCGGCCGACGGTGAACAGCCAGGGCCGCATCGAGTCGTGGCCGCTCTCCCACGCCTCGGGGTGCTGCCAGGCGCGCACCAGGGTCTCCTGCACGAGGTCCTCGGCGCGCTGCGTGTCGCCGCCCGTCAGGCCCAGCAGGAAACCGAACAGGGCCCGGCCGTGGTCGCGCTGGAGCGCGGCCAGTGCCTCGGGGGCGGTGCGGGTCAGAGTGGGGGAGAGGGGCACCGGGGAGCTCCTTCCGCGGGGCGAACGGCTCGGGAGACTCACCCTGACCTGGGCCGGGCCGTCCGGGAACGGGTCTGCGCGGGTGCTGCGCCCAAGCGCCCCGCCGGGCCGACGGGCGGCCTGGGCGCACGACGAACGGTCGAACGGCGCGGTGAACGGCACGCGGGTCCGGCGAGCGTCCGCTGCGCCGTCCAGGTGGCGCGGGGCGGGCCGCGCGGCGCCGTCGCTTGACGGCGACGGCACTCTCTAGTGGATTCGAATCATCAGATAGTCATATGAGCTGTGGGTCCGGCTGTCCGGGTGTGCTCGGACGTGCCCCTCGGAAAGCGGGATCGATGACCAAGCGCCACGCACGCCGGGCCCTCGCCGTCCTCGCGGCCGTCCTGCTCCCGGCCGCCGCCGGCTGCTCGGCCTCCGGGGACTCCGCCCCGGCCGCCGCCCGGCTGCGCGGGGGGCACGGGGCGCAGTCGTCGACGGCCCCCGCCCCCTCCGGCGCCCGCGGCTTCACCCTGGTGGCCAGTGGCGACGTCCTGCCGCACGGCTCGGTCATCCAGCGCGCCCACGCCGACGCGGGCGGCGACGGCTACGACTTCCGGCCGATGTTCGCGGCGGTCCGGCCGGTGGTCTCGGGCGCCGACCTGGCCCTGTGCCACATGGAGACCGTCTACGGCGACGAGGACGGGCCGTTCTCCGGCTACCCCGCCTTCGTCTCGCCGCCCCAGGTCGCCGACGGCCTGAAGGCCACCGGCTACGACGGCTGCTCCACGGCCTCGAACCACACCCTCGACGACGGCGCCGACGGACTGCGCCGCACCCTGGACCGCTTCGACAAGGTGGGCCTGGGCCACTCCGGCTCGGCCCGCACGGCGGCCGAGGCCGCCCGGCCGCCGGTGTACCGCGCCGGCTCGGCCAAGGTGGCGCACCTGGCGTACACCTTCGACACCAACGGCTACCCGATGCCCGAGGGGCAGCCCTGGGCGGTCAACCTGATGGAGGAGAAGAAGATCGTCGCGGACGCCCGCGCCGCCCGCACGGCGGGGGCCGACGTGGTGCTGGTCAGCCTGCACTGGGGCACCGAGTGGCAGACCGACCCCGACGAGCGCCAGCTCGCCCTCGGCCGCTCGCTCACCGCCTCGCGGACCGGGGGCCGTCCCGACATCGACCTGATCCTCGGCACCCACGCGCACGTCCCGCAGGCGTACGAGAAGGTCAACGGCACCTGGATCGTCTACGGCATGGGCGACCAGGTCGCGGGCACCATGTACAACCACTCCGGCGACTTCGACCCGCGCGGCAACTACAGCTCCCTGGGCCGCTTCCGCTTCGAGCCGCCGGCCACCGCCGGCGGCCGCTGGCAGGTCACCAGGGCGGAGTTCGTCCCGCAGGCGTACGACCTCGACACCGGCCGGGTCGTCAACCTGCCGGCCGCCCTCGCCGAGGACCCCGGCGACCAGGCCTACCGGACCGCGCAGGACGCCGTCACCGAAGCGGTCCTCGGCCGGGGCGCCGCCAAGGACGGCCTGACGGCGGGCCGCTGAGCGGCCGGGCCACCGGGCCGCTGAAGGCCGGGCCGCTCGGCCGCCGAGAGGCCGGGTCGGCGGGCCGAACGGTGTGATCAGATGTCCTGTCACATCGTCGGGGCGCGTGCGCTCGGCGAGCGGAGCCCTGCGCCGCTCCCTACAGTGCCAACCATGAGTGTGACCGCCGTGGAGCCCCACGGCACCCGGAACCGCTTCCTGAACCGGGTGCCCGACGCATTCGGAGCGTTCTTCGGAGCGCTCGGCCTGCTGTGCGCCCTGCTGGCGCTCTCCCCCACCCTGCGCCGGTTGCTGGGCCCCGTCGTGCGGTTCCTCGACATCTTCGTGGTCCCGGTCAGCGCCAACCTCGCCTACGCGGTCTTCCTCTTCCTGCTCGCCGCCGCCCTCGGCATCCGCAAGAAGATCGCCTGGTGGATCGTCGTCACCTATCTGGCCCTGCTGATCCTCGTCGATCTGCTGCTCATGGCCGACGGCGAGTTCTGGATCGGCGGCCCCTCGATGGTCCTGGCGCTGGCCGCCCTGGGCATCCTCGTCGCCGCCCGCAAGGAGTTCTACGCCGACTCCCGCCCGGGCGCGCTGTGGCGCGCCCTGCTCGTCCTCGGACTCGGGCTGCTCGCCGCCGTCCTGCTGGGCTGGGGGCTGGTCGCGCTGTTCCCCGGCTCCCTGCCGCGGGGGCAGTGGCTGGACTGGGCCGCCAAGCAGGTCTTCGGCGGTCTCTTCTCCGCCCGCCAGTTCGACGGCCGCCCGCCCCGGCCCCTGTACTTCCTGCTCGGTCTGTTCGGCGCCCTCGCCCTGCTGAACGCCGCCGCCACCCTCTTCCGCTCCCAGCGGATGCACGCCGCCCTGCACGGCGACGAGGAGCCGCGGATCCGGGCCCTGCTCGGCGCGTACGGCCGGGGCGACTCCCTCGGCTACTTCGCCACCCGCCGCGACAAGGCCGTGGTCTTCGCCCCCAGCGGCAAGGCGGCCGTCACCTACCGCGTCGAGGTCGGGGTGTGCCTGGCGAGCGGCGACCCGGTCGGCGATCCCGGTGCCTGGTCCGCCGCCATCGACGCCTGGCTGCGGGTGGCCCGCCGGTACGGCTGGCAGCCCGCCGTCATGGGCGCCTCCGAGGAAGGCGCCCGGGCCTACGCCCGCTCCGGCCTGAGCGCCCTGCAGCTCGGCGACGAGGCGATCGTGCACGTGGCCCACTTCGACCTCGACGGCCGCGACATGCGCGTGACCCGGCAGGCCGTCAACCGGGTGAGACGAGCCGGCTGCACCGCCCGGATCCGCCGCCACGCCGCGCTCACCGCGCAGGAGATGGAACGCATCGTCGACCGGGCGGACCGGTGGCGCGACACCGAGACCGAGCGCGGCTTCTCCATGGCGCTGGACCGCCTCGGCGACCCCGCCGACGGCGACTGCCTCCTCGTCGAGGCCTTCGACGCCCACGGCGAGCTCATCGCCCTGCTGTCCTTCGTCCCCTGGGGCAAGGACGGCATCTCCCTGGACCTGATGCGCCGCGACCGCGGCGCCCCCAACGGCGTCATGGAGTTCATGGTCGCCGAGCTCTGCGCCGCCTCCCCCAAGCTGGGCGTGCGCCGGATCTCCCTCAACTTCGCGGTGTTCCGGTCCGCCTTCGAGGAGGGCGGCCGGATCGGCGCCGGACCCGTGCTGAAGCTGTGGCGCAGGCTGCTGCTGTTCTTCTCCCGCTGGTGGCAGCTGGAGGCCCTGTACCGCTCGAACGTCAAGTACGGGCCCGAGTGGTACCCCCGCTTCCTCTGCTACCAGGACGCCGGTTCACTCGCCCGGGTGAGTCTCGCCTCCGGTGTCGCCGAGGGTTTCGTGTCCGTGCCGAGCCTGCGCAAGCTCTGGGGCAACGGCCGCCCCCGGGGCATCTCCTCCCCCGCCACCACCGAGGGCCTGCCGGCCATCGCCGACCTCGGCCTGGAGGCCGTGGGGGAGGAGGCCCCGGCGGCCGAGCGGCTGCCCGAGCAGGTCCGGGTCCGCCACCGCAAGCTGGACCGGCTCGTCGCCGCCGGCACCGACCCGTACCCGGTGGGCATCCGGCAGCGCACCCACACGCTCGCCGCGCTGCGCGCGGCCCACCCCGGGCTCGCCGGGGGCAGCCGCACCGGGGAGGAGGTCACCGTCGCAGGCCGGGTGATGGTCGTCCGCGACCTCGGCGGGGTGGTGTTCGCGCTGCTGCGCGACTGGTCCGGCGACCTCCAGCTGATGTTCACCCGGGAGGAGTCGGGGGCGGCCCTGGACGCGTTCACCGCCCAGGTCGACTTCGGCGACCACGTGGTGGCGACCGGCGAGGTCGGCGCCGCCAAGAGCGGCGAGCTGTCCGTCGTGGTCCGCGACTGGCAGCTCACCGGCAAGTGCCTGCGCCCGCTGCCCGACAAGCGCAAGGGCCTGGCCGACCCCGAGGCCCGGGTCCGCCGCCGCTACCTCGACCTGGTCGCCAGCCCCGAGGCCCGCGAGGTGGTCCGGGCCCGCTCCACCGCCGTGCAGGCGCTGCGCCAGGGGCTGCTGGACCGCGGCTTCCTGGAGGTCGAGACCCCGATGCTCCAGCAGATCCACGGCGGGGCCAACGCCCGGCCCTTCCGCACCCACATCAACGCCTACGACCTCGACCTCTACCTGCGCATCGCCCCCGAGCTGTACCTCAAGCGGCTGTGCGTCGGCGGTATGGAGAAGGTCTTCGAGATGGGCCGTACCTTCCGCAACGAGGGCGTCTCCTACAAGCACAACCCCGAGTTCACCATGCTGGAGGCCTACCAGGCCTTCGCGGACTACGACGTGATGCTGGACCTGACCCGCGAGCTGATCCAGGGCGCCGCCACGGCCGCCTTCGGCTCCCCCGTGGCCCGCAAGGCCGGGCCCGACGGGCGCCTCGTCGAGCACGACATCTCCGGGCCGTGGCCGGTCAAGACCCTCTACGGCGCCGTCAGCGAGGCCCTCGGCGAGGAGGTCGACGCCGACACCGACGAGCACGTCCTGCGCCGGCTCTGCGACCGCGCCGGGGTCCCGCACACCCCCGACGACACCCGGGGCGACGTGGTGCTGGAGATGTACGAGCGGCTGGTGGAGGAACGCACCCTGCTGCCCACCTTCTACAAGGACTTCCCCACCGACGTCTCGCCGCTCACCCGCCAGCACCGCCACGACCCGCGGCTGGCCGAGCGCTGGGACCTGGTCGCCTTCGGCACCGAACTGGGCACCGCGTACTCCGAACTCACCGACCCGGTCGAACAGCGCCGCCGGCTGACCGAGCAGTCCCTGCTGGCGGCGGGCGGCGACCCCGAGGCGATGGAACTCGACGAGGACTTCCTGGACGCCCTGGAGTACGCGATGCCGCCCACGGGCGGTCTGGGCATCGGCGTGGACCGCCTGGTCATGTTCCTGACGGGCCGCACCATCCGCGAGACCCTGCCCTTCCCGCTGGTCCGCCGCGGCTGACGGGTCAGCCCAGGAAGCTCAACCGGACCTGCCGGTGCGGGTTGTCGCCGTTGGTGTCGACCAGGCAGACCGACTGCCACATGCCGAGGGCCAGTTCCCCGCCGACGACGGGGAGGGTGGCGTGCGGGGGGACGACGGCCGGCAGGACGTGGTCGCGGCCGTGGCCCGGGCTGCCGTGGCGGTGCTGCCAGCGGTCGTCGGCGGGCAGCAGGGTCCGCAGGGCCGCCAGCAGGTCGTCGTCACTGCCGGCGCCCGTCTCGATCAGGGCGATGCCGGCCGTGGCGTGCGGGACGAAGACGTTCAGCAGCCCGTCCCGGCCCGGCGCGACCTCCGCGAGGAACGCGGTGCAGGCGGCGGTCAGGTCGTGGACGCGCTCGTCGGTGCCGGTGGTGACGTCGAGGACACGGGTGCGCAGGGGTTCGCTCATGGGTCCATGGTGCCGTCCGGCACGGCGGACCCCGCCGTGCGCGCCGAGGACGGCTGGGCCGGTCGGGTGAGGAGATCCCGACGTGACCGCGCCTCTCGACATCCGCGCCGATCTCGTTGATACGTAGTAATGATGAAAAATGACGAGCCGACAGTCGGGCGGCGCGTGCTGCTGCGTGCCGCCGTCTTCCTCGGAATCGCCGCCGCCTCCGGCCTGCTCACCGGAGGTGAGGGCAACCCCGGCCGGGCCGGTGCGCTCGGCCCCACGGACCCCGCCACCCCCTCCACCCCCGGCGCCACCCCAGGCGGGGGAACCGGCGCGGGAACCGCCGCCGGGGCGGCCGGGGCTCCCGGCCACCCCGCCGTGGAGCCGCCCCAGGGCGCGCCCGGGGCGGCGTACCGGCTCCAGCCGATGACCGGCGACGCCCCCGCGCGGCGCCCGCCGAACGCCCCGCTGACGCCGCGGACCCGGCCCGTCCTGGAACTTCCCCTGACCCCGGGCAGCGGCAGCCCCATGGTGCTCACCTTCGACGACGGGCCCGACCCCCGCTACACCCCCGGCATCCTCGACACCCTCGCCCGCTACCAGGTGCGGGCGATGTTCTTCGTCTGCGGCGAGATGGCCACCGAGCACCGCGACCTGGTCCGCCGGATCAGCGCGGAGGGCCACGCCATCGGCAACCACACCTGGAGCCACCCCCTCATCCCCAGGCTGTCCCGGCCGGCGCTCGCCGACGAGATCGTCCGGACCAGCGACGTCGTGCAGCAGGCCGTCGGCGAGGCGCCCAGGTGGTTCCGCGCACCCTACGGCGCCTGGAACCGGGCCGCGTTCGAGATCGGCGCCGAGCTGGGCATGGAGCCGCTGGCCTGGACCGTCGACACCCTCGACTGGAAGGAACCGGGCACGACCACCATCGTCTCGCGGGTCCTGCGCGGCGCGGCCCCCGGCGTGATCGTGCTCAACCACGACGCGGGCGGCAACCGGGCGCAGAGCGTGCAGGCGCTGCGCGCCTACCTTCCCCAGCTGCTCGACCGCGGCTACCGGCTGACCCTGCCGTCCCCCGCGCACCTGCCGGCCGCCTGAGGCCCCCCGCCCGCCCGCGGGTCGGGGGCGGGCCGGGGTGCGACGCCGGTCGCGGGGATCGGCGGGTCGCGGGGAGTCCTCAGCCGGTCGCTGGAGCCCCCATGGGGATTGCGGAGCCTCGGCGGGTCGCGGGAGCCCTCAGCGGGTCGCCACCATGCGCGCGAAGACGACCACGTTGCCGTCGTACCCCTTCGCCTTCGAGTAGCCGCCGCCGCAGGTGATCACCCGGAGCTCGGGATGCCCGGTGTCCCCGTACACCCGGGCTCCGGGGAAGGCGTCCTTGGAGAACACCTCCACCCCGTACACCTCGAACACCGCCGTGCGCCCGTCGTAGCGCTCCACCTCGATGCGCTGGCCCTTGCGGAGCGAGCCCAGCCCGTAGAAGACCGCCGGTCCCTGCGCGTTGTCCACGTGCCCCACGATGACGGCCGAGCCGCGCTGGCCCGGCGAGATGCCGTTGAGGTACCAGCCGGCCAGATTGGGGTCCTGCGGCGGCGGCGCGTCGATCCAGCCCTGCTGGTCCAGGCCGACCGTCATCACGGGCGCGTCCACGTGGATCGTCGGGATCCGGATGCGCTGCACCGACGAGTGGTCCAGCACCTCCAGGTCCGGCGGGGGCTGCGGCGGGTTCGCCGGCAGCTGGTCGGCCCGCACCTCGACCCGGGCGGCCGCGGTCGGCTGGGGTGGCCCGCTCATGCCCGTCCCGTTACGGATCATGGCGAGACCGGAGAGCATGACCAGGGCGAGTACGCCCCATGGTGAGCGCCTGCGTGACTTCCCCGTCTCGTCCTCGCGCAGCATCAGTCGTCCCTTCCCGACGCGGGGGTCCCGACCCGCGTTGCTGTCCCCCCCCTTTACGCCCTTCTTCCCGCACGCTAAGTCCGGTCGCGGGGGACGGCGAGGCGGGAGCGTCGAACGGGTGGTGCGCCCGCCGCCGGGGCCCGGGGTGCCGCCGGACGGGGTGCGCCCATCCAGGTATTCGTCACATGAATGCCTGACGGGTCGTGACCTGCGGATCCGTCAGCGGAGCCGGTCGATCTTCGGCGTGTCGCTCAACCGGGCGGGCCAAAGGCGGAAATGCGCTGGTTGCGGGCTGCCGTGAGGGTTTCTCGTGGGAGGCGTTCTCGTCGATCATCCCGGGCCACCGCTCCGGGGCGCTTTCCGCTGGAGGTTCCACCATGCGTGCCTTTCGCGCCTTCTCCGTGACCGCGGCGGCCGCTCTCGCCGTCGGTCTCGGTGCGTCCTTCGCCACCGCGAATCCCTCGGGGGGTGGCGGCGGGCCCACGAACATCGCCGTGAACCCGTTCCGCGTGCACCAGGGCTCCACCATGCAGGTCAGCGCCAACGGCTGCGGTCGGGGCGGCACGGTCAGGTCGCACGGGAACTTCGATCCGACCCTGCTGTCACCCGGCTCCACCAACTACGCCACCGTGCGCATCTACAACCACGCGGCGCCGGGCATCCACACGCTCCAGGTGCAGTGCAACGACAGCAGCCTGATCGGGACCCACAAGTTCCAGATCCTGAGCGGCAACGGCGCCCAGGGTGGTCTCGGCGGCTCCCTCGGCCCGTCCACCGCGGAGACCGCCATCGGGGCGGGCCTCATCGGGGTGGCGGCCCTGGGCGCCGGCATCCACCTCAAGCGCCGTCACCGCGCGGCTCGCGGGCGGGTCTGACCGGACGGACCTCCCCGGTCACCCTCCCCAGCCGAACGCCCCGGGTCCCCACCAGGACCCGGGGCGCGGGTGGCGTTCAGTGCCGTCCGCCGGCGGCGGAGCGGCGGCGCAGCACGTACGCCGTCCCGGCCGTCGCGACGAGCAGCAGGGCGGCTCCGGCTCCCAGTTCCACCGGGTTCATCCCGGCGACACTGCCGCCCACGCCGCCGCGTACCGCGCCGGTCGTGCCCGTGGTGACGGCGGGGGCGACGAAGGTGGGGACGACGGAGGGGACGGCCTGGGGGAGGGCTGGGGGCACCGCCGGGGCGACGGTGACCGTACGGCCGTCCCGGGCGGTGGCGGTCGAACTGGTCGTGGGCGTCGAGACCCCGCCCGCGATGGTCAGATCGGTGGAGCCGGTCTCGCCGTTGCACGTGAAAGAGACGGAATACTGGGCTCCGCGCCGGGCGTCGCGATCGACGGTCACCCGCACGGTCTCCCCGCGTGGGATCGCCACGGAGTCGAACACCCCGGAGGAGACGGTGGCGTAGGCGGCGTTGCAGCCGGACACCGAGAGCACCACCTGGCCGCCGGGTGCCACCGTCGACGGGGTGACGGCGAAGGCGAACGAGGTCACAGGAGCGGCCGGCCGCGGGCCGGACCCAGCACCGGCGGCGGACGCGCCGAAGGCGCCGAGCACGAGGACAGCTCCCGTGGCTCCGGCGCCGAGCAAGGCAGTCACTGAGGTACGTATCGCACCCATGGTTGGTCTCCGAATCCACGAGGAGCAGCCGCGGAATGGTTTCCGCGCGGAGGTTCGTGCACCTCGATGGCCGCCACGCTAGGCGCGCGGACCCCCACCCGCGATCAGAGTCGGGCGAATGGGGCATACGCGTAGGCCGAACCGGGGACGGAGCGGCCGTCCCCGGTTTGCGGCCCTCGGCGGCCGCGTCAGTTCCGGTCCAGCACCTGCTCGAACTGCTGCAGGAACGGCTCGGTCGTGGCGGCGATGCCCCGGCCGAACGGCGCGTCGAAGTCCCAGATCAGGAACAGCAGGAAGGCGATGAGCGCGCTGAACAGTCCCGCCAGCAGCATCTCCCGGAACGAGCGCCGGATCTGCAGGGCGAAGACCATCCCCACGGTGACCAGCGCCCCGATGATCAGCCCGAACCACACCACGCCCGGCATGGTGTCCCCGGCGCTCCCCGCCCGGGCGCTGCGCGCGTCGTCGACCGCCGCGACCTGGTCCACCAGCGGCTGGTAGGCCTGTCCCTCGTGATCGGTCTGCGGCTGGTAGTCGGTCACGTCCCGGCGGAGCCTGTCGAGCAGGCGCGCCCCCTCGTCCGTGAGCTCGCCCCGCTCGGCCATCACCTTCCACTCCGTGCGCACCACGTGGGTGACGTACGCGTCCACGTCCGCCCGGATCCGGGCCCGGACCTCGGGCGGGTAGACCTCGGAGCGGACGCTGACCTCGTGCAGCGCCTGCGCCTCCTGGCGTACGTACTCCTGGGCGGCGCCGCGGGCCTCCCAGACCCCCGCGATGGCCAGGCCCAGCACGATCGCGTAGATCACGCCGATCATCATCGTCATGTACTCGATGACGTCCGGGGTCTCGTTCGGATCGTCGTCCTCGCCGATCCGCCGGTGGTTGAAGAACGCGATGGACAGCACGACGGCACACGCCGCGAGCATCGCGAGGGTCAGGACGAGCCATTCCGACACGGGGGACTCCCAGAAGGTTCGGTTCGTGCGGCGTCAGGGGGTGCGTGGGGCGGGCGCTCGGCGTGGGTGCTCGGCCCGGGTGCTCGGCGCGGTCGCTCAGCGCGGGCGCAGGGCGACGATGGCGAGCACCGCGGGGGCCGAGGTGAGCAGCGTGAAGGTGACCGGCGAGATGTGGTGCTCGGCCGGCTTGCGCGACGGCGCCCGGTACACGGGCCGCGCCACCGGGACCTTGGCCGGCGTGGGCCGCACCACCG
>NZ_JAJAUY010000050.1 GCF_020532625.1 Streptomyces antimicrobicus | reverse complement strand
CGGCGGCTACGCCGTCGGCCGGCACGCCGCCCGTCCCGCCCACCCGGCCACCGCCACCACCACTGCCGAGGCCACCACCACCGCCGAGGCGACTGCCACCGTTCGCGCGGGCCAGGGCCAGGACGGCGCGGGCGACCCGGGCCGGGGCCGCGGGGACCTGGCGGAAGCTGGGGAAGTCGTTCACGTCGACGACCACCGGCCCGTCCGGGCCCAGCAGCACGTCCAGCCCGTAGAGGTCCAGGCCGTAGACCTCGCCGACCCGCGCGGCGATCGCCGCTGTCTCGGCGGACAGCGGGACGTTCCGCTCCCGGACCGCCTGGTCCGGGTGGAGCGGGGAGCGGCGTTCGGTCGCGTACATCTCGCCGCCCACGCAGTACACCTTGAGGTCCACGCCCGCGTTCGGCACGTACGGCTGCGCGATGAGCAGCCCCTCCCCGGCCAGCACGGGGAGCATCTCCATCAGACGCTCCGGCGACGGCACCAGGTGCACCGCCCGGCCCGAACTGCCGTCGGCGGGCTTGACCACCAGCGGGTACTCGGCCGCGGGTATCTCCGCCAGCAGTTCGGGCCGCGCCGCCGCGTACGTCGTCGGCAGCGGCAGTCCGTGGGCGCGGCCGATGGCCGCGGCCAGCGCCTTGTCGCGGACACCGCGGATCGACCGGGCGTCGTTGACCGTGGTGAGCCCCGCGTGCGCGGCGGCCTCCAGCAGGGTCAGACCGGGACCGCCGGACACCGTCTTCAGGACCCAGGCGTCGTGCCGCCCGGCCTCCACCAACTCGGTCATCCGCACCAGTGATCCGCCCGGCCGCAGCACGTCGACCCGGTGCCCCCACGCGCTCAGCTGCCGGACGACCTCGACCGGCATGCCGTCATGGCGGTACTGCTCCTCCACCAGGAAGCAGAGCCTCATCGGCCTCATCGACATACCCGTTGACCCCCGCGACCCCGGACCCCCGCCGGTTCCGTCCGGCGCGCTGCTACGTCACAGAATGTCATGAAGGGTGATGAACGTATCTTCCGACCCGTCCGGACGCCGGGCGAGGACGCCGCACCGGGCCACCGCGGCCGCCCACTTGTACGATCACCGCTCGGGGAGCGGAGGGCACGGATGGAGCGGGTCGGGCGGATCGGGTCGACCGAGGGGACGGAACGGATCGAACGGGCGAGGGGCGCGGTCGTCGGAGCGGCCGTCGGTGACGCGCTGGGCGCTCCCTTCGAGTTCGGGCCACCGGGGGCCTTCGGCCGCACCGACGGCGAGATGCGCGCAGGCGGCGGTTGGGACACCGGCGAGGCCACCGACGACACGCAGATGGCGGTGCTCGTCGCCGAATCCCTGCTGGAGCGCGGCGGCCTGGACCTGCCGGACCTGTTCGCGCGGTTCCGCCGGTGGGCGGCCGCCGAGCCGAAGGACATCGGCCTGCAGACCGAGGCCGTGCTGACCGGCGGGGAACACTGGGACCGGGCCGCCGCCCTGCACGCCCGGGTGAACCAGCGCGCCGCCGGCAACGGGGCGCTGATGCGTGCCTCCACCTCCGCCGTGTACTTCGCCGCCGCCGGGGCGGAGGCGACCATGGCCGCCGCCCGGCGGCTCGCCGCGCTCACCCACGGGGACAGCGCGGCGTGGCACGGGACCGCGGTCCTGCACGAGCTCGTGCGGGTGGCGCTCGACGGGGGCGACCCGCTGGCGGCCGTCGGGGGCGCCCTCGCGCGCCTGCCCGCGCCGCACCGCGAGCGGTACGCCGTCGTCCTGGACCCCGCCTGGCACCCCGGCCTGGCCACGGAGTTCAACGGGGCTGTGTGGCCCTGCCTCGGCTCGGCCGTGTGGGCGCTGCGCCGGACCGGCAGCTTCGCGGATGCCGTGGGCGCCGCCGTGGACCTCGGTGGCGACACCGACACCGTCGCGTGCGTCACCGGGGCGCTGGCCGGTGCCGTGTACGGAGCGGGGGCCGTGCCCGAGCGCTGGACGGCACGGCTGCACGTGCCCCTGCCCGGCTTCGGGAACCGGGTCCTGCGCACGCCCGAACTGACGGCCCTGGCCGACCGCCTGACGACCGCCGCCCCACGCCGCCGCGGGCCCGGCCCGAACCCGGCGACCTCCCCAGAGGGGGAGCAGCACCCAGCCGGGCCGTCCCCGCGCCCGGAGGGCGGGGAGCACCACCCGGCCGGGCCGGAAACCACTGCGGGGCCGGGGTAGACCGCCCTGCCGGGCCGTGGCCTCGGCGCCGACCAGGGGCATGCCCGGCGGTCGGCCCGAACCTGGCTCCGGCCCGGGCCGGACTGGCGGCCGAGCCGGTGCTCCGGGCCGGGGCTTCGCGGGGACCGAGCCGGACCGGGTGGCTGGCCCGGCACCCCGCCGCGGGCCCGCCCCCGACCTGGCGGCCGGCCCCGAACCTCGCCTCGCGGCCGGCGAGAGCCACCCGGCGTGGCCGTCCCCTCGGCGCACGCCCGGGCCGGACCTGGTGGCGCGGGCTGGGCTCCGCAGGGCGGCCTGTCCCGCACCCGGCGGCCGGGCCCGGGCCCCATCGGGCGCCAGGGCCCAGCCCAACGGCCACCTGGGTCGGGCCCTTGGCGGCCCGGTGGCCGCCCTGGGTCGGGCCCGGTGCAGGCCCGGCGGCCACCCTGGGTGGGGCCTGGTGGCGACCCCGTGCAGGCCCGGCGGCCGCCCCACGCCCGGATCCGGCGGCCACCCCGGCGCGGTGCAGGCCCGGCGGCCGAACCGGGTGGGGACCGGCGGCCGAGCCGGGTAGGCCCGGGGCAGGCCCGGCGGCCGGGTCGCGGCGCCGCCGTGTGGGCGGTGGGGATTCCGGCAGCGGGGTGATCCGGTGGGCCGGGCCGGACGGATGCGCGGGGCGGGCGCGGGGGCGACCGTAGAGTCGGCGTCGCCGAGACCCTTCCGTGCGCCGAGGAGACCCCGTGGATCCGATCGCCGACGACCGCTTCCCGACCGACCCGGCCCGTCCGGACCTCCGGTCCCTGTCAGGTGACGGCTCCGCGCGGTCGTCCTTGCGGGTCTTCGTCCTGGCCGGCTCGTCCCGGTCCGGCTCGGTCAACCGGCAACTGGCCTCGTACGTCGCCGGCCTCGTCACCCAGGCCGGCCCGGCCGTCGACCTCGCGCACCTGGCCGACTTCCCCATGCCCGCCTACGACGGCGACGCCGAGGCGGGCCAGGGGCCGCCACCGGCCGCGGCCGCCCTGCGCGACCGGATCGAGGCCGCCCAGGCCCTGGTCATCGCCTCGCCCGAGTACAACGCCTCCGTGCCGGGCGTGCTCAAGAACGCCGTCGACTGGGTCTCGCGGTTCCGGCCGCAGCCCTTCAAGGACAAGCAGACGCTGCTGGTCTCTGCCTCCCCGTCCATGGTCGGCGGCAACCGCGGTCTGTGGGCGCTGCGCGTCCCGCTGGAGCACCTCGGCGCCCGCGTGTACCCCGACATGTTCAGCCTCGCCGGCGCCCACCACGCCTTCACCGAGCAGGGCGGCCTGGCGGACGCGGGGCTCGCCCAGCGGCTCACCGAGACCGTGGATGCCTTCCTCGACCTGGTCGAGGCCGACACCCGCTACCTGTGCCTCCAGCGCCGCTGGTACGAGTTCCTCGGCGACCGCACCGACGCGCCGGTCACCAGCCGCGCCCAGGACTGATCCGGCCTCAGCGGCAGGAGAACGCGATCCGCTGCCGGACGTCCCCGTCCTGCTCCAGGGCCTGCACCACGACCCAGAACACCGGCCGTTCGCCGTCGAACCGGCCCCGGACGCGGACCGTCACCCGCTCGCCCGGGGCCAGCGCTCCCGTGTCGGGCGTGACGACGACGTCCGGCGCGATCCCGCGCTCGGCACCGGAGCCGTCCGCGACCGGGTCGTGGTCCAAGGCCGTCGCCCGCCACCGCGTCGCCGCCGCGGACGGCTCCACCGTGAACTGCGCGTCGATCTCGGAGCAGGCCACGTGCGCCGTGCCGTCGGCGGAGGTGTCCGGGCTGACCCGGCCCACCCGGACCCGGCCCGGGTCCGCGGCCGCGCGCGGCGCGACGTCCGACGCGCTGCTGCCGGGGCGGTCGACGCCGCCGGCCCTGCCGCTCCCGCCGGCCCCGCCGGTCCCCTCGGCCCCGCCGCTCCCGCCGCTCCCGCCGGGACCGCCTCCGGCGGCCTGGCAGGCCGCCGACATCAGCGCGAGCGCCGCCAGCGCGGCCACCGTCCCCGTTCCGCGTGCACGTCCCACCGGGATCCCTCCCCGCGCGTGAGAATTACGCCGCCTCCCCCGCAGTGTGCGCCCACCCGGCCCCGCGCTCAACGGCCGCGTCGCCACTCACCCTCAAGTCGGCGCAGCACCCGGCCACTTCAAGCCCAGCGATCTCTTGGGGCCGGTGGAGCGCGAGATTAGGGTGTGGCTGGTGAGACGACACATACCGTTCGACCGCCTCCACAACTTCCGTGACCTCGGCGGATACCGGACCGCCGACGGCCGCGCCGTGCGCTGGGGCCGCCTCTACCGGGCCGACTCCCTCGGCAAGCTGGCCGGCGACGACTGGGAGCGCTTCCGCGCGCTCGGCGTGCGGACCGTCATCGACCTGCGCTACCCCTGGGAGATCGAGGCCAAGGGCCGGGTGCCGCACGCCGAGGACCTCGCGTACGTCAACCTCAGCATCGAGCACCGCCCGTACGACCAGGCCGAGATCGACCCGGATCTGGACCCGTGGCGGTATCTCGCCGACCGGTTCGCCGAGGTCGCCCTCGACGGCGCGGCCGAGCTGCGCCAGGCGCTGGAGGTGATCGCGGACTCCGAGGATCCGCAGGTCTTCCACTGCGCCTCCGGCAAGGACCGCACCGGTCTGCTCGCCGCCCTCGTGCTGGCCCTGCTGGGCGTCGACGAGGACGCGATCGCCGCCGACTTCGCGCTCACCGAGCTGGCCACCGAGCGGCTGGTCGCCGACTGGAAGGCGGCCAACCCCGGCCGCGTCCTGCGCTGGCCGGCGTACGGGCGGGCACCGGAGGACGTGATCCGGCTGTTCCTGAAGGACCTGGCCGCCCGGTACGGCTCCGTCCACGCCTACGCCACCGGGCACCTGGGCGTGGACGAGGCGCTGGTCGAGCGGCTGCGGAACCAGCTGCTGGAGCCGGAAACCACCCGTTAGGATCGCCGCACTGCCCGGATGTAGCGCAGAGGTCGTCGCACCGCCATGCCATGGCGGGAGACGCCGGTTCGAATCCGGCCGTCCGGGCAGCCCAGACACAGCAGGCCCCGCCCGTCGGCGGCCAGGCGTACGGACACCGGTGGGGCGGCGGGGGAGTTGGCGGAGCGGAGCAGCGCGGGGACGCCCGGCGAGCGGAGCGGCGGCGCGCAGGCCGGCGGCGCGCAGGCCCTGACCGCGCAGGAGCTGGAGGACTTCGACCGTACGATCCGCAAGCTGCGCGCCCTGCCCCCGGACGACCCGGTCCGGCTACGGGCCGAACAGGTCGCCTCCTCCTTCGCCCGCGACGGCCGCCACCGCCGGCGCCGCAGCCGCGCCGAGGAACGCGCCGCCGCCGACGCCGCGGTCCTCACCGCGACGGCCACCGGAGCGCCCGACCGGCGCGAGGACGCGCCGCTGGCGACCGCGGCCGTCTCCCGCACGGCCGGAGTGCTGCTGCGGCCCCAGCGCTGCTACGTCTGCAAGTCCTTCTACCGCGAGGTCGACGGGCACTACCACCGGCTGTGCCCCGGCTGCGCCGCCGACCACACCGCCCGCCGCCGCATGAGCTGCGACCTGACCGGCCGGCGCGCGCTGCTCACCGGAGGCCGGGTCAAGATCGGCTTCCAGCTGGCCCTGATGATGCTGCGCGACGGCGCCGAACTGCTCGTCACCAGCCGCTTCCCGCAGGACACCCTCGCCCGTTTCCGCGCCGCCCCGGGCAGCGAGCGGTGGCTGGACCGGCTCACCGTCGTCGCCGTGGACCTGCGCGACCCCCGCCAGGTCCTGGGCCTGTGCGAGCGGCTGCGCGCCGAGGGCGAGCCCCTGGACATCCTCGTCAACAACGCCGCCCAGACCGTCCGCCGCCCGCCGGAGTCCTACGCGCTGCTCGCCGACGGCGAGCGGACGGCGCTCCCCGGCCCCGGCCGGGTGTGGCGGGCCCCCGGGTACGAGCCCCTGCGGGCCCTGGACGGCCCCGGCAGCGGCACTTCCGGTGCGCTGGCCCTGGTCCTGGACGAGGCCGACGAGGCGGGCCTGCTGCCCGACCCCGCCCCCGCCAACTCCTGGTCGGCCCGGCTCGGCGAGCTCGATCCGGCCGAGCTGCTGGAGACCCAGCTCGTCAACGCGCTCGCCCCCGCGCTGCTGGTGGACCGGCTGCTGCCGCTGCTGCTGGCCTCGCCCCGCCCGCACCGGTACGTCGTCAACGTGACCGCCGTGGAAGGGCGGTTCACGGTGCGCCGCAAGACGTCCGGGCACCCGCACACCAACATGGCCAAGGCCGCCCTCAACATGCTGACCCGCACCAGCGGCCCCGAACTCGCCGCGCACGGCGTCCACATGTGCAGCGTCGACACCGGATGGATCACCGACGAGAACCCGGCGCCCCGCAAGGAGCGGATCGCGCGCAGCGGCTTCCGCACCCCGCTGGACGTCGTCGACGGCGCTGCGCGCGTCTACGACCCCATCGTGCGCGGCGAGGCGGGCGCACCGCTGGCGGGCGTGTTCCTCAAGGACTACCAGGAGGCGGCCTGGTGACGGGGGTGCCCGGCACCGGTCCCGGGCCGATGGCCTAGCATCAGCCGCAAGGGCGGAGTCGTAGCGCAGAGGTCGTCGTGCCGGTCTCCAAAACCGGACCACGCTGGTTCGAATCCAGCCGCTCCGCCCCCCTCGCCGCCCGCCTCGCCGCCTGTGCCCGCTCCGCCGCGGCCGAGCCCGTCGTCAGCGGCCCTCGTCGGGTCCCGTCCCCGTCGCCAGCGTCAGCGCCCCCGCCGCACCTTCGCCGCGCGCCGGGCCTCGGCCAGCTTGCGGGCCTCCGCGCTCTTGCGGGACTCCTTGGCCCGGCCGCCCGGGCTGCTGCCGCGGCCGCGGAAGCCGAGGGTGGTCGCGGCGCCCGCCGCGGCGCCGGGGTCCGCCGCCGGCGCCGTGCTGCCGGGCAGCGGCACGCCGGAAGGCTGCCGGGCGCCGGTGATCCGGGCCAGTTCGGCGTCGCCCGGGCGCACCGCGGTGACCGTCGGGCGGACCCCGGCCTCCGTCATCAGCCGGCTCACGTCCTTGCGCTGGCCGGCCGTGACCAGGGTGACCACGCGCCCGGACTCCCCGGCCCGCGCGGTGCGCCCGCCGCGGTGCAGGTAGTCCTTGGCGTCGGCCGGCGGGTCCACGTTGACGACCAGGTCGAGGGCGTCCACGTGGATGCCGCGGGCCGCCACGTTCGTGGCGACCAGGACCGTGACCTCTCCCTGCTGGAACTGCTCCAGCGTGTGCGTGCGCTGCGGCTGCGACTTCCCGCTGTGCAGGGCCGCCGCCCGGATCCCGCTGCCGCGCAGGTGCCGGGTGAACCGGTCGACGGCGTGCTTGGTGTCCAGGAACATCAGCACCCGCCCCTCCCGCGCCGCGATCTCGGTGGCGGTGCGCTGCTTGTCGGCGCCGTGGACGTGCAGCACGTGGTGTTCCATCGTGGTGACCGCGCCCGCCGCGGCGTCGACCGCCGCGACCACCGGGTCCTCGAGGTGTTCGTGGACCAGCCGGTCCACGTTCTTGTCCAGCGTGGCCGAGAACAGCAGCCGCTGGCCGTCGGGCCGCACCTGGCCGAGGATCTCCAGGACCTGCGGCAGGAAGCCCAGGTCGCACATCTGGTCCGCCTCGTCCAGCACGGTGATCCGTACGTCGTCCAGTCGGCAGTCCCGGCGCCCGACCAGGTCGGCCAGCCGGCCCGGGGTGGCGATCAGCACCTCGGCGCCGGCCTTGAGCGCGGTGGCCTGCCGGCCGATGTGGAGCCCGCCGACGGCCGTCGCCAGCCGCAGGCCGAGCGCCGCCGCGTACGGGTCCAGGGCGTCGGCGACCTGCTGGGCGAGCTCCCGCGTCGGCACCAGCACCAGCGCGAGCGGCCGCTTGGCCGCCGCCCGGCGGCCCGCCGTGCGCGCCAGCAGCGCCAGTCCGAACGCGAGGGTCTTGCCGGAGCCGGTCCGGGCCCGGCCCAGGACGTCGCGACCGGCCAGCGCGGCCGGCAGGGTGACCGCCTGGATCGGGAACGGCTCCTGAACCGCCTGCTCGGCCAGCGTCCGCTCCAGTTCCGGCGGCAGCCCGAGGTCGGCGAACGACGCCACCGGCGGCGGGCCCGGCGTGGTCGTTTCCGGCAGCGCGAACTCGCGCTTCGCGTTCATCAGAGAAACCTTCCTCGTCCCGGCATCCGGGACTTCCCCGTCCCGGCACCCGGCACGGACCGGGGCCCGTACCCTCGCGGTACGGGCCCCGGCTGCGTCGTAAGCGTCCGGCCATTTTACCAGCGCCGGACCCCGGCCGGCCGGTCGCGAGCGCCGCCCCGCGGCTCCCTCACGCGAACGCGAGCCGGGCGATCCCGCCGTGCTCCAGGGCCGTGTACAGGGCGCCGTCGGGTCCGAACGCCAAGCCGTGGGGTTCGGCCCCGGCGTCGGGCAGGGCGTACTCGGTCACCTGTCCCTCCGCCGTGATCCGCCCGACGCGGCCGGTGGCCCACGCCGTGAACCAGCAGGCCCCGTCCGGCCCCGCGGTGACCGCGTGCGGGCGGCAGGCGGGGTCCGGCAGCGCGAACTCGGTGACCTCGCCGCCCGGTGCGACCCGGGCGATGCGGCCCGCGCCGATCTCGGCGCACCACAGCGCGCCGTCCGGCCCGGCCGCCAGCCCGACGGGCGCGGCGCCCGCCGTGGGCAGCCGGTGGACGGCGACCTCGCCGCCGGGCGTGATCCGGGCGAGGGCACCGGCCCGGTTGAGGGTGCACCACAGCGCGCCGTCCGGGCCGGTCGTGATCATGGAGGGGAAGCCGCCCGCCACGGGCAGCGGGACCTCGGTGATCTCGCCGTCGCAGGTGATCCGCCCGATCCGGTCGGCGTTCAGCTGGGTGAACCAGAGCGCGCCGTCCGGCCCGGCCGTGATGCCGTACGGGCCGGCGCCGGGGGTGGGCAGGGCGAACGAGGCCGTCCGGCCGTCGGGGGTGATCCGGCCGATGCGGTGGTCGCGCATCCGCGTGAACCACAGGGCCCCGTCGGGGCCCGGCGCGATCACGCTGGGCCCGCAGTCGGGGGAGTCGAGGGGGAACTCGGTCAGGTCCCCGGCGGGGGTGAGGCGGGCGATCCGCCCGGTGTGCACGAGCGTGCACCACAGGGCACCGTCGGGACCGGGCGCGATGCCGTACGGGCCGGAGGCGGGCTCGGCGACGGGGAAGACCCGCAGGCGGGTCAGGACGGGGGCGGGCACGGTACGGGCGGGCATGCGGGCTCCTGGTCAGGGGGAGGGCGGGAGGGGGCCGGGGGAGAGGAGGGTCAGGTGGCGGCCCTGCCAGCGGTTTCGCAGGCGCCGGTCGTGGCTGACCACGACCACCGCCCCGGGGAAGCCCGCCAGTGCCGCCTCCAGCTCCTCCGCCAGGGCCGAGGACAGGTGGTTCGTCGGCTCGTCGAGCAGCAGGACGTCGACGGGGTCGCCGACCAGCCGGGCCAGGGCGAGGCGTTGCCGCTGACCCGCCGACAGGGAGCCGACCGGTACGTCGAGCCGCTCGCGGGCGAACAGGCCCAGCCCGAGCAGCCGTTCGGCGTGCTCCTCGGCCGTGCCGGGGCGCCCGTGCGCGTACGCCGCGAGCACGGTGCGCCCGGGCGGACCGGACTCGGTGCGCTGGGCGAGCAGCCCGGTGCGGCCGTGCCGTACGATCCGCCCGCCGTCGGGGGCGGTCCGGCCGGCCAGGACGTCCAGCAGCGTGCTCTTGCCGGCGCCGTTGGCGCCCGTGACCAGCAGTCGGTCGCCGGCCGCGAGGCTCAGGTCGACCGGGGCGAGGCGGCCGGCGACCGCGACCCCTTCGGCCTCGACCAGCACGCCCCGGCCGCCCGCCGCGCGCAGCGCGGGCGTGAACCGCAGCGGCTCCGGCGGCGCGGGCACGGGCGCGGCGAGCAGCCGGTCCAGCCGTTCGCGGGCGCTGCGCACCCGGCCGGCGAGGGACTGCTGGACCCGGCCGGCGGCCCGGTCGTAGGCCATCTTGTTGCCGTCCTTGCGCTCCCGGCCGGGTGCCACCCGGCGGGCCGTCGTGGCGACGCTCTCCCGCAGCCGGTCCACCTCCGTCCGCCAGGCGGTGTGCGCCTCGGCGCGGCGGCGCCGGTCGGCGGCCCGCTCGGCGAGGTAGCCGGCGTATCCGGGGCCGTGGCGGACGGCGCGGTGCAGGTCGCCGTCGACCTCCAGCACGCCGGTGGCGAACCGGTCGAGGAAGACGCGGTCGTGGGAGACGGCGACGGTGGTGCCGCGGCGGGTGCGCAGGTGCTCCTCCAGCCAGGTCAGGGCGGAGTCGTCGAGGTGGTTCGTCGGCTCGTCGAGCAGCAGGACCTCCGGGGCGGCCGCGAGCAGCGCCGCCAGCCGCAGCCTGACCTGTTCGCCGCCGGAGAGCCCGCCCACGGCGCGTCCGCGCGGCAGGGCGAGCAGCCCCAGGCCGTCCAGGGCGCGCTCGACGCGGGCGTCGGCGTCGTAGCCGCCGCGCAGTTCGAACGCGGTGAGCAGATCGGCGTACTCGGTGAGCAGGGCGGGGGCCGGGTCGGGGCCCATCTCCGCCTCCAGGGCGCGCATCCGGCGCTCCATCGCGTGGAGGTCCGCCAGGGCGCGGTCGACGACCTGCTGGACCGTCAGGTGCGCCGGGAGGTGCTCCTCCTGCGCGAGGTGGCCGAGCCCGCCGTCGGCGCGGACGAACACCTCGCCGCTGTCGGGGCGTTCGACGCCGGCCAGGAGCCGGAGCAGGGTGGACTTGCCGGAGCCGTTCTCGCCGACGACCGCCAGGCGTCCGCCCGCGGGGACCGAGCAGCTGACGGAGTCGAGGACGAGGCGTCCCGCGTAGGACTTGGTGAGGTCACGCGCGGTGACCTGGGCGGTGGAGCGGGCGGTCGGCCGGGTCGTGGGCCGCCGGGTCGTGGACCGGGGCGTGGGCGGGGTGGTGAAGGTGGCGGTCATGCGGCGGCTCCGAGGGGGCGGGAGGGGGCACGGGCAGGGCGGAACGGTCGGAGACGTGGCGGACGACCATCGGAATCACTCCTTAAGGCGACTGATGTTGCGTTAAGATCGTGGCATGAGAGCGACGACGCCCGCAAGCGGCAATTCCGAACCCGGTCCTGAACCCGGCGCCGAGGCCGGATCCGAACCCGGTCCTGAGCCCGCACCCGAGGCCGCACCCGAGGCCGGACCCGGGGCCGGACCCGGGGCAGGACCCGGCTCCCGGCTCGCCCCCGAAGCGCCGCCGGCCGCACCCCGGCGCCGTACCGGCGGCCGCAGCGCACGCGTACGGACGCAGGTGCTGGAAGCGGTCGGCGCGCTGCTGCTGGAGGCCGGCTACGATGGCCTGACCGTGGACGCGGTCGCCGAACGCGCCGGCGTGCACCGCACGACGGTCTACCGGCGCTGGCGGGACGTGGGCGGCCTGCTGGCCGACGTGCTCGACGCGGCCGCCGACGACACCTGGAGCCCGCCCGACACGGGCACGCTGGAGGACGACCTGACGGCCCTGTGCCAGGAGGCCTACGACGCCCTCGCCGCCGGCGCGACCCTCACCACGGCCCTGATCGCCGTGTCCTTCCGCTCGCCGGAGGCGGCCGCCGCGCTGAGCCGGTTCTGGGCGGACCGCTACGACCGCTGCGCGGTCGTCGTGGAGCGCGCCGTGGCGCGAGGGGAGCTGCCGGCGGACACCGACGCCCGGGCCGTGCTCGTCACCGCGACCGCACCGGTGTACCACGAGCTGCTCCTGCTGCGGGCCGCTCCCGACCCGGCCCTGCCGCGCCGTGCGGCCCGGGCGGCGGCGGCCGCCGCCCGGGCCGGGACGCAGCTGCTCAGCGCCGGCGGACGCTGACGGCCGCCACCGGGCACGCCCGGGCGGCCTCCCGGACCAGGGCGCTGCCGCCGCCGTCCTCCCGGCCCGGCAGCAGCGCGCCGAAGCCGTCGTCGTCCTGGGTGAACACCTCGGGCGCGGTCAGGGCGCACTGGCCCGCCCCGATGCACCGCTCCCGGTCGATCCGGATCCGCACCGGCCCGGCCGGCGCCGCCGCCGTCACCAGGCCACCGGGAGCTCGACCATCCCCTGGATGGTGTCGCCCGGCTTGAACGGGATCTCCTCCGGCGGCGCGGCCAGCCGCAGCCCGGGCAGGCGGGCGAAGAGCGTGCCGAGGGCGATCTCCAGCTCGGCCCGCGCCAGGTTCTGGCCCAGGCACTGGTGGATGCCGAAGCCGAACGCCACGTGGTGCCGGGCCGAGCGGTGCCAGTCCAGCGTGTCCGGGGCGGCGTAGACCGACTCGTCGCGGTTGATCACCGAGGTCGGGAAGACGACCCCGTCGTCCTTGCGGATGACGCTCCCGCCGACCTCGATGTCCGCCGTGGCCACCCGCAGCATCCCGTCCGCGATGGACAGGAACCGCATCAGCTCCTCCACGGCCGCCGGAAGCAGGGACGGATCGGCGCGCAGCTCCGCCAGTTGCTCAGGGTGCCGCAGCAGGGTGAAGGTGCCCAGCGAGATCATGTTCGCGGTCGTCTCGTGGCCGGCGATCAGCAGGACCGCGGCGATCGCGACCAGCTCCTCCACGTCCAGCTCGCCGTTCTCCAGGCGGTCGGCGATCAGCTCGTCCAGCAGCCCGTCGCCCGGTGCCGCGCGCTTGCGCCCGATCAGGTCCCGCAGGTACGCGTCGAGCCGGTCGCGCGCCTGCTCCACGTCCGAGGGCTCGGGGCCGCGCAGCAGCCGCCGCGACTGCTCCTGGAAGAACTCGTGGTCCTCGTACGGCACCCCGAGCAGGCCGCAGATCACCCTGGACGGCACCGGCAGGGCGAAGGCGCCGACGAGCTCGGCGGAGGAGCCGCGGGCCACCATGTCGTCGATCAGCTGGTCCACGGTCCGCTGGATCCACGGCCGCAGGGCCGCGGTCCGCTTGACCGTGAAGCTCGGGATCAGCATCCGGCGCTGGACGTTGTGCTCGGGGTCGTCCACGCCCAGCAGGGCCGCCCGGCGGCTGCGCAGGCCCTTGAAGCGGCGGGTGGGCATCGGGAAGTTGCCGTTCTCCCGGTCGGAGGACAGCCGTTCGTCACTCAGCAGGGCGCGCGCCTCGGCGTGCCCGGTCACCACCCAGACCGGGCGTCCGTCGAAGAGCGTGACCCGGGACAGCGGGCGCGATTCGCGCAGGGGCTGATAGGCCTGTGGGGGGTGGTAGGGGCAGGTGCGGCTCTGGGGGAAGGCAACGACTTCAGTCATCAAGCACCTCGCAAGCGGTGGGGCCGGGTGGCCACGCCCCATTACATGCCCCAGGCATCTAAATCGCACGCACCTTATTCGGCCAAACGTCACAACTGCCCCTTCAGGTGGAGGAGCGCCCGAGGCTCCCCCATCCTGGGAGGGAAAGGACGGCAGCCATGACCGGACCAACCGAAGCGGTCGAGGCGGACCGCGCCCTGAAGGCCAAGCACCGCACCATGTGGGCGCTCGGCGACTACCCGGCCGTCGCCACGACGGTGATCCCCGAGCTCGGCCCCCGCCTGGTGAGCGCCTGCGGCGTGCAGCGCGGGGACCGCGTGCTGGACGTCGCCGCGGGCTCCGGCAACGCCGCGGTCCCCGCGGCCCTGACCGGCGCCGACGTGGTGGCCTCGGACCTGACACCGGCCCTGCTCGACGCCGGCAGGGTGCTCGCCGAGGAACGCGGCGCGGTGCTGGCGTGGCGTGAAGCCGACGCCGAGGCGTTGCCCTTCGAGGACGGCGAGTTCGACGTCGTCATGTCGTGCGTCGGGGTGATGTTCGCCCCGCACCACCAGGCCGCCGCGGACGAAATGGTCCGGGTCTGCCGGGACGGCGGCACCGTCGGCGTGCTCAACTGGACCCCGCAGGGCTTCATCGGCCGCATGTTCGCCGTCATGAAACCGTACGCGCCGCCCCCACCGCCCGGCGCCCAGCCACCCCCGCTGTGGGGCGACGAGGAACACCTGGCCGCGCTGCTCGGCGACCGGGTCACCGACCTCGACGCGCGCCGGGAGACCGTCCACGTGGACCGCTTCGCCGAGCCGGCGGAGTTCGTGAACTTCTTCAAGGCGGCCTACGGGCCGACCATCGCCGTGTACCGCAACATCGCCGGGGACCCCGACCGCGTGACGGCGCTGGACCGCGACCTGACCGCGCTCGCCCGGGACGCGATGACCGCCCGCGGCGCGATGGAGTGGGAATACCTGCTGCTCACCGCCCACCGGCGGGTCGACTGATTCCGCCCGGCCCACCGTGACCGGCAGGCCCGCCGACCGGCTCGGCGCCCTCGCCTTCGCCGCCTCCGCGCTGCTCGCCGGCGGGAACGCGGTCGGCGTCCGGTTCAGCAACCGCGAGCTCGACCCGCTGTGGGGCGCGGGCCTGCGCTTCGGCGCCGCCGCGGTCCTGCTCCTCGCCGGCACGGCGCTGCTGCGGCTGCCGTTCCCGCGCGGCCGGGCCCTGGCCGGCGCCGTGGCGTACGGCGTGCTCAGCTTCGGCGTGCCCTTCGCGTTCGCGTACTACGCCCTGGTCCACCTCCACGCCGGGCTCGGCCAGACCGTCCTCGCCCTCGTCCCGCTGGTCACCCTGCTGCTGGCGGCGGCCCAGCGGCAGGAACGGCTCACGCCCGCGGCCGTCGGCGGCACCCTGTGCGCGGTGGCCGGGGTCGCCGTCGTCTCGCAGGCGCCGCTGCGGGCGTCCGTCCCCGTCGCGGCGCTGCTGGCGCTGCTCGGGGCGGTGCTGAGCTTCGCCGAAGCCACCGTCCTGGCGCACCGGCTGCCGCACCTGCATCCCGTCACCATGAACGCGGTGGGCATGACCGCCGCCGCCGTCCTGCTCCTCGCCGGCTCCGCCGCCGTCCGCGACCACTGGGTGCTGCCGGAACGCGCCGCCACCTGGTGGGCGCTGGTCTACCTGGTGGTCGCCGGGTCCGTCCTGACCTTCGTCCTGTACCTGGTGGTGGCCCAGCGCTGGGACGCCAGCCGGGCCGCGTACGTGTTCGTCGTCGTCCCCGTGGTCACCCTCGTGCTGTCGGCCCGGCTCGACGACGAGCCCCTGACCGCGTCCCTGCTCCTGGGCGCCCCGCTGATCCTGCTCGGCGTGTACGTCGGCGCCCTGCGCCGGCCCCCTACCCGCCCGCCGGCTGACGACCGCCCGTGAGCAAGCGGCGCAGCCGCAGGGCGAGTTGGTTCTCCAGGGCGCGGGCCGGCTCGTTCCAGTCGGGGCCGAGCAGCAGGGCCACCCGCTCCAGCCGCTGCACCACCGTGTTGACGTGCACGTGCAGCGCGTCCTTGGCGCGGGACAGGCTGGCGCCCTGCGCGTAGTACGTCTCCAGGGTCCGTACGAGCTCGGTCCCGCGCGCGGCGTCGTACGCGAGCACCGGGCCCAGCACCCGTTGCACGTACCCGTCGACATCGGCCCCGCCTCCCAGCAGGACACCGACGAAGCCGAGGTCGGGCAGGGCTGCGCCGGTACCGGTACGACCCAGCGCGCGCAGTGCCTCCAGGCAGCGCACCGCCTCGCCGTACACGCCGGGGATCCGCTCCGGCGCCCCGGCGGGCCCGGCCGAGCCCACCGTGACCGGCAGCCCGAGGACCCGGCCCCACTCCTCGGCGAGGGAGGCCGCGAGCGGGCCGGGGGTCAGTCCCGGCGCGTCCCTCGGCACGTCGCGCGGCGCGTGCTTCGGCGGGTCGTGCGGCGCGTGCTTCGGCGGGTCGTGCGGCGCGTCCCGCGGCGTGTCTCCCGGCGTGTCTCCCGGCGGGGCGCAGGGCGGGTCGTGCGGCGGGTCGTGCGGCGGGTCGTACGGCACGACCAGGACCGCGTGGCCGCCGTGCTGACCGGCCAGGCCGCCCAGGCTCCGCGCCCGCCGGGCGGCCTCCGCCGCCAGCCGGGCCCGGCCCTCCGGCGGGCAGTGCGCCACCAGCACCGCGTGCGGCCCGCCCAGGTCCACCCCGACCCGCCGGGCCCGTACGGCGAACCCGGCCGCGGTCCGGGAGTCGGCGGCGCCCGGGTCCGCCGTGAGCAGGTCGTCCAGGAGCTCGCCGCGCACCCGGTCCTCGGCCTCGGCCACCGACCGGCCCATCAGCAGCAGCAACGCCGTGACCAGGCAGGCCCGTTCGAACAGCCGGCGGTCGGCGTCGTCCAGCACCGGCCGCCCGGTCAGCGCGATCCCGCCGAGCGGCTCCGGCCCGGCCAGCACCGCGCACACCCACACCCCGTCCGCCACCGCCACGGCCCGCCCGTCCCGGCGGGACGCGGCGACGGCCGCGGGGGAGGGGGCGACGGCCGCCGCCGCCGAAGGGGAACCGGCCGGGGCACCGACGCGGGCGAGTTCCTCCCCGCCGGCCCCGTGCACCACCAGCGCCCCACCGAGGACGCCCGCCACGTCCCGCGCGAGGTCACCGACCGTGCCCCCGCGCAGCACCAGGTCCATCAGCCGGTCATGGCTCTCCGCGGCCCGGCTGATCGCCGCGCTCTGCGCCCGGGCCGTACGGTTCGCCGCGTCCAGCCCCGCGAGCGCGGCCCGGGTCTCCTCCAACCGCCGGGCGCTGTCGATGGCGATCGCCGCGTGGTCGGCGAGCGACGCCAGCAGGGCGATGGCCTCGGGCGCGAACCCGCGTGGGGACCGGTCCGCCGCGAACAGCACCCCGATCACCCGGTTGCCCACGGCCAGCGGCACCCCCAGGATCCCGCGCAGCCCCTCCTCGGCCACCCCCTGGTCGATGGCCGGGACGTGCCGGAACCGGGTGTCCGTACGGTAGTCGGCGCTCGCGTACGGGCGCGCGGTCTGCGCCACCAGCCCGCCCAACCCGTCGCCCATCGCCAGCCGCAGCTGCTGGAAGGCGGCGGAGGTGGAACCGTCGGTGACCCGCATGTACGTGTCCCCGGCGGCCGGGTCGTGCAGGGTGAGGTACGCGACGTCGGAGTGCAGCAGCTTGCGGGCCCGCCGCACGATCGCGCGCAGTACGGAGTCCAGGTCGCGCAGCGCCGCGAGGTCCCCGGCCGTGTCGAACAGCGCCTCCAGCTCGGCCTCGCGGCGCCGGTGCTGACCCAGCGTCCGGTGCACGCCGAGGGCGACCTCGGTCACCTCGGCGACGTACGCCAGCTCCTCGGCCGAGGCCCCGGCCGCCCGCGCCCCGGCCGCCACCCGCGTGAACTCCTCGGCGGCCGCGCCCCGGGCGAGCAGGTCCAGCAGCTGTGCGGCGGCCTGGGCGGCGGGTCCGGGCGAGGTGGGCACCGTGGGGTTCTCCGGGTCGGTCGGGGCGGGGCGGCGGGGCGGGGCGTCCGGTCGGGGCGGGTCGGCGGGTCGGGGCGGCGTAGGGATCAGGCTCCGTCGGCGGTGGCCGCGGGCGCGGAACGGCCCGGCGCGGCGGGGGCGTCGGCAGGGGCAGGTACGGCGGTGGTGGTGGCGGCGGTGGTGGCGGCGCCAGCATGGCCCGAGGAGGCGGCCGTGGCAAGATCGCGTCCACGGGTCTCGCGGGCCAGGGCCACGGTGAGGGTCGTGACGAGCGCGGCACCGCACAGGTACCAGGAGACCGGCACCGACGAGCCGTAGTCCTTCAGCAGCTCGACGGCGACGATCGGCGCCAGCGCCCCCGCCACGATCGAGGCCAGCTGGGAGCCCATGGAGGCCCCGGAGTAGCGCACCTCGGTGTCGAACATCTCGGAGATGAAGGCCGCCTGCGGCCCGTACATCGCACCGTGCAGCAGCAGCCCCGCGGTGACCGCGAGCGCCGTGATGGGGAACGAACGGGTGTCCAGCAACGCGAAGAACACGAACGCCCACACCGCCATGCCCACGGAGCCGACCAGCGTGACCGCGCGACGGCCGACCCGGTCCGAGAGCGCGCCCCACAGCGGGATCGTGGCGAAGTGGACGGCCGAGCCGATGAGGACGGCGTTCAGGGCGCTGCTCCTGGGCAGGCCCAGGTGGACGGTGACGTAGACGAGCAGGAAGGAGGTGAGCACGTAGTAGGAGATGTTCTCGCCGAACCGGGTGCCGATCGCCGTCAGCACCTCACGCCAGTTCCGCCGCAGCACCCGCACCACCGGCGCCCCCTCCCGCGCGCCCCGGGCCGCGGCGGCCTCCGCCTGGGCGCGGGCCTCCAGGAACACGGGGGACTCCGCGACCGACAGCCGGATCCACAGCCCGACGACCACCAGCACGCCCGACAGCAGGAACGGGATCCGCCAGCCCCAGGCCAGGAACGCCTCCTCCGACTGCACGGCCGCCAGCAGCGCCAGCACCCCCGTGGCCAGCAGGTTCCCGCCGGGCGCGCCGGCCTGCGGCCAGGAGGCCCAGAACCCCCGGTGCCGCTCCCCGCCGTGCTCGGCGACGATCAGCACGGCCCCGCCCCACTCGCCGCCGAGCGCGAAGCCCTGCACCAGCCGCAGCACCGTCAGCAGCACCGGCGCCCCGACCCCGATCGAGTCGTACGTGGGCAGCAGCCCCATGGCGAACGTGGCCCCGCCCATCATGACGAGACTGACCACGAGCAGCTTCTTGCGCCCGAGCCGATCCCCGAAGTGCCCGAACACCACCCCGCCCAACGGCCGTGCGAGGAAGCCGATGGCGTAGGTGACGAAGGCGATCAGCGTGCCGACGAGCGGGTCGGCGGCGGGGAAGAACAACGTGTTGAACACCAGCGCTGCGGCGGACCCGTAGAGAAAGAAGTCGTACCACTCGACGGTGGTCCCGACGAGACTCGCCGCGACGATCCTGCGGATGCCGGACGGGCTCGTTCTGCTCGCTGCGGGGGAGGCCATGTGCACCACTTCCAGGAGGTCTGCGGGGACTTCGGGTGTCGCCACAACGTAGAAGTCGCCAGGTGCGGGGGATATGTGGCGGACCATCACAATCGCGGGCCATCTTGTGTGCGGCCCCCACACAACCCTTGATGGCCGGATTCCTCTGCGTCGACAGGCGGATCACCCAGGACGGCGAGAACGAGAAGCCCAAGACTCGAAGGCAGAGGGCTGTCACCAAGGGGCGGGGCGGGCACACTGCATCCGTCAGCCGGCCTGAACCGGATCGGTGCCCGCGCGAGGGCACCGGGGCCCAGGGGCACGGGACGGCCCCGGATCGACGACCCCGAATCCCCGGGTGGCGGGCGGGGCTGTCGGGCCGTGTCGGCCGCGCCGATCTCGGTGGGCAACCGAGTGAGGGAACCAGCCCGCCGCGCCGAAGCATTCGGGTGAATGTACTTGCAGCCGATGTACGCATCGGCGAGGAGGCCGGGATCCTTGGCGGATGACCACTGCTTCGTTGCAGAGGGCGGGCGTGCTGATGGCTGTCGTGGCGCTGCTGGGGGGATCGGCCATCAAGAACGGCCGCCAGGTCGACTTCGTGGTCAAGGTCCGCTACGCCAAGACCACAGACGACGGCAGGTACGAAGCACCCGGGGCGAAGGGGAAGGCGGGAGTCGTCACGGCCTACTGCCGGGGGATGCAGAAATGTCCGTCATGGGTCAACTGACCTGCTCCGAGGAATGCCTCGCCCGCGCGCAGCGTGCTCTTGCCGCAGCCCTCTGGCATTACACGGACACACCCGTCGTCAGGCCGTACTACGTCCGCGGCTGTGTTCCCGACCAGGAGGACCCTGCGGTGATCGTCGCGCTGTGGACCGGCCCGAGCGCCCGGGAGAAGAGGAACCTGTTCCTACTCGTTCCGCTGGTGTCGGGCGGACTGCCCGTCCCGCCGTGGCGTGTGGTCGCGGGGCTGATGCGGCTCGGCCGCGGCACCCACCTGTTCGGCTCTGTCGGGCGGCGCTTCGAAGGCAAACCCGTCCTTGCCGGCAGCGCTCTGGTGGAAGGCGGGAACCAGTCCTGCCTGTGCGACAGTTCCCCCGAATCCGAAGGCCCCCGGGGCTTCTACTTCGAGCGCCCCGGCGAACCGAGGCGCTACCCATGAATGACGGGCGGGGCGAGATCACTCCCGTCCTGCGGACTGGTGGTGACTCGGGACGATGGTGCGTGCGGACCGTACTGACCGGCGCGAACCGAGCGGCGGCTGAGGCCGGTAACGGATCAGGGCTCGATGACGACCTGGTCGACGGGGAAGCCCGGGTTGCTGCAGTAGCTGGCACGGCGTTCGTAGTAGTAGCCGCCGCCGTGCGTGAGGCTCTCATCGATGTCCTTCTGGATGGGCTCGGTGGCCCGGAGGGCGCCGGCGGGGAGCTGCGTCTGGCTGTTGGTGGCGCGGATGATCCTGTCGCGTGCCGTACCGTTCTCCGGTGCGACCACGATCTTGACCAGCAGAGAACGGTCGCGGTGCTGTCCGCCGGCCTGGAAGTAGCTGTAGACCTCATGACTGGTCCGGAGCACGTTCACGATCTGCGGATCCTTCACGACGATCTTCTTGCCGACGATCTGCGCCGCATCGGCGACGACGGTGACGCCGTTGTTGAACCACCAGAAGTCCTCACCCGTCCCAGACCTGAGAGTCTCGCCGATGGCGTTGTTCACGGCGGTCGAACCCGCGTAGTCCCGCACGTTCGACTCGAAGAGCTCCAGACGCAGGGCGCACGTCACCTTCATCGACAACGTGCTCATGGGGTTTCGGAGAAGACGAGCTCAGCGACGGCCTTCGCGCCGCGGGCGGTCCGTTCGCGGAGTTCGGCCGCGCTCAGGTACTCGATCGTCGCCTCGGTGTCCGAGGTGATCTTCGAGAGCTCCCGCTTGAGACGGTCCCCCTTGGCCTTCACGTTCGGATGAGGTCCTTCGGCGGCCTTGCTGGCGTAGATCACCGTGACACGCACTCGGGGGAACGAGGCGGCCAGGTTCTCCAGTACGTGCAGGACGCGCCGCGTACGTTCGAGGAGTTTGGCGTTCGTGTGCGATCCGAGAGCGTCTTCGTCGCGGCTCATGTCGAGCAGCGTCGGCAGGTGGAAGTGGAGCTTCTCGAACACCGTCTCCTGATAGCCGGCGGACGTCTTGGCCTGGAGGACGACCAGTTCGATGGTGCCGGCTCGTGAGGTCAGGTACCGGTGGGCGTCGGCCGTGACGTAGCGGTCGTCCACGAACGACCAGATGCCGTCGATTCCGCAGTCGTGCGCGCCGTCGACGATGCCGTCGAGGATCTCCTCGGTGTCGAGGTCCCGCTCCTGCAGTGCCTTGTCGGCGGCGAAGAAGGTGAAGAAGTCGTCGCGTCCCTTGTGCGGAGCGAGCAGCCGGTGCTGGTCGTCCAGGATCCGGTCGAGAAGCCCTCTGATCGTTGTTCTGGACAGACGCCATTCCGTACCCCGAGTGCAGATGCGTAGGCGGACGAAGGAGACGAATACCCCTTGTGTCCGGGACGACCCCTCCTCTCGGCGTGGCGCAGTCGTCAACCATGCTCAGTGAACGGGGATGGCCTGGACGGCATCACCCGCTCCATGAGTCGGCTGACACGCAGGTCGCCGGCGGGTGGCGGGAGGATCCCGTGCTGGTTCCGTGCTGGCCGGCCAGCGGTCGCGGTGGTGAAATCGCAGGTCATGGTCCTGGCAGGGTGAGTTGTCGTACCACTCGACGGTCGTCCCGACGAGACTGGCGGCGACGACCCTCCTGATGCTTCCGGGCATCGGTGCGGGTGCGGCAGAGGCGGCCATGAGTACCACTTCCGGACGGGTTGCGCGGACTGTTCGATGTCGCCACACCATAGAAACGCCCAGTCCAACCGCACATGTTGCCCACCACCACACTTCCCTCCCGTCCCGGAGAGTGTGGCCGCGCCCCGTCCGGCTCCGTCGCGGAGAGCACACCGGCCAAGCACAGTGGGCGCCGCTCGCGTAGAGAGGCCTCCTGCGGGGCAGTCCTCGCAGCCGCAGGTCTACCCACCTCCGCTCGCGCGGAGAAGACTCACGCACCGCTTCACGCCGAACTTCACGCAGCGGCTCACCTCCGCTCGCGCGGAGAAGACACGAGCCCGCCACGCCGCCCCGCACCGCCCGTCGGCTCACCTCCGCTCGCGCGGAGAAGACCTGGGGCATCGGGCCACCGCCAAGCCGGGGTGCGGCTCACCTCCGCTCGCGCGGAGAAGACCCTTTCTGGCCTGCAACGCTACGGCCCCTTTGCCATTGCTTTGCTGTGCAGGTTCAACGCAACCTCACAATGTGGGTGGAACAGCTGCCGGGGGTGAACCACCGTACCGCTTGCGCAGGACCCCTAGCCCACGCCTTCTAGGCAGAAGACCAGCGCGACGACGACGTTCCTCCGCTCGCGCGAAGAAGACACGATGTCTTCACGGCGGCTCCGGGCGTGTGCTTCGTCGCCTCTTGCTGAACGGCAGCTGGTCGACCAGCGAGCTGACGCTGAAGTCCACCGGCGCTGGCGTCTTGGTCAACGCTGGCCTGCCCCACCCCCCCTGCGGTTCAGCACCTTTCGACCGGGCAGACGTCTCTGCCCGCGCCGATCAATCTGGCCAGCCAGTCGACGAGCATCATCAACACCGGGCGGCGAGCCAGTAGTACGGCACCTCTTGAACGACACTGCCCCCGGACTGCGGGGCCGGGCCGGAGGGGGCGGTGTCGCGCGTCTAAGCCCCGCCGGCAGGGGCCAGGTTGTCGACGGTGTCCAGGGCCAATCGCCATGGGTACACCTCCGGGCGGCCCTGCCCCGGCTGATTGGGCATGAAGCCACCCTCGCCGTACAGCACACGTACGCCCATGTCCCGCAGCTCCTGCACCGACCGGTCGAAGGCCCTGTGTTGCACGTAGGCCGCGTTCACGCAGGGCATGACTGCCGTGGGGATGCCCTTGCCGATGCCCGCGGCGACCACGCCGACGACGAACCGGTCCGTCAGGCCGAGCGCCCACGCGTTCACGGTGTTGAAGGTGGCTGGGGCCACAAGGACCGCGTCCGCCTTGGGCCACACATCTGGCTCGCCGGGCCGCTTGTATCGGCTGCGGATCGGGTGCCCGGTGAGCGCAGCAAGGCCGTCGAGACCGTCCTCCAGCCACTCCGCCGCGGTCGGGGTCAGGCCGAGGCAGACGTCCCAGCCGCGGGCCTGCGCGTCCTCGATCGTGCGGGCGACGTCGAACACGGGCGGGCTGCCGAGCCGAAGAGGTACAGGGCGCGCGTCATGAACCGAGCCTATGCAATCGCCCCCGGCCCGGGCGGAGTCGGGGGCGATCACGGACGGTCCATGACGACGAGTCCCGGACGGAGACGAGTATGCCTCTACGCGACGATGACCACACCGGTTACCGGATCCGCGAGCAAGGGCGCCTGGCGCGGCTCACGCAGGTTCAGTTGGCCGACCGGATCCCGTACAGCCTCAGCCTTCTCAGTCAGGTCGAGTGCGGGGCCCGCCCCGCCACACCCGGCTTCGTGGACGCAGTGGCCCAAGCGCTGCGCGTGGACCCGTCCGAACTCACAGGCTCCCCCGCCGTGACATCCCTCCGCCCCGACCGCCTCCTTTCGCCGGTCGCACCGATTCGTGAGGCCCTCGACCAGTACGGCCTCGGCCCGACCTCCGACCTCACCGCCGTCCGGCCCCTCCGGAACTGGGGGCCGGAGCAGAGGCGCTGTGCCAGAGCGTTCGGGCCACCCACCTACGCGCCCCAGCTAAGGCGCTGCCCGCACTAGTCGTGGAGCTGACCCAGACCGTGTGGACTGCACCGTCCACGGAGGCATGGCGGTCTTGCCCCGGCGTACCGGACGGCCCATGACGTCGCCCTCAAGTTGGACCACCCTGACCTCGCGCGCGTGGGCCTGGACCGGATGGGCTGGGCCGCCGAACGGGCCTAGGATCCGTGACTGGCGGCCGTGCAGCGGTGCAAGCGGGGAACCCTGTGGAGGGGCACCTTGGTGTACGCCCGCCTGCGCACCGGGCTCGGCCGGTTCGTACACCACGTCCCGGACCTTCCCGAGCCGTCCCGGTACACGCCGGGGGCGCTGGACCACTCGATGGAGCGGATCCGCGAAACCGGATTCGAGATCGACCCCGAGCTGTGGACGCGGCCCCTGGACGGCCTCCCGGTGGCGGCGACGTGCCAGCACGACAACCAGTGCGCCGACGGGAATTGCGGCTCGGGCTGCCGAGTGGACCACCCGAACTGGATCGTCTCGCTAGGCTGGTCGGCTATGACGAACGCGTGGGAGAACCGTGAGTACGGCGACCTGATCGACCACCTCACGCAGCTCCGCCGTAGGGGCCGCTTCACGCGGCCCAACCGGTCGACTCCGGCCGGCGGCTGCGCGGCGTGCCGCGGCGTACGCCGGGTCGTCGTGGTCGACGGCGCGCGCCGCGTGGTCTACAGCGAGCCTGTCTCGCGTGCCGCGGGGGCGGCTCGCAGGACCGGGAGCACACGCCGGCCTGAACCCGGACCGCCGCCCCGGCCGACCAGTTCCCCCTGTCGGCCGGGGCTCCGTTCGAGTCCAGAGGGCCGACGGTCGTTCGGACTCGGCGTCTCCTGAAAGGGACGCGCTGGGCATGAGAGCTCCCTCTATCGCCTCGACGGGCGCATCCAGCCCTACCCGCCGCCTTTGAGTCCCAAGTACCCTCCAGTCGGCCGTTCGTAGACCGTCCGTGCACTCGGCGGGTCGACTGAACCTACGGAACCACTCGGCGCGCAGGAGCCGCCGGAACGGCTCCTGGGGCTCCGGGTTGACTCCGACTTACCTCCACTCGCGCAGAGAAGACGCGCTCAGCCATGCGGAGGCATCGGTGCGGAACGGCTCACCTCCCTCGCGCGGAGAAGACCAGGCGGAGGCTCGCAGAGGCTACTGGGACCGCGGCTCACCTCCGCTCGCGCGGAGAAGACACCCACTCCCACGGTCGCCACTTCAAGCACTGCGGCTCACCTCCGCTCGCGCGGAGAAGACCCGGGCACAGCTGGACCCGCCACCACCTGATCCGGCTCACCTCCGCTCGCGCGGAGAAGACTACGTCGACGAAGACGGCGGCGTGCACTCTGCCGGCTCACCTCCGCTCGCGCGGAGAAGACCCTTTCTGACCTGCAACGCTACGACCCCTTTGCCATTGCTTTGCTGTGCAGGTTCAACGCAACCTCGCAATGTGCATGGAACAGCGGTCGGAGGTGAGCCACCGTACCGCTCCGGAGGACTCGCCGGTGGACGCCTGCTGGGGCAAAAGAAGAGCCTGAGCTCCGACTGCGTCGTCGGCGGTGCACGTTCGGTCGCTCGGAGAGGAGCAGCGGTGGCGGGGTGTCACCGCGAGTTGGCGGCGCACCTTCGGTCACGGTGAGGATCCTTCGTGACCTCGGGCTTTAGAGCCCTTCGCCGTTGTTCTAATGCGCTGTTGGCTGTGGTGCCTTGCCGATCGTGGGTGCGTTGTCAGTGGTGGCTGCTAAGTCTGTCGCATGGCGCAGCGAGAGCACAGCGTAGTCGGTCCGTCTCGTCCTGATGGTCGTTTGTGGGGGAAGGCGCGGGGGCTGTCTCGGCGGTATCCGGTGATGTGTCATCTGCTGGATGCGGCCGCTGCGTGTCAGGTGCTGTGGGACGTGGTGCTGGGAGAGCAGTTACGCGTCCGTATCGGTCGGGCCTTGGGTCTGCCTGGGGATGAGGCGCGTGCGGTGGTCTCGTTCTGGGCCGGTTTGCATGACCTGGGGAAGATCAGCCCGCCGTTCCAGGCGCAGGTCGGTGAAGCATTCGAGCTGTTGTGTGGTGACCCGTTGTACGGGTTTGCGCCCGGGGCTGTTGGTCAGCGGGGCTTTCGCCATGAGGTTGCCTCGCACTGGGCGTTGGCGGGCCTGCTGGCTGAGGCGGGGTATCCGGAGGGGCGCCGGATGCCGGATGGGCGGCAGTTGCTGCGAGGTGCTGTAGGGCACCAGGTGGCGCAGTTGTTGGGTGGACACCACGGGGTCTTCGGTGGGGTGCTGCCGGAGCGGGAGCTGTTGCGGGCCTCGGAGTACCAGCCGGGGTTGGGGGGTGAGGGTTGGGCCGCGCAGCGGCGTTCCCATTTTGTGGAGCTGCGGCGGGTGACGGGTGCGGGTGCGGTTCCGGTTGCGGGGCTGCCGGCTGAGTTGGCTGTGGTGGTGTGGGGGTTGGTGGTGCTTTCCGATTGGCTGGTGAGCCGGTCGGAGGTGGTGGAGTCGCTGATGCCGCCGGTCGGGTGGGGTGGCTCGGCGGCGGAAGTGGATGAGCACTGGCGGCGGGCGTGCGGAGTGGTCGCTGGTGCGGTGGCCGCGGCCGGGGTGGGGAGGGCCCGGTTTGCGGTTGGGGGGTTCGAGGAGATGTTCGGGTTCGGTCCGAACCCGTTGCAGCGGGATCTGGTGGAGGAGCTGCCGGGCCTGGTGGAGCGGGGAGGGCCGGGGCTGGTGCTGGTGACGGCGCCGACGGGGGACGGGAAGACCGAGGCCGCGCTGTTCGCGGCCTCGGAGTTGGGGCGGGCGGCGGGCTCTCGGGGGCTGTACGTGGCGCTGCCGACGATGGCGACGGCCGATGCGATGTTTCCGCGGGTGCGGCGGTTTGCCGAGTCGGCGTTGGAGGGGGAGCGGGCGTTGACATTGCTGCATTCGATGGCGTGGCTGCGTCCTGCCGGTGCGGTGTCGGTGGTGGGTGGGGCGGATCTCAGTTCGGGTGCGCTGACGGCTGCGGAGGCTGAGGCGTGGCTGGCGGGCCGGCACCGGGGGTTGTTGGCGCCGTTGGGGGTGGGGACGGTCGACCAGGTCCTGACGGGAGTGTTGCCGGTCCGCCACGGGGCGATGCGGCTGTTCGGGTTGGCGGAGAAGGTCGTGGTCGTCGACGAGGCGCACGCGTACGGGCCGTGGATGCATCAGTTGATGGTGCGGTTGTTGGAGTGGCTGGGCGCGCTGGGTGCGCCGGTGGTGTTGCTGTCGGCGACGTTGACCGGCCGGTCGGCGACTTCGCTGGTGGAGGCGTACCGGCGTGGGGCGGGGTTCGGCGACGAGGCGGTGGTGGAGCCGCGCTATCCGGGGTGGCTGTACGTGAGTGCTGCAACGGGTGAGGTGTCGGCGGCGCGCCATGTGGTCGGTGGTCGCGAGCGGACGCTCGAGGTGGTGGCGCGCCCCGTGACGTGGGACGTCGCAGACGGGGCCGCCGCGGACCGGGCCGAGGTGGTGCGCGCCGGAGGACGCAGGGAGGCGTTGCGGGAGGAGTTGCGGCTGGTTGTGCAGGAGGGGGGCACCGCGTTGGTGTCCTGTACGACGGTGGCCGAGGCTCAGCAGACGTTTCGGGATCTGGTGGTGGCGTTCCCTGAGCTGGCGGGGTCGGAGGGGGGTCTTCGGCTGCTGCATTCGCGGTTCCCGGCACGGGTGCGGCAGCGGGTCACTGAGGAGTGCGAGGCGGCGTACGGCAAGCCGGCGGTCGGGGCGGCGATGTCGGTTCGTGGCGCGTCGGTGCTGGTCGCGACGCAAGTGGTGGAGCAGTCCCTCGACCTGGACTTCGACGTGGTCATCAGCGACCTGGCTCCGCTGGCTCAACTGCTGCAGCGTGCGGGGCGGTGCCGTCGGCATGCTCGCGGAGCGGAGGGCCGGCCGCGGTGGGCCGCCCGGGAGGACCGGCCGCGGCTGGTGGTTCTGGATCCTCTGGCCGGCCAAGGGGTGGAGGGTCGGCCGCCGGCGTCGTGGGGGCGGGTGTATGACGCGGGGCTGCTGAAGCGGACGTCGTTGCTGATTGCGCGGGAGGGTGCCGGAGTGGCGGTGCCGGGGGATGTGCAGCGGCTGGTGGACGAGGCGTACGCGCCGGAGTTCGTCGATGGTCTGGAGGAGTCGGTGGCCCGTGAACTGGCGCGGCTGGACGGCGAGCGGGAGGCGGGGGAGTCGGCGGAGGCGTTCTTGGCGGATCTGGCGACCGTGTGCTCGCCGGCGGACGTGGCGGGGGACCTGTCGAAGCTCAGTCGTCCGGAGAAGGGGATCACCGAGGAGCTGCTGGTGACGCGGCTGGGGGCGGATTCAGGTCGCGTCCTGTGCCTGTATGCGCACGGCGACGACGAGGTGACCTTGGACGCGGCCGGGTCGGTGCCTGTGCCGAAGGGCGGGTTGTCGCGGGAGGACCTCGCGGAGGTCGTGTCGTACGTGGTGCCCGTTCCGGGCCGGTGGCTGGTGCCCGAGGAGGGTGAGCGTGCGCCTGAGGGGTGGGAGAGGCAGGCGGTGCTGCGGGGCGTCGTGCTGTTGCGGATGGAGCGGTTGGCGGGGGGCGAGTGGGGTTGCCGCCATGGTGGCGGGTTGATCACGGCGTCCGAGGTGGGTCTGGAGCGTGGCTGAGGCAATTCCGCGAAAGCTGCACCTTCGAGCTACGGCCTTCGCTACGGTTCAATGACCGCCCCAGCAAGGGGAGTTGTTCCCACTTGCTGGGGCGGTACGCCCGCTCGCGCGGGCATGGGGCCTGGCCGGGGCGTGCCTTCGAGCGACGGCCGGCTCACCCCCGCTCGGGCGGGGGCCCTCGCCGTCATTGTTGTCCAGGGGAACGGACGTTTCCATGCCTGGTGGCCTCTACAGCCTGATCGACGAGCCGTGGATTCCGGTGCGCTGGCGGGCCGGCGTGTCCGGTGACCGGTCGGCGGAGCGGGTGGGACTGCGCGAGGTCCTCACGCGCTCGCAGGACATCGCGGGGCTGGCTGTCGCCGATGCGCCGGCGCATGCAGCGCTGCTGCGGGTGCTGTACGCGTTGACGGCGCGGGTGACGGGGCTGGACGCGGGAGGCCCCGACTGGAGCGACCGTCGCCTGGACGTCCTCGAACTGGGGCGGTTACCGGCTGGTCGTAGCGGACGCAAGCAGCCCGGAGTGGATGGCTACTTCACCGAGTGGCGGCAGCGGTTCTTCGTGTTCGACCCTGTGGGTGGGCGGCCGTGGATGCAGGATGCGCGGCTTGCCGAGCAGTGCGATGCGGGGAACACCGCCGGTGTGAACAAGCTGATGGTCACGCGGCCGGCGGGCAACAATCACGCCTGGTTTCGGCACGGGAGTGACGCGCGGCCGGATCTGCCGACGGTGGGGGAGGCGGTGCTGAACCTTCTGGTGTGGCACTACTGGGGCCCGTCGGGGCGGTGTTCGGCGCGTGAGGTGGGCGGGGTGAAGACCGCGAGTGCCGTTGCTGGGCCCTTGCGGACGGCGTTGTCGTACCACCCCGAAGGCGAGAGCTTGTTCGAGACGCTGCTCGCCGGGCTGGTGCCGCCGCGCAGCGCGGAGCGGCGTGAGCGGGACCTGTGCCCGTGGGAGTGGGAGGAACTGCCCGACCCGGACGGTGCTCCGTTGCTGCCGCAGGGGCCGTGTTCGCGACTGACGGCCTGCTCCCAGCACGCCCTGCTGCTCGTCCCCGACGAAGAGGGGCGGCACGTGGCCGACGCCTACATCACGTGGGCGTACCGCGCGGGGCGGATGCCCCGGGACGACGACTTCGTGATCTGGCAGACGAGTCAGCAGGGCAACCGCTACCCCCGGCCTGCGGATGCACGGCGGGGGCTGTGGCGGGATCTGGATGCGTTGCTGTTGCTGAAGCCGTCGGGTTCGGCGCAGCCGGTGCGGCCGGCGGTGTTCCGTACGGCGCAGGAGATCAGTGAGCGACTGAGGGTCAGGGCGCTCGGTTTCGATCAGGACGGGCAGGCCAAGGACGTCCAGTTCGTGGATGCCTCCACGCCGACGGTGTTCGACCTGGTCGAGGAGCGGGCTCCACGGACGGCGCCGGCGGTGGGTCGGCTCCGGAGCCTGGGGGAACTGTTCGGATGGCGTCTGGAGCGGGCGGTCAAGCGCGCGTGGACGGCCTACGTGGACGACCCGAAGGCCGACCCGGGCACCTGGGTCGGTGAGGCGGCGGGGCGGTACTGGCCCCAGGCCGAGGCCCAGTTCTGGCGCAGGTTCGCCGGCCTCGACCGCGACGGGGTGCTGGACGATGCCGGGCTGGACGTGGCCGAGGCCAGGAAGTCGTTCCTGCGGCTGGCAGAGGAGGCGTACGAGGCCGTCACGGACACGGTGATCCGGACTCAGCGCGGGGCGAAGGCGGTCAGCGAGGCACGCATCGAGTTGTACGGCGGGGCCCGCAAGCCCAAGTAGCCGAGGGCGAGCAGGGCGCGGCGCACGGATCAGGAGCGGAGGGGAGCTTGGCGATGACACGTACGGCAGGGGAGCAGGTGCCCGCGGGCAGCGGGTACACGCTCGGGACGACGGTGCCCGAGCAGCGGAAGGGCGAGCGGCTCAGCCGTGAACGGGACTTCGTGGCCCGGATGGAAGAGCTGTGCTCACAAGACCCTGGCGCGCGGGCAGCGCTGCGCAGCGGTTTGCGCAAGGGATTGGACGAGGTCCCGCGGATGCACCGGTTCGTGGCGCCGCGGCTGCCGCAGGACCGTACGCCGCGGGAGGTGCAGCGGGCCTACTACGCGGTGGCGTCGATGATCGCCGCGCAGCCGCGCGTCCAGGCGACCGGTGCTCAGGGCGGCCAGGAGTCTGCCGAGTCCGCCGGCGGTCCAGGTGCAGCCGTGCCCCCTGCAGCCGCGGCGGCGGGCGAGGGAGGCAAGCCGGGGCAGGGGTGGGGGAGCAGCCTGGGGGCGGCGTTCGCTGCGGCGGTCGGGTCGGGGCGGGAGGCGCAGATGCGGGAGGTGACCGCCGAGAGCCGCCTGAACCTGCTGACCCGCCAGAGCGCGCCGGGCCTGCACCGCCACCTCCCGGCGGCGGTCGGCTACCTGCGGTCCCTGGACGTTCCTGTCGACTTCGCGCAGCTGCTGTCCGATCTGGCGAACTGGCCGCGTCACTCGGGGCGTATCGCCCGGCGATGGCTGCAGGACTACTACCGCATCCGCGCCCGCGACGCCCACGAAGCCGCCAACCGCCGCGACCTGTCGGCGGCGGGCGAAGACGCCACTGCCTGAACCCCTCAGGCGCGCCCCAGGACGGCGCTCCCTCCCCGTTTTTTTCCGCGTTCCTGTCAAGGAGATCACTGATGTCTGCAGCTGCTCGGTTCATCGACATCCATGTCGTGCAGTCCGTGCCGTTCGCCAACCTCAACCGTGACGACACCAACTCCGTCAAGACCGTCCAGTGGGGCAATACCGTACGGACCCGTGTTAGCAGTCAGTCCTGGAAGCGGGCGGTGCGAGGCGCCTTCGAAGAACACCTCGGCGACGCCGCGCTGCGCACCCGCCGCATCGGCGAACGGGTCACGCGCCTGCTCACCGAACGCGGCTGGGACTCCCAGCTCGCCGAGCGAGCCGGCGCGCACATCGCCGCGGCGTCCAGCATCAAGTTCGAGCTCGCCAGGGATCCCGCCGAACCCAAGCAGACGGTCCCGAACAAGGTCCTGACCAACGCCATGGTGTACGTGCCGCAGTCCGCTGTCACCGAACTGGCCGACCTCGCGCAGGAACACATCGAGAAGCTGGAATCGGCGAAGGACATCAAGAAGCCCGCGGACAAGAGCGTTCTGCCGACGGCCCACGTCGAGAAGATCCTGAGGTCCCGAAACGGTGTGATCAACCTGTTCGGCCGCATGCTTGCCGAGGTCGACGACGCCGGAGTCGACGGAGCCGTCCAGGTCGCGCACGCCATGACCACTCACGCCACCGACGTCGAGATCGACTACTTCTCTGCCGTCGACGACGTCACCGCCGCCTGGAAGGACTCCTCCGGCAGCGGGCACATGGGCCATGCCGAGTTCAGCGCGGGGACCTTCTACCGATTCGCGACCCTCGACCTGCGCGACCTCACCCGCAACCTCGACGGTCGTCCCGGGGAACTACGCGAACTCGCTCACGGCTTCCTCCACGCGTTCATCACCTCGCTGCCGCAGGCGAAGAAGAACTCCACCGCTGCGCACACCATCCCTGACCTGGTCCACGTCAGCGTCCGCTCCGACCGCCCGCTGTCCTACGCCGCCGCCTTCGAACAGCCGGTGGCCGCGGCCGCCGAAGGCGGCTTCGCCGCGCCGTCCCGCCAAGCCCTCGCCGACTACGCGCGGGCTGTGAACACCATGCTCGGCACCCGGCACATCGTCAGCGCCGGCTGGACCAGCCTGGAGACCAAGACGCTGCAGGGGCTGGGCACCCGGCACGACGCGTTCGACGACCTCCTGGCCGCTGCCCTGCACGCAGCGCTGGAGTCACGGGACGGCACCGCCGCATGACCACCGACGCACGCAGCACGCCCGAAGCGGGAGTCCTGCTCCGCCTGGCCGCGCCTCTGCAGTCCTGGGGCCGGATCAGTCACTACAACGAGCGTGACACCGCCCCGTTCCCCACGCGCTCAGGCGTCATCGGCCTGCTCGCCGCCGCCCTCGGCCGCCACCGCGACGAACCGGTCGACGACCTCGCCACGCTCGCCGTGACGGTACGGGCAGACCGGGCAGGGGTACTCCTGCGCGACCTGCACACCGTCGGCGGTGGCCTGCCGGCCCGCTCCACCGTCACCACCGCAGAGGGCAAGAAACGCAGCGGCGACACCACAACGCTGCTGACACACCGCACTTACCTGGCCGACGCGGTGTTCACCGTCGCCCTCACCTCCACCGCCGACACCCCGGACGGCCTCCTCGAACAGGCGACCGGCGCACTGCTGCACCCTCGATGGCCCCTGTATCTCGGACGCCGCTCCTGCCCGCCCGAGGGCCCCCTGTTCCTCGGGGCCAGTGACGACGTGCTGCACCACCTGGTCCACCTCCCGGTCGCCGCACCCCCGCCACGCCCCGGCCGTGACCCCGGCATCACGTTCACCGCCGACCAGCCCCTGAGCCGCCTGCCCGTTCCACCAGCACTGCGCACCGCGGACGCGGCCGACGGCGACGCACCCGCAGGGCAGATCAACGACCAGCCCGAGACCTTCCATCCCCGAGAACGCCGCTACCGCGCCCGGCCGGTCTACCAGCAGACTCTGCGCCTGCCGGCCGAGCAGTACGCCGGGCTGGGCATTGCCTCCCTGCAGGCCCTCCACACCTACACCACCGCACACCTGACCCACCTGCAACGGAGCCCGCGATGACCCTCTACCTCACGCGGATCATCCCCGACCCCCGCTCACGTGACGCCCGCCGCGATGCCCGCAGCGCCGTCGATCTCCACCGCCGCCTGATGTCGCTCTTCCCCGACGGCGCCGGCCCCGACCCCCGCGCCCGCTTCCACGTCCTGCACCGCACCGACGACACCCCGACGGGCCCCCACGTCCTGCTGCAGAGCACCCATCAGCCCGACCTCAGCCGGCTGCCCGACGCCTACGGAACCGTCGCCACCCGCTCCCTCGACGTCCTCCTCGACGCGCTGCGCCCGGGCTTGACCGTCCGCTACCGGTGCGTGGCCAGCCCCGTACGCAAGCCGGGCGCCACCACGCGCGCGGCCTACCACCTGCCCGCCGTGGTCGCCCTGTCCGGCACGGCCGCCGACGAATGGTGGCTCCGCCAGGCCGACACCGCCGGCCTGAAGATCATCAACTTGCACTCCCAGCCCCTCGACGCCGCCCGGGGCACCCGTACACCGCGCGGCACCACAGAGCAGCAGCGCGTACGCCACACACGCACCCGATTCGAAGGCACCGCTGCCGTCATCGACGCCCACCAGCTCCGCACCAGGATCATGGAAGGCATCGGCCGTGGAAAGGCGTACGGCTGCGGTCTCCTCTCCATCGCCCCCACCCGAGGCGACTGATGACCAGCCTCCCCTCACCAGCGGACACCCGCCGCAAACTGGCCAAGCCCACCGTCGCCATGCTGCCGCGCATCGCGGACAGCCTGTCCTTCCTCTACCTCGACCTTGTCCGTGTCCACCAGGACGACACCGGCGTCTGCGCCGAAGTCACCACTGCCCGCGGCACGGACACCGTCCACCTGCCGACCGCAGCCCTCAGCTGCGTCCTGCTCGGCCCGGGCACCTCCGTCACCGCCCGCGCGCTGACCACCCTCGCCCGACACGGCACCACCGTCCTCGTCACCGGCTCGGGCGGTGTGCGCTGCTACGCCGCCGCCGTGCCCGACTCCCTGACCACCACCTGGCTCGAACGCCAAGCCCGGGCATGGTGCGACGACCGGCAACGCCTGGCGGTCGCGACCGCCATGTACGAGAAGAGGTTCGGCGCGGGGAGCGTCCCCCGGGGAACCACGTCGCTGGCGCAGCTGCGCGGCATGGAAGGCCAGCGACTCAAGGCCCACTACCGCCTCCTGGCCCAGCAACACAGGATCGGCCGGTTCCGCCGCGCGTACGACCCGGCCTCCTGGGACAGCCAGGACCCGGTCAACCTGGCATTGTCAGCAGCCAACACCTGTCTCTACGGCATCGCCCACGCGGCCATCACTGCCCTCGGCTGCTCGCCCGCCCTCGGTTTCATCCACACCGGAAACCGCATTCGTCTACGACATCGCCGACCTCTACAAGGCCCGGCTCACCATCCCCTTGGCCTTCTTGCTGCACGCCGCCCCCAACCCGGAAGCTGCCGCCCGCCGATCGTTCCGGGAGGGCTTGCGGCTCTTCTCCTTGCTGCCACGCATCGTCGCCGACATCCAGGACCTTCTCGACCCTGGCACCGAGCACGCGGTTCCGGACGTCGAGGAACAGCTCGTCGACCTCTGGGACCCGGTCACCGGACCCGTGCGAGGCGGTGCGAACCACGCCTCCACCAGCACGACCCCGGGGTGATCCGACATGCCTTCGATGGTCGTGCTCTGTACTACCGCCGTTCCCCCTCACCTGAGAGGAGCACTCAGCCGCTGGCTGTTGGAGGTCACACCCGAGCTCTACGTCGGCACCGTCTCCGCCCGCGTCCGAGACGAGCTCTGGACCGCCGTGGTTGCGGCTGCCCAGGAAGGCTCGGCCACTCTTGCGTATCCGAGCGACAATGAGCAGGGCTTCGAGCTGAGGACCACTGGACGCCAGCGCCGGAGACCTGTGGATTTCGATGGGCTTACGCTGATCGCCTTCCAGCACGACAGCAAAGAAACAGCAAAGCCCCTATAAGACTGCAGGTCAGCAAGGGTCCTCTCCGCGCGAGCGGAGGTGTCCCATCACAGCCAAGGCCGCGTCCAACCGAGAGGGTGTCCTCTCCGCGCGAGCGGAGGTGTCCCGGCGTCGCCGGTACCGGGCTGGGTCGGGTTGCCGTCCTCTCCGCGCGAGCGGAGGTGTCCCGCCATAACGCACAAGGAGATGACGTGACCGTCGGTCCTCTCCGCGCCAGCGGAGGTGTCCCGGACGTCTTGCCGACACCGATGGGCCCGTGGATGTCCTCTCCGCGCGAGCGGAGGTGTCCCGGTCTACAAGGTCCGCAACGGCAAGCAGACGAAGTCCTCTCCGCGCGAGCGGAGGTGTCCCGCCATAACGCACAAGGAGATGACGTGACCGTCGGTCCTCTCCGCGCCAGCGGAGGTGTCCCGGACGTCTTGCCGACACCGATGGGCCCGTGGATGTCCTCTCCGCGCGAGCGGAGGTGTCCCGGTCTACAAGGTCCGCAACGGCAAGCAGACGAAGTCCTCTCCGCGCGAGCGGAGGTGTCCCGCGGGCGAAGAGCGCGTCGAGGGCGATGCGGATGTCCTCTCCGCGTGAGCGGAGGTGTCCCGACCAGTGTCAGTACGTCCGGTCGGTCTCGGCGTCATCCAGGCAGGTCCCGCGGAGATCTGTCGGGTGCCGGTCGGCGTGCGGGGTGGTTACGCGGGCCCGCCGGTGACGCCGACTAGGGGTCCGGGGTCAGTCGGGTCGTGTCGAACTCCGCCCAGATGGTCTTGCCCTCGGCGTGCCGATCGGCTCCCCAGCGGTCGGACGTCTGCTGGACGATGAGCAGGCCGTGGCCGCCGGGCACGGACGGCTGGTGGGGCAGGCGTGGCCTGGGCAGGGTGGGGTCGCCGTCGCTCACCTCGACGCGCAGGCGGGCCTCGGAGGCGTCCAGGACCAGCGCCAGGGGGCCGCCGCCGTGCAGTACGGCGTTGGCCACGAGCTCCGCCACGAGCAGGACGACGTCGTGCGCGGCGTCGTGGTCCACGCCCGGCGACGTCGTGGACCACCTCCAGTCCTCCAGCGCCCGCACGGTGAACGACCGGGCGCGGGACACCGGTTGGGAGAGCCCGGCCAGGGGGATGCGCCGCCGCTGGCCGCCGGGGGGCAGTGTCCCGCCCCACCGGCCTTGGTCGAGGGTGCCCGGGCTGGTCGTCATGTGCGGGAACCCTTTCGGTGTCGGCGTTGTCCTGTCGCTGTTGCTGTCGCCGGCGGTGTCGCTGTCGCGGTGGCCGGCAGTGATGGTCGTCCGGATTCGGATGCCCCGGTGCGCCCGGATCATGCCCCTCGCGGCCCGGAGGCCCCACGGGTCCCTCACGCCGAGAGCGCGGCGTCGACCGACTCGTGGAGGGAGAAGACGGTCTGGGCGCCGGTGAGTTCGAGGACCCGCATGACCGTCGGGGCCACCGCGGCCAGCCGGAACCTCACCCCCGCCTCCTGCGCCGCCGCACGGGTCCTGAGCAGCAGGTTCAAGCCGGACGAGTCGCAGAACCCGACCTCCTCGAGGTCCACCACGAGCACCGGCGGGGCCTGCCTGACCAACCCGGTGAGTGATTCCTCCGCGGGCGCGAGACCCTCGATGTCGAGGTCGCCGGCGACGCGGCACACCGCCCCGCCCCCCTGCGTGTGGTGGACCTGCACCGTGACCGGTGCCGCCTGCGGGTGCCCGGCCGTCATGCCGGCTCCCTCCTCGTGATCGGCTGGCATCGTCGTCGTTCCTCCCAAGAGTGCCCTTCGACCTTACGCAAGCGTCCCGGGCCCGGCCAAGTCCGGTCCCGCCCCTTCCGCGGCGGGCGGCGCGGCGTCCGTCCCGTCCGCCTCCGGATCGCCCAGGACGGACACGCCGACCAGGCAGGTGTCGTCGTCGGTGTCCGCCCGGCTGTAGCGCAGCAGATGGTCCAACTGGGCCTCCAGGTCCGCCGGGCCGCTCTCCCCGCCGGCCTTCTCGGTCAGCGAGATCAAACTGGTCAGCGACGCCTGGAGGGACTGGTCCCGGCGTTCGATGAGTCCGTCGGTGTACAGCACCAGCAGGTCCCCGGGCCGCATCCGGATCTCGTTCTCCTCGTACTCGGCCTGGTCCACCACCCCGAGCAGGATCCCCCCGAGCTGGGGCAGCGTCTGCGCGGTGCCCCCGCGCAGCAGGACCGGCGGCGGGTGGCCGGCCCGGGCCCAGCGCAGCCTGCGCGTCGCCGGGTCGTACAGCCCGCACACGGCCGTCGCCGTGAGGTTCTCGGTCAGCTGGTGGGTGATGCTGTTGAGCCACGTCAGCAGCTGCGCGGGACCCGCTCCGGTGGCCGCCAGCCCGCGCAGGGCGTTCCGCAGGGCGACCATGCCCGTCGCGGCCTCGATGCCGTGCCCGGCGACGTCGCCCACGCACAGCAGGATCTCGCCGGACGGCAGGGTCAGCGTGTCGTACCAGTCCCCGCCGACCAGGTGGTCCTTCTCCGCGGGCCGGTAGCGCACGGCGACGTGCAGGTCGTCGAGGTTCACCGGGCCCCGCACCGGCGGCATGATGGCGTGCTGGAGCTGGCGGGCCAGGCGGCTGCGTTCCGCCGCCTGCTGTTCGGTCTGGGCGAGCTGGTCGCGGGTGGCGGCCAGGGCGACCTCCGTCCAGTGCTGGGCGGAGATGTCCTGGTAGGCGCCGCGTACGAGGTGCAGCCGGCCGTCCCGGTCGTGGACCGGCTCGGCCACCACACGGATGTGCCGCGTCACGCCGTCCGGCCGGTGCAGCCGGAACGCCGTGGAGGCGGGCCTCTGGTGGTGCAGCAGCATGCGCAGGAAGCGGCCGATGGTGTGCCGGTCGTCGGGGTGGGCGTGGTCGGCGAGCTGGTCCAGCGGGATCGGCAGCGCACCGGGGGGCAAGCCGTGCAGCTCGTAGACCGCTTCGTTCCACACGATCTGCCGGGTCCCGAGGTTCTCCTCGAAACCGCCGATCCGCCCGAGCCGCTGGGCGTGCTGGAGCAGGCGGGCCACCCGCGGGGTACCGTCCTCCAGCCGCCAGACCACCGCGAGGTGGCTGCCGTGGCGGCTGATGCTGACCTTCGCCTGGGTGCTCAGCGCCACCCCGCCGACCATGGCCGAGAGCGTCATCCCGGCCGTGCGGAACGGCTCCCCGGTCACGAAGACGTGCTCGGCCTTCTCCAGCAGTCCGCCCGGTTCGGCCGCCAGCGGATACGCCTCCAGCAGCCGTGCGCCGACGATGGCGCTGGTGGGACGCCCGGCGAAGTCGACGAAGGCGGGGTTGGCGTGCCGGATGGTGAACTGGAGCAGGCTCTCGCCGCTCTCGGGCGCCATCTGCAGGATCAGGCACGGGTCCAGCAGACCGTCGGTGAGGGCCCGTACGCCGTCCAGTTGCGCGTCGCGCCGCTCCGGTCCCGGCGGCTGCGACCCGGCCCACGTCTCCAGGGTCGCGGCACAGAGCTCCGCCAGCGCCTCGAACTGCCGTTGCAGCGGCTGGGACTGCTCCGGCAGCCGCTCCGGCCAGCACACCTCCAGGACACCGGTGAGCCGCCCCCCGATGCCTGCCGGCACGGCCAGGCGCCCGCCGCCGATCTCGTGCTGGCCGATCGAGGGCAGGCCGGCGGCGGAGAGCGCCGGGTACGCGACGGAGGCCCGCCTGTCGAGGGCCCGGCGCGCCGGAGTGGGCACCCCCGGCGGCACGTGCCGCCAGCGGTAGGCCTCCTCGGGGCCGAACCCGGCGCTGCCGGCGAGGGAGAGGGACTGGTCGGGATGGGCGGCCCACACCGCGACCGCGACGGCGCCCAGCGGGCGCAGCGCGTGGTCCAGCATGGACCGGGCCACCGCTTCGGTGTCCTCTTCGGCGAGGGCGAGGGCCTCGGTGCTGCGCAGCCGCACACCGACCGAGTCCGCGGCGGGCGCGGCGGCCGCCGAGGCGGTGACGAAGTCCCGGGCGATGGTCG
>NZ_JAJAUY010000005.1 GCF_020532625.1 Streptomyces antimicrobicus | reverse complement strand
CGCCCCGCGCAGCAGCTGCTCCAGCAGGGCGGCGTCCGGGCGCGCCAGGGGGTCCCGCACGAGCAGCCGCTCCAGGACGGGACCCAGCGGACCCGACCGCGTCGGCGCCGGGATCGGCTCGTCCAGGACCGCGACCACCGTCGCCAGCCCGGTCGCCCGGCGCAGCGGGTGCACGCCCTCCGCGGCCACGTACAGCAGCATGCCGAGCGACCACAGGTCGGAGGACGGGTTGCCCTCCTGGCCGCGGACCCGCTCGGGCGCGATGTACTCGGGCGAGCCGATGAGGTCGCCGGTGGCGGTGAGATCGGCCGAACCGTGCAGGGCGGCGATCCCGAAGTCGGTCAGGACGGCGCTGCCGTCGGGGCGCAGCAGGACGTTGGCGGGCTTCACGTCGCGGTGCAGGACACCCTCGGCGTGCGCCGCCCGCAGCGCGGAGAGCACTTCGAGGCCGAGCCGCAGCACGTCGGCCACGGGCATCGGGCCCTGGGCCAGCCGGTCGTGCAGGGAGCCGCCCTTGACCAGTTCCATCACGATCCACGGGTGCCCGTCGCTGCCGGCCGCCGGCTCCACGATGTGGTGGATCGTCACCACGTGCGGATGCGCCAGCCGGGCCAGCGCCCGGGCCTCGCGCACGGCCCGCTCGCGCAGTTGCACGGCCAGACCGGGGTGGGCGGCGGCGAGCGCCGGGTCCGGCGGGCGGACCTCCTTGAGCGCCACCTCGCGGTGCAGGGCGATGTCACGGGCCCGCCACACCGTGCCCATGCCCCCGCTGCCCAACGGGGAGATCAATTCGAAGCGGCCGTCGACCGGCTGTCTGCCGCCCTCACTCGTGTCCATGGCGCGTCATCGTATGAGTCGCCACCCCCTCGCGCCCAACCCGGTCCGGGCGGGGCTCCGATCGTGCCACCGGGTGCGGGGTGGCTCTTCCGGTCAGGGCGGTGCGGCCCGTAGAACGGGACGGTGCAACCGCCGCACGCCCCGAGCGAGAACCACGGAAGGAACCCCCACGTGATCGTGATCGCCCATCTCAGCGACGTCCACTTCGACACCGGCCGGCGCGCCGCCGACCGGACCCGGGCCGTCATGGCCTACCTCGACGAGCTGCCGTACGACCTCGACGCGGTGCTGGTCAGCGGTGACATAGCCGACCGCGGCCTGGCCGAGGAGTACGCCGAGGCCCGGGCGCTGCTCACCTCCCGGCACCCGCTGGTGGTCTGTCCCGGCAACCACGACGAACGCGGCGCCTTCCGGGAGGGGCTCCTCGGCCGGCGGGCCGAGCCCGGGCCGGTCAACCAGGTGCTGCGCGGGGCCGGTTTCGTCCTCGCGGTCTGCGACTCGTCCGTACCCGGCAAGGACGAGGGCCGGCTGGAGGAGGAGACGCTCGGCTGGCTGGAGGGCGTCCTGCACGAGACCCCCTCCGACACCCCTGTGCTGGTCGCCTTCCACCACCCGCCGGTGGAGCTGCACATCCCGTACGTGGACGGCATCCGGCAGTTCGGCGAGGAGCGGCTGGCCGAACTCGCCGGCCGCTACCCGCATCTGACGGCCTTCCTGTGCGGGCACGCCCACACCGCGGCCGCGACCACCTTCGCGGGACGGCCGCTGCTGGTCGCGCCGGGCGTGGTCTCGACGACGGTGCTGCCGTGGGAGCGGCCGGACGGTTCCGGCCCCTACGTGCACCTGGACGAGCCGCCCGCCGTCGCCTTCCATGTCCTCGGCGCCGACGGGCGGCTGACGACCCATTACCGGGTGGTCGTGGACCGGAGCGCGGGCCGGCCGGCGGGGCCGGGGGCCGGCGTCAGGGCGTGACGGTGATCTGCTGCGCCGGGTCGGTGGTGTCGGTCACCAAGTAGACGGCGTTGAAGGTGGAGGTCGTCGCGCTCGTCGGGCAGCCGAAGCCGCCGGTGACCTTCACCGGCACCGACGCGCCGGAGAACGTCAGGCTGGACGGGGCGCCGTTGGCCCACGTGCCCGGCACCCCGGCCGCGCCGGTCGGGGCGGCGGTGACCGTGCAGGTCGCGAGGCCGGTCGTCTTGAGCACCAGCCCGCCGGCCGGGACGGTCAGGGTCGCGGTGGTGGGCTGCCCGTGCTGCATCGACACCGACCAGGCGCCGCTGGTGGTGACCGTCGGGGTGACGCCCGGCAGGCTGGCGGTGCAGGAGCTGTAGGTCGGCGGGGAGATCGGGGAGGAGACCGGGCCGGCCGCGTTCTGGTTGCCCGGGGCGGCGGGGACGGAGCCGGTGGCCACGGAGACCGAGCAGGTCACGGTGACCGAACCGGCCTTGAGGGTGGCCTTCCCGCTCAGGGTCGCCTGGAACGTGTGGCCGGCCGGCGTGACGGTCGTCGAGCCGGCCGCGGGTAAGGGGGCCGCGGTGGTCCCGGCGGCCGAGCCGAGGGTCAGGGCGCCGGCTGCGGCGAGCCCGAGGGCCAGGGTGGTGCGCGTACGGCTCATGGCTGAGCTCCTTGGGGATCGGGGTGCTGCTGGGGGGTGGGGGAGAGGGCGCCGCCGGGGGAGCGGCGACCGGCCCGGGCGGTACCGGGCTGCCAGGCGAACATCAGGCCGCCGCCGACGATGCCGAGCAGGGTGCCGACGAGGAACCCGCCGAGGTTGGACAGGACCAGCGCGGCGGTGGCGATCACAGTGGTGAGCACTCCGGCGAGGGCGCGGTGGTGGGGAGCGAACCAGGCGGAGAGCCCCAGCACGATCATCACCACGCCCATCAGGACGGACGGGATGCCGGCCACGCCCTGCTGGAGCATGATCTTCAGCGGAGCCAGCGGCAGGACGCAGATCTCGGCCCCGGCGAGGACGGTGAGGAGCCCTCCCCAGAACGGCCTGCTGCGTCGCCAGCGGCGGAACCCTGGGCCTAGAAGCATTCCTTCTTGCCCTTGCTGATGTTCATGTTGAGGCCGGAGAGCTTGAAGGTGCCGGCGTTCGTCGCCCACGCGGTCTGCTGGAGGTCGCTGATGGTGACGGAGTCGGCCTGCTGCCCGAACAGGTCCTGCATGCCCTGCGCGTCGGCGGGACCCTTGTCGAGCGTGGAGGCGTCGCGTCCGATCTCGATGTTCTTGAACTCCGCGTTGCCGCCGAGCTGGGTGGCGTCCACGAACAGGTTGCTGGCCTCGACCGGGTTCTTCTGGCCGGCGGTCAGGTTGAGCGAGATGTCGCCGATCACCGGGAGCGAGGTGACGACGGACTGGCAGAGGCTGTGCAGCTTGGCCTCGCGGATGGCGGTGACCGCCACCGGGATCAGCTCTTCCCGGGCGTTGACGTCCACGCTGCCGTACTGGGCGAAACCCTCGCCCGTCAGGCTCTTGGCGGACACCTTGAACTGCTGGCCCGAGACGGCGAAGGAGGCGGCGAGCGCGCCCTGGGCGAGCGCGATGCCGAGCCCGGCGGTGACCGCGACGGCCGGAACGGTCAGGACGGCGAACCGGCGCCAGCGCACGCGGCCCGCGGAGCCGTCGACAGGGTGGGAAGCGCCGGATAAGTCGGCTCTGTCATCGTCTTGCCGGAACTGGGATTCTTCCATGGGATGCCCCAATACATCGGTTGTGCACCGTTGTTACCGACGAGTTGAATGTAAGAGTGCCAATGGTGGTTGGCAAGGTTGCGCGAGCGCCGCTTTTCGGCCGACTCCTACTGCTGCGTACGGTCGGAGGACACCCGTCCGGGGCGCCGTCCGGAGTGCCGTTCGGGAGGCAGCAGGGCGGCCGCCTCGGCGTCCACCCGGCGCGCCATCGCGCGGGCGAACTCGGCGTTCACCACCTCGCCGGCCACCGGGCGCAGCGCCGCCACCGCGTCGGCGATCTCCCGCAACCGCGTGGCCGAAAGCCGCTCCACCCCGTCGGGGCCGATCACATGCCGCCGGAACAGTCCGACGAACCGGTCCGCGATCTGTGCCGCCTGCTCCTGCACGAACGCGCCCGTCTCCAGCACCTCGGCCAGCGGCACCCCCTGCCGCACGAGCGTCACCGTCGCCGCCAGCAGCCGGCGGCTGCGGTGCGTCACCTTGTCCCCGTCGACGTGCACGTAGCCCAGCTCGGCCGCCCGCCGGGTGTCCTCGGCCGATCCGGCAGGGCCGAACAGTGCGCGCAGCTCGGCCAGGGACATCGTGACCGGTTCCTCCTGGGGCACCCAGTCGCGGGTCATCTCCCTTTCCAGGCCCAGCAGTTGGGCCAGGCCGCCGCCGTCGGTCCAGGCCTGGAGCAGTTCGGCGATGCCGTTGACGGTGTAGCCCCGGCCCAGCAGGTCGTCGATCAGGCGCAGCCGGGCGAGGTGGTCGTCGGAGTACCAGGCGATCCGGCCCTCGCGGCGCGGCGGCGGCAGCAGCCCCCGCTGCTGGTAGTAGCGCAGGTTGCGCACCTTCACCCCGGCCGCCCGGGCCACCTCCTCCCGGCGGTAGCGCCCCGTGCCGGTGCCGCCGGCGCTGCCCGCGGGTCCGCCTTCCTCGGCCGTGCTGCTGCTCACACGGCGGAGTCTAGGCGGTGCGGCGCGGCTCCCGCCTGCCCTTGACGGCCCGCAGGATCACGAACTTCGGGTCGCCCGCGACCAGTTCGCAGTTGCCGAAGAGGCGGCGCAGCCGCACGTGGTAGCCGAGGTGACGGTTGCCGACCACCCACAGCTCACCGCCCGGCCGCAACGCCCGGCGCGCCTGCGCGAACATGCGCAGCGCCGTCGCGTCGGTCGTCGCCTGGTGGGAGTGGAACGGCGGGTTGTTGAGCACCAGGTCCACCGACCCGGCGGGCAGCCCGGCCAGCCCGTCACCGACGAGGAACTCGGCCCCGCCGTCGCCGCCGTTCGCCGCGTACGTCGCCCGCGCCGAGGCCACCGCCTGGTACGACTCGTCGGCGAAGACGACCTGCGCCCCCGGGTTCACCCGCGCCGCGGCCGTACCCAGGACGCCGTTGCCGCAGCCCAGGTCCACGATCCGGCGCGCACCCGTGCCGCTCGGCAGGTGGCCGAGCAGGAACCGGGTGCCGATGTCGAGCCGGTCGGCACAGAAGACCCCGGCGTGGTTGACCACGGTCAGCCCCTCGGCCGGCCCGGCGCCGGCGTCCGCGCCGAGCGTGTACGTCAGCGGCCACGGGTTCGAGGCGCCTGCGCCCGCGCCGGCGTCGGTACGGGCACCGGCGCGGGCATCCGTACCGGCAGCGGCGGCGTCGGTCCCGGCAGCGGGCGCCGGGACGCGCGGGGTGCAGAAGATCAACCGCGCCTTGCGCTCGGCGAGGGAGGTCCGGGTCGGTCCGAGGATCCGCTCGAACAGCGCCAGCGTGGAGGTGTGGATCTCCTTGACCATGCCGGTGCCCACGACCACCGTGCCCGCGTGGACGTGCGGCGCCAGCCGGTGCAGCTGGTCCTCCAGCAGCGCCAGGCTCTTGGGCACCCGGACCAGCAGGACGTCGATCCGCTCCGGCGGAGCGTCCTGCGTGGTGAGCAGCCGTACGCGACCCTCGGGGACCCCGGCCCGGGCCAGGTTCGCGCGGGTGGCCTCGTGGGCGAGGAAGGAGTCGGTGATCTGCGTTGGCCGGTGGCCCGCCAGCGCCGTGACCAGCGCCCCCCAGCGGTCGCCGAGCACCGTGATCCGCCGCCCGGCCAGCTCCACGGGCCCCCGCTCACCGGTGCCGGCGTCCAGGTGCCGCAGCAGGTACTCGTCGGCGGCGTCCCAGGCGCGCAGCCGGTCGCGGGGGTCCTCGGGGAAGCGGGTGAGCTCGTAGGAGCCGAAAGGCGTGGTCAGACGGTTCATCGTGCCCCCAGGCTATCCGGTCGGCGGCCGGCCCCCGGCCGCCGACCGGAGGCCGAGGGAGGCGGGGGCGGGGGATCAGCCCTCGGGGAACTCCCCGGCCATCGCCGCGGCGATCCGCAGGTACGGCGCCGCCTCGGCGGCCCGGCCCTGCCGCTCCAGGGTGCGACCGAGCAGCAGCTGCGCGTAGTCCTCCACCGGCCAGCGTTCCAGGATCGCGCGCAGTTCGCGCTCGGCCCGCGTCAGCTGGGCGGAGTGGTAGAAGGCGCGGGCCAGCAGCAGCCGGGGTGCCAGCTGCTCGGGCACCTCGGCGGCGAGGGAGGTGAGGACCAGGGCGGCCGGGGCGTACTCCTTCGCGTCGAAGAAGAGCTGGGCGCGCGCCCAGCGCTCGGCGGCCGTACCGTGCTCGTAGTAGGCGCTCGGGGTGTTCATGGTCCCTGCAACACTCCGCACGGGCCTCGACATTCCGTCGAACGGGACCGCACGACCCGGCTAGGTTGTGACCATGAGCAATCTCGATCGCCAGCCCGCGCTCTCCACCTGCGGCGGACGCGGTTTCGTCGTCGCCGAACCGGTCCGCGAACTCCTCAGCCCCCGCCAGGTCAAGCTCGGCGAGAGCACCGAGGTCCGCCGGCTGCTGCCGAACCTGGGCCGGCGGATGGTCGGCGCCTGGTGCTTCGTCGACCACTACGGTCCCGACGACATCGCCGACGAGCCCGGCATGCAGGTGGCCCCCCACCCCCACCAGGGCCTGCAGACCGTCAGCTGGCTGCACGAGGGCGAGGTGCTCCACCGCGACAGCGTCGGCAGCCTTCAGGTGGTGCGCCCGCGCGAGCTGGGCCTGATGACCTCCGGCCGGGGCATCAGCCACTCCGAGGAGAGCCCCCGCGACCACGCCCGCTTCCTGCACGGGGCCCAGCTGTGGGTCGCCCTCCCCGACGCCCACCGCCACGTCGACCCGCACTTCCAGCACCACGCCGAGCTCCCGCACGTCACCGCGCCCGGCCTCGACGCGACCTTGATCCTCGGCTCGCTCGACGGAGCCACCTCCCCGGGCACGACGTACACCCCGATCGTCGGCGCCGACCTCACCCTCGCCGCCGGGGCCGAGGCCCGCCTCCCCCTCGACCCGGACTTCGAGTACGCGGTCCTGTCGATGTCCGGCGAGGCCCACGTGGACGAGGTCCCGCTCCTGCCCGGCTCGATGCTCTACCTGGGCTGCGGCCGCACGTCCCTCCCCTTGCGCGCCTCGTCGGACGCCTCCTTGATGCTGCTGGGCGGCGAACCGTTCGAGGAGGAGATCGTCATGTTCTGGAACTGGATCGGCCGCTCCCACGAGGAGATCGCCCAGGCCCGCGAGGACTGGACGAACGGCACCCGCTTCGGCGAGGTCAAGGGCTACGCCGGCCCTCCGATCCCGGCCCCGGCCCTGCCCCCGACGCACCTGAAGCCGCGAGGCAGGGTCCGCTGAACTGCGGAAGGAGTTCGCCGATCAGGGACCCGCGGCATGGAGCGGCGGTTCCGGCACGCGCGCGAGGACCGGCTCGGCGAAGGGGCCGAGAGCCGCTGGGGAGACGGTGACCTCCTTGCACGACCGGGCCGGGCGGTGCCGTGGCTGCGACCACCGCCCAGCCCGGAGTCTCAGGCTGCCTCTGCAGCGTGTTCGTGGATGTCGCAGGCGTCGTCGGTTCCGTACGTCTCCCAGGCGGGGAACTCGTCCTCCTCGGGTGCGCTTTCGCCCGGGGCGAGCAGGCAGGCTTCCAGTGCCGCCAGGAGGGCTTCGCCGCGCAGGCCGGTGCCGATGAAGACCAGCTCCTGGCCCTGGGTGGTGTCGGGGCCGCGGGTGCCGGAGGGTTCGAAGCGCGCGACGGCGCCGGCCTGGGACCACAGGCCGGTCACGCGGGGGCGACTGGCGAGCCGGAAGAAGCCCTTGGAGCGCAGGATCCGCCCGAAGGTGCCGCTGTCGAGACCCTTGGTCACGAACGTCCACAGCCTGCCCGGATGGAAGGCCCTGTCGGCACGGAAGACGACCGAGGAGATGCCGTACTCCTCGGTCTCCGGGATGTGGTCACCGTTGAGCTCCTGGACCCAGCCGGGCGCCTGCTGTGCCTTCTCCACGTCGAACAGGCCGGTGCCCAGGATGTGGTCGAGGGCTGTCTGCCCGTGCACGGCGGGCACGATGCGGGCGGCGGGGTTCAGCCGGGTCAGCGCAGCCCGTAGGCGCCGGGCCGGGTCAGGCTTCACCAGGTCCAGCTTGTTGAGGACGATGACGTCGGCGAACTCGACCTGGTCGATGAGCAGGTCGCTGATGGTGCGCTCGTCGTCCTCGTAGGCGGCCAGTCCACGTGCGGCAAGTTCGTCTCCGCCTTCGAGCTCGCGCAGGAAGTTCGCGGCGTCGACGACGGTGACCATGGTGTCGAGGCGGGCGAGGTCGCCGAGGGTGGCGCCGTCGTCCCGGGGGAAGGAGAAGGTGGCGGCGACCGGCATGGGCTCGGAGATGCCACTGGACTCGATGAGCAGGTAGTCGAAGCGGCCTTCGCGGGCGAGCCGGTCGACCTCCTCCAGCAGGTCGTCGCGCAGGGTGCAGCAGATGCACCCGTTGGTCATCTCGACCAGCCGCTCGTCGGTGCGTGAGAGCGCCGCCTGACCACCGCGTACCAGCGCGGCGTCGATGTTGACCTCGCTCATGTCGTTGACGATCACCGCGACCCGCAGGCCCTCGCGGTTGCCGAGCACGTGGTTGAGCACAGTGGTCTTTCCCGCGCCGAGGAATCCGGACAGCACCGTCACCGGCAGGCGGTCGTGCGAGGTCACGAGCTCAGCCCTCGGGGCGGACGAGACCGCGCTCGTACGCCTTCACCAGGCGCTGGGGGACCTGGTAGACGGAGCCGTCGACGGTGATCGGCACCAGCTGGGGTGTGGTCGCCTTCCACTGGGCGCGGCGGTGGCGGGTGTTGCTGCGGGACATCTTCCGCTTGGGGACGGCCATCGTGGGACTCCTCGGGTGGGGTGGCTGACATGGAGAGGCTACATGAAAATGGATGCCATTATCAATTTGTAGCGGGTGCCTGACCGGTCTGCCGCAGCCGACGCCGGGCAGCGCCCAGAGCCGAAAGGCCCTGCGTCCCGTCCGAATGGGCCCCCGCCGCCGGGTACCGCACGACCTGCCGCCGAGGACTGTTGCCGCCCGGTTCCGACGGGCGCCGGTGACAGGGTTCAAGTGCTCCCCGGACCTCGTGCAGAGGCCGGGGAGCGCGTCAGGTGCCGTGCGTGCGCGGCACTTCGAAACCGACCTCACGGGGGTCCCATGTCTTTTCACGTCGATTCCGAGACCGGCCGCCTGAAGCAGGTCATCCTGCACCGGCCGGACCTGGAACTGAAGCGACTCACTCCCACGAACAAGGACGCGCTCCTCTTCGACGACGTGCTCTGGGTCAAGCGTGCCCGTGAGGAGCACGACGCCTTCGCCGACACGCTGCGCGACCGTGGAGTGCGTGTCCACCTCTTCGCGGACCTGTTGACCGAGACGCTGGCACTGCCTGCCGCTCGGCAGCTGATCATGGACAGGGTTTTCGACGAGCGGGAGTTCGGGGCCCTGGCCGGCGACCGGTTCCGTGCGCATTTCGACTCCTTGGAGCCGACAGCACTTACCGCGTGCCTCATCGGCGGGGTCACCAAGGGCGAGCTGCAGCAGCACCTCGGGACCATACCGAGTGTCCGCCTCCATGCCATGGCGCCGGACGACTTCCTGCTCGCGCCGTTGCCCAACCACCTGTTCACGCGCGACACATCGTGCTGGGCGTACGACGGGGTGAGCGTCAACCCGATGAGCAAGCGGGCCCGCCGCCGGGAGACGGTCCACTTCGAGGCCGTCTACCGCCACCACCCGCTCTTCGACAAGGGCGAGTTCCACCGGTGGACCGACGGGGAAGGAGCGTACCCGGCCACCATCGAGGGCGGTGACGTCCTCGTCATCGGCAACGGTGCCGTACTCGTTGGCATGAGTGAGCGCACCACCCCGCAGGCCGTGGAGAACCTGGCGCTGCGGATGTTCACCGCGGGCTCCGCCCGGCGGGTGGTGGCGATCAACATGCCCAAGCGCCGCAGTTTCATGCACCTGGACACCGTGATGACGATGGTCAGCGGTGACACCTTCACCCGTTACGCCGGCCTGGGCATGCTGCCGACCTCGACGATCGAACCCGGGACGGGCGGGCAGGGTCTGAAGATCACGGACCACGCGCCCGAGCACATGGACCAGGCCATCGCGGACGCCCTCGGGCTGCCCTCCGTCAACGTGCTCACACCGAGCCAGGACGTGCGGTCCGCCGAGCGGGAGCAGTGGGACGACGGCTGCAACGTGCTGGCCGTGGAGCCAGGAGTGGTTGTCGCCTACGAGCGCAACGTCACCACCAACACCTACCTGCGCAAGAACGGCATCGAGGTCATCACCGTGCGGGGCAGTGAGCTCGGCCGGGGCCGTGGCGGCCCGCGATGCATGAGCTGCCCCATCGAGCGAGAAGCCGCCTGACGCGCCCCGCCTCCGGTCGGTCACCCCGCCTCTTCCGCACCGCCCCGCATGCCCCAAGGAGCCAGAGCATGTCCGTCGACCTGAGCCACCGCACCTTCCTCAAGGAACTCGACTTCACCCCGGAGGAGTTCCGCCACCTGCTGGAACTGTCCGCACAGATCAAGGCCGCCCGCCGCAGCGGATGCGAGGAGCAGCGGTTGCGCGGCAAGAACATCGCCGTCATCTTCGAGAAGACCTCGACCCGAACCCGCTGCGCGTTCGAAGTGGCCGCCCATCAGCAGGGCGCCCACGTGACCTACCTCGATCCCGTCGGCTCGCAGCTCGGTCACAAGGAATCGGTCAAGGACACCGCCCGGGTGCTCGGCCGCTATTACGACGGCATCGAGTACCGGGGCAGCGACCAGCGGCTGGTGGAGGAACTGGCCCAGTACGCCGGCGTTCCGGTGTGGAACGGGCTGACCGACCAGTGGCACCCCACCCAGTCCCTCGCCGACGTGCTCACCATGGGGGAGCACACCGACAAGCCGCTGCACCAGGTGTCCTTCGCCTACCTGGGGGACGCCCGGAACAACGTCGGCAACTCGCTGCTGATCACCGCGGCGATGCTCGGCATGGACGTACGCATGATCGGCCCCAGCGCCCTGCACAACGCCCCCGACGTGGTCGAGGAGGCACGCAAGGTGGCGGCCGGCACCGGTGCGCGGATCACGCTCACCGAGGACGTGGCCGAGGGCGTGGCAGGGGTGGACTTCGTCTACACCGACGTCTGGCTGTCGATGGGGGAGCCGCCCGAGCTGTGGGACGAGCGCATTGCTCTGCTCAAGCCCTACCAGGTGACCTCCGCCGTCCTTCGGGCGACCGGGAACCCGCGGGTGAAGTTCATGCACTGCCTTCCCGCCTTCCACAACAGTGACACCACCGTCGGCGCGAAGATCGCCGCCCGCACCGGCATGACCGCGCTGGAAGTCACCGACGAGGTCTTCGAGTCCTTCCACTCCATCGTGTTCGACCAGGCCGAGAACCGGCTCCACACCATCAAGGCGGTCCTGGTCGCCACCCTCGCCGACTGAACCCCGCCCGCCCCCGCCCCTGGAGAACACTCATGCGTGTCGTCGTCGCCCTGGGTGGCAACGCCCTGCTCCGCCGCGAGGAGCGGCCGGACGCCGCCGTGCAACTCGCCAACGTCCGCGCCGCCGTGGCGGCCCTCGCCCCGCTCGCCCACGAGCACGAGCTGGTCATCACCCACGGCAACGGCCCCCAGGTCGGCGTCCTCGCCCTGGAAAGCGCCGCCGACCCGTCCCTGAGCGACCCCTACCCCTTCGACGTCCTGGGCGCGGAGACCCAGGGCATGATCGGCTACTGGCTCCTGCAGTGCCTGCAGAACGCCCTGCCAGGCCGCCAGGTGTGCGCCCTGCTCAACCAGACCCTGGTCTCCGCCGCCGACCCCGCCTTCACCGACCCGGCCAAATTCGTCGGCCCCGTCTACGACCAGGAGGAAGCCGAACGCCTGGCCGCGAAGCGGGGCTGGACGGTCAAACAGGACGGCATGCACTGGCGGCGCGTCGTGCCCTCGCCCCGCCCCCAGAGGGTCGTGGAGACCCGGCTGATCCGGCTGCTGCTCGCATCGGGAGCGGTGGCCGTGTGCGCGGGGGGCGGCGGTGTACCGGTCATCCGTGACGAGCAGGGTCAGCTGACCGGCGTCGAAGCGGTGGTGGACAAGGACCTCACCGCGGCCTTGCTGGCCGAGGCGCTGGACGCCGACGCCCTGCTGCTGCTCACCGACGTCCCGCACGTCTCGCTCCACTACGGCACCCCCGACGCAGAACCCATCGGACGGACCACCCCGGCAGCGCTCCGAGCCCTGAGCTTCCCGGCGGGATCGATGGGCCCCAAGGTCGACGCCGTGTGCCGGTTCGTGGAACTCACCGGCGGCACCGCCGCCATCGGCGCCCTCCGAGACGCCCGCGCCATCCTCCACGGGACCGCCGGCACCGTCGTCACACCCACCGGCCGCGACCTCCACCGCCGCCCCGACGCGCATGAGGACCTGACATGAGCCTCGACACACCCCCCGTCGCCCCCGAGCCCGCCGCCGACAATGCCGGCACCGCGCCCGCGAAACGGCGTTTCACCTTCCCCTCCGCGTTCACCGTCCTCATAGCGGTCACCGTCGCGGTCTGGGCCCTGACCTTCGTGGTCCCCGCCGGCCGCTACGACACCAAGGACGGCAGCCCCGTCCCCGGCACCTACCGGCCGGTGGAGGTGACCACCGGCTTCCGGGAGCGGCTGGGGGACCTGTTCCTCTCACCGGTCAACGGCCTGTACGGCGTCACCGACACCCAGAGCGGTCTCACCGCACCCGGGGCCACCGGCACCTTCGCGGGCGCCGCCGGAGTGTTCCTCTTCATCCTGGCCGTGGGCGCATTCATCACCGTCACCATGCGCACCGGCGCCCTCACCGCCGGAGTGGCCCGCCTCGCCCAACGCCTCCGGCACCACCGGGCCGTACTGCTCGTCGTCCTCATGGCGGTGTTCTCCCTCGGCGGCACCACCTACGGCATGGCGGAGGAAACGCTCGGCTTCTACGGCCTCATGATCCCCCTGATGCTCGGCCTCGGCTACGACCGCATGGTCGCCGCGACCGTCGTCATGGTCGGCGCCGGAGTCGGCACCCTCGCCTCCACCGTGAACCCCTTCGCCACCGGAGTGGCCTCCGACAGCGCCGGCATCGGCACCGGAGACGGCATCCTGCTCCGTCTGACGATGTGGGCCTGCCTGACGGCCCTGGCAGCCGCGTACGTGCTGCGCTACGCCCGCCGCATCACAGCCGACCCCACCCGCTCCCTGACACCGCTCACCGAGGACGACCACCGTCTCCAGGCCGAGAGCGGCGGACAGGCGGACCTGACCAGTCGTCAGCGCATCGTCCTCGGCCTCTTCGCGGCCACCTTCCTCTTCATGATCTTCGCCGTGGTCCCCTGGGCCGATCTCCACATCACCTTCCTGCCCACACTCGGCTGGTACTTCCCCGAACTCGCCGCCCTGTTCATCGTCGCGGCCATCCTTGTCGGGCTGCTCGGAGGACTACGTGAAAAGGGCACCGTGGAAGCCGTCACCGCCGGAGCAGGAGACTTCATCGGCGCGGCGATGATCGTCATGCTGGCCAGGGGCGTCACCGTCATCATGAACAACGCCCGCGTCACCGACACCATCCTCGACGCCCTGCACGAGGCGGTGTCCGGCACGTCCTCCAGCGCGTTCGCCGTCCTGATGTTCGGGGTGAACCTCCCCCTGGCGTTCTTCGTCCCCTCCTCCTCCGGCCACGCGGCCCTCGCCATGCCCATCCTGGCGCCACTGGCCGACTTCGCGGGAGTCAGCCGGGCCCTGGTGGTCACCGCCTACCAGTCCGCCTCGGGATGGGTGAACCTCATCACCCCCACCTCCGCGGTCGTCATGGGCGGCCTCGCCCTGGCCAAGGTCCGCTACGACCAGTACCTGCGCTTCATGGCACCCCTCATGGGCATGCTGCTGGTGGCGGTCGCCGGCTTCCTGGCGTTCGACGCGGCCGTGAGTTGAGTGCGGTTCTGATGTCCCCGGCCGGCGGACCGATGCACTCGGCCCGCCGGCCCACCACCGTGCCTGCCGCGGTACGGGCCTGGTGGCTGTGCCGGACGGCCGTCGGAGCCGTCACATCGATCGGGATCGGCGCCGTACTCGTGTTCGCCGCTCCGACGTCCTCCTCCGGCGGGACCGGTGCGGTGACAGTCTCGGCGCCGCGACCGGCGTCGGGGCTGTCGTCGTCGTGATGCCGTTCTGGTCGGCCGCGGTTCGGCCCGGCGGGGCCGGCGCTGCCGTTCCTGCGATGCGGGCGGAGCGCGTTGCGGATGGCCCGGGCCGAAGGCTCGACCCCAGCGCTTCGGCCTCAGCCGCCGCGCTACCGCACCCTCGCAACGACCGGGGCCCGGTGCGGCCGCTTCCCCCGGAAGGGAAGCGGCCGCACCGGGCCCCGGCAGGCTCCAGCGAGGTCGTGCCGACCACGAGCGACGGTCACAGGTGCCGCACCACCGCCACAGGCGCCGCAGCACGGTGCAGCACCGCGTGCGTGATCGGGCCGATGCGCGGGCCGATCGCCGCGCGGCGTACACGCCGTCCCACGACCAGCAGTGAGGCGTCCTTCGAGGCGTCCACGAGGTGGTCGGCCGCCCCGCCCACCACACACTGCTCCTTGACGTCGACCTCCGGGAACTTGCCCCGCCACGGCCGCAGCACGTCGGTGAGCACGCTTGCTTCACGCAGTCCCATCGCGACGCCGTGTCCGGGATCGACGGCTTCGGGGTCGTGTCCGAAGACGATCGGTACGTCCCACCCGTGGACGACCCTCAGGGCGGCCCCGCGTGCGACGGCGGAGGAGAAGGCGAATTCGATCAGCTCGTCGCACGGCCGGGTGAGGTCGAGCCCCAGCACCACATCGAGGTACCGCGCCCGGTCGATCGGGCCGTCCACAGGCTGCTTCTCCTCCTCGGCCCGGTCGCCGGCCCGCACGACGACGACCGGGCACTCGGCATGCGCGACGACGGGCAAGGACACCGATCCGGCCAGCAGGCCACCCAGGGCGCCCAGCCCTCGCGAACCCAGAACCAGGACCTCCGCCTTGTTCGCCGCGGCGAGCAGCACCTCGACGGGACGGCCGAAGACCTGCTCGACGCTGACGTGCAGACCGGGATGATCCTCTCGCACCCGCTCGGCCGTCTCACGCGGGATGCGCTCGGCCCCGTGCGGGGTGATGGTCTTTTCGCCGGGGGCGGTGTCCGCACCCGTGAACGGGGCGTGGGCGAACGCCGGCGACCAGTCCTGCCAGGCATGGACGATGTGCAGGGGCAGATCCCGCAGTAGCGCCTCTCGGGCAGCCCACCGCGCGGCAGCCTGCGACTCGACCGAGCCGTCCACAGCGGCGATGACGGTACCTCGTGACATGGAATCCTCCGTGCAAGGGGACGTTTCCGTCGGGGAAGTGGCCGGGACCAGGGGAAGTGGCCGGGACCACGGGAAGTGGCCGGGACCAGGGGAAGGCCGGGCCCCTCCGCCTGGGCGCGGCACTCGTCTGCGGCGAACAGGCCGGCCGCTCCTTACCGGGCCGGGGTGATCAGCCCGTAATGGCCGTCGTAGCGGTGGTAGAGCACCCTGCCCCGACCGGTGGCCGTGTCGGCGAAGAAGACGAACGGCAGTCCGGTGAGGTTCAGCCGCTGAACGGCCTCGGGCACCGTGCTCACGGGCACGGGGACCGTGCTCACGCTCAGCAGCCCCTCGGCCTCGCGCTCCTGGCCCACGGGCCCCAGCGATGCCAGGCGGTGGCGGCCGGTGCGGACGTCGCGGTAGACCACGCTGTCGTACCCCGAGATCAGGTCCGTGAAGACCCAGAAGTCGTAGTCCATGGCCTCCAGGTCGATCACGGCGTCCTCGGGCGTCTGCCGGGTCTGGCTGAACGACTTGCACCGCTCGATGCGGCGCTCCTCGGCCGGCAGGTGCTGACGGTGCGGGCGGTGCTCGTGGCTCGCGCCGTCCCGCCACGCCTCCTGGACGGTGCCGGAAGACCCGCGCGGCCCGTACCGCCGTGCCCGGGCCAGCCGCACGGTCAGACGCTCCTGCAGAAGGTCGACCGCTTCGAACATGGTGCTCGCGGCCACGTGGGCACGTACCGGCCGACCGCTCACATCGACCACGGCCTGGGCCGTGGCGGGGCGGGCCGCCGAGCGATGGACCGCCTGGGTGAGCTTCACCTGGGCGGCCAGCACCGGCTCGCTCACGTGGTCGAGGGTGGCGAGCACCTTCCCCCGTGCGTAGGCGGCCGCGCCTCGGGGCACCTGTCCTCGACTGCGGACCTGGACGTCGACTGCCGGGCTGGTCTTGAGACCGCTCATGGGAACTCCTCCTCGGTCGCTCTCAGCCTGTCCGGCGCCGACTGTTTCCGGCAGAGCCGACGGGGCCGTCGCCGGGGGGCGACCGGTCCCTTCACCGCCCGTCCATCCGGGACGTACGGGCCTCCGCGAAGGGCCGTTCGGGGCTTTCCGCCCGGCTCCCGGACATCCTCAAGGAGGCGGGGGCACGTGAGGTACGTGCGAGTCGTCTCGCCTGTCGGCCGTCAGCCGGTTGACCACGCCGACGACGCCGTCGACCCGCCAGGCGGCCCGGACCAGAGCCGTGGTGTCGATCTCCGGTCCGGCGACGCCCGCGAGGGTGACGATCCCGTCCCGCACACCGATGCGAAGCCTGCTGGCGCCGTGCGCGGGACCGCGGGGGTGCACGACGCCGGCCACGGCTTCGCGGATCTCCTCGTCGGTGCGCAGGAAGACACGCAGGAGGTCGCGGCGTGTGGTGATGCCGATGAGACGGTCCTCCTCGTCCACCACGGGCAGCCGGTCGATGTGGCGGCGTTCCATGATGCGGGCCGCGTCGACCACGCGCTGTTCGGGATGCACGGTGACCGCGGGACTGGTCATCAGCCCGCCGGCCGTCAGAGCCGGTCCTGCGGTGGGTCGCGCGTGCGCGATCCGCCTCAGGGCCCGCAGCACGCGGTCCCGGCCCGACCCGGTTCGGCCGTGCCCCGCCTGTCGCCGGGTGAGGTCGGTCCGCGAGACCACGCCCATGACCTTGTCGTCGTCGTCCACCACCGGCAGACCGCTGATGCGGTGGGAAGCAAGCAGGCGGGCCAGCTCCTTGAAGGGGGTGTCGGGGCGTGCCCGGACCACTTCGCCGGTCATCACTTCGCCCACCGTCCGGTGCTTCACCACGGTTCTCATCTCCATTCGCCTGATCAGCTCTTGCCCGCTGCCCACGGCGCCGCGGTCTTCGCCCCCAGCAGCGGGGAGACGGGTCTCGGGGCGCGGATGCGAGGGCGTCCACTTCGCGGGAGGCCGGGAACTTCACATGTCGAAGACGATGCGTGCCCCGACCCGGCCGTCGAGACTGCTGCCTTCACCGCCCGCTCCTCTTGTTCGTCGCCGCTTCCAGAGTGGTGCGAGGCGCCGGGAGCGGACAGAACCGGTCAGGACCTGTATCGCGGGCCGTTCGGCCCACCGCTCGGCCGCCCCGTCGAGCACGACCACGAATCGCCAGCTCGCCGGCACACCGGACGGCGGCGCCGTGCGCGTGCCGGTCGAGGACGGTTCGCTGACGGACCTCACCCTCGTCCCGGAGCAGCCGGCGGCCGCGGAGGACGTCAGCCACGCCTTCCTCGAAGCCGCGGAAGGACCACTGGAGGGGATCCTGCGCGTGAGCCCGCCCCGATCGTCTCGCGCGACATCGTCGGCGGCCCCGCCTCCTGCGTCGTGGACGCCCCCTGACCCAGGCCGTCATCGGTGCGCCTCCGGGCGGCGCGGTGGCACTGGTGCTCGCCGCGCACCAGCTCGTGCGACGGCACCGCGAACGGCGCCGCGCTGCCCGGTGGGGCCGGGAACGGACCAGGGTCGCCCCCGAGTGGGACCGAAGGAACGCCTGACCAGGAGGCCCCGAAGACCCTCGGGCCCCTCTCCGGGACCTTCGGGACCTTCGGGACCTTCGCCCAGGGCGCCTCCCGCACAAGGCTGTGACCGAAGCGACGAACGGCCCCCGCACACAAGGAGCTCTCCATGACTCAGGTGACCAGTGACCGGCAGGACACCGCTTGCGGCGGCGGGGTTCCGTCCGATGCCGGGATCGCCGTGAACCGGCTGGTGGACCACGCCTCCAAGGCGCTCGCCGACTTCGAGTCCCTTACCCAGGAGCAGGTCGACCACATCGTCGCCAAGGCGTCGGTGGCCGCCCTGGACCAGCACACCGTCCTGGCGCGGCTGGCGGTGGAGGAGACCGGCCGGGGCGTCTTCGAGGACAAGGCGGCGAAGAACATGTTCGCCTGTGAGCACGTCACCCACAGCATGTCCCGGACCAGGACGGTCGGCGTCATCGGCCGTGACGACATCGAGGGCATCATCGAGATCGCCGAACCGGTCGGCGTGCTGTGCGCGGTCACCCCGGTCACCAATCCGACGTCCACGACCGTCTTCAAGGCGCTGCTGGCCCTGAAGACGCGCAACCCGGTCGTGTTCGCCTTCCACCCCTCCGCGCAGGCGTGCAGCGCCGAGGCCGCTCGCATCGTGCGGGACGCCGCCGTCGCCGCGGGGGCGCCTGAGCACTGCGTGCAGTGGATCGAGGAGCCCTCGATCGAGGCCACCGGACTTCTCATGCGCCATCCGGGGGTGGCCCTGATCCTCGCGACCGGCGGGAACAGCATGGTCAAGGCCGCCTACTCGGCGGGCAAGCCCGCCGTGGGCGTCGGTGCCGGCAACGTACCGGCCTATGTGCACCGCAGCGCCGAGCTGCGCAGGGCGGTCAACGACCTCGTCCTGTCCAAGTCCTTCGACAACGGCATGATCTGCGCCTCCGAACAGGCGGTCATCCTCGACACCGACATCTACGACGAGGCGCTGACCGAGTTCCGGCGCCTGCACGCCCACCTCGCGACGGCCGAGGAGAAGGGGAAGCTGGAGACCTACCTCTTCCCCCCGGACCCGGCCGGCAGGCAGGGTCATGTCAATCCGGCGGCTGTGGGCCAGAGCCCCGCCTGGATCGCCGAGCAGGCCGGGTTCGCGATCCCCGCGGAGACGTCGCTCATCCTGGTCGAGGCGAACCGCGTCGGGCCCGACGAGCCGCTGACGCGGGAGAAGCTCTGCCCGGTCCTCACCGTGCTGCGGGCCGGCTCGACCGAGGAGGGCTTCGACCTCGCGGCCGACATGGTCGCCTTCCACGGGCAGGGACACAGCGCCGTGATCCACACCGGCGACCCGGCCCTGGCCGAAAGCTTCGGGCACCGCATGAAGACCGTGCGGATCATCGTCAACTCGCCGTCGTCCCAGGGCGCGATCGGCGGCATCTACAACCGTCTCCTGCCCTCGCTGACCCTCGGCTGCGGCTCGTGGGGCAGCACATCGGTCTCCGACAACGTCTCCGCCGCCCAGTTGCTCAACATCAAGCGGCTCACCACACGGCAGAACAACCTCCAGTGGTTCAAGGTGCCGCCGAAGATCTACTTCGAGCCGCAGGCCGTCCGCTACCTGGCCGCGATGCCGGAGGTCCACCGCGTCACCGTCGCCACCATGACCCGGCTCGGGCACGTCGACCGCGTCCGTCGCGTCCTGCAGCAGCGGGAGCTGCCCGTAACCATCCAGGTCATCGACGACGTCGAACCGGAGCCGAGCATCGATTCCGTGCAGCGCGGCGCTGCCCTCATGCGCGAGTTCCGTCCGGACACCATCATCGCCCTCGGCGGCGGGTCACCCATGGACGCGGCGAAGGTGATGTGGCTGCTGTACGAACAGCCGGACATCGACTTCGCCGACATGCGCCAGAAGTTCTCCGACATCCGCAAGCGCGCCTTCCGCTTCCCGGTGCTCGGCGAGCGGGCGCGGCTGGTCTGCGTCCCCACCACGTCGGGCACCGGCGCCGAGGTCACCCCCTTCGCGGTGATCTCCGACCCGGCGACCGGCAAGAAGTACCCGCTGGCCGACTACGCCCTCACCCCCAGCGTCGCGATCGTCGACCCGGTCCTCACTGCCGACCTGCCGGCGACGCTCGCTGCCGACAGCGGCTTCGACGCCCTCACGCACGCCACCGAGGCGTACGTGTCGGTCTACGCCAACGACTTCACCGACGGCCTGGCGCTGCACGCCGTCAAGCTGGTCTTCGAGAACCTCGAAGCCGCCGTCACCGGCCAGGACGCACGGCGGTCCCGGGCCCGGGAGAAGATGCACAACGCGGGCACCATCGCCGGCATGGCCTTCGGCAACGCCTTCCTCGGCGTCGTCCACGCCATGTCCCATACCCTGGGCGCCACCTTCCACGTCGCCCACGGGCGGACCAACGCGATCCTCCTGCCCCACGTGATCCGCTACAACGGCACGGTTCCCGCCAAACCGACGGGCTGGCCCAAGTACGAGAGCTACCGGGCGCCCGAGCGCTTCCAGGACATCGCCCGTGCACTGGGGCTGCCGGCCTCCACCGCCGCCGAAGGCGTCGCCTCGTACGCCGCCGCCGTGGAACGCCTGCGTGACGCCGTCGGAATCGAACCGTCCTTCCGAGCCCTGGGCATCGACGAGACGGCCTTCGTCACGGCTCTTCCCGAGCAGGCGCTGAACGCCTACGAGGACCAGTGCGCGCCCGCCAACCCGCGCATGCCGATGCTGGACGACATGGAGGAGATCATGCGAGCCGCCTACTACGCCGGCCCCCGGCCACTGCCCTTGATCTGACACTCCGGGCCACCCGCTCGGCCGTTAGGCTGTCTCGGTACGGGCGGGTGATCGACGGAGGAGGCCCCCGTGGGCGTGGAGGAGCCGCTGTCGCGGATGCCCCAGATGCGGCTCGACGAGCTGCTGGAGGAACTGCAGGCGCGCATCAACGCCGCACGCGGCACCCGGGACCGGGTACACAGCCTGCTGGAGGCCGTCGTCTCGGTCGGCCGCGAACTGGACCTCTCCCAGGTGCTGCGGCGCATCGTGGAAGCCGCCGCGCTGCTCGTCGACGCCCAGTACGGGGCGCTCGGGGTGATCGGGCCCGACGGCCGGTCCCTGTCCCAGTTCCTCACCGTCGGCCTGACCGAGGAAGAGATCGCGAAGATCGGCCCCCTGCCGGCCGGACACGGCATCCTGGGCGAGCTCATCCGCAAACCCGAGCAGCTGCGCCTGACGGACCTCGGCGCCCACGAGGCGTCTTACGGATTCCCCGCCCACCACCCGCCCATGCGGACCTTCCTGGGTGTGCCCATCCGGGTGCGCGACGAGGTCTTCGGCAACCTCTACCTGACCGACAAGCACGGCGGTCAGGACTTCGACGCCGAGGACGAGTCGGTCATCTCCACGCTGTCCGTCGCCGCCGGTGTCGCCATCGACAACGCGCGCCTGTACGAGGCGTCGCAGCGGCAGCAGCGCTGGCTCCGGGCAAGCGCGGAGATCACCAACAGCCTCCTCTCCGGCAGTCCGCGGCTGGCGGTGCTGGAGCTCATCGCCCGCCGCGCCCAGGAGATCACCGGGGCCGGGCTCGCCGACGTCTCCGTGCCCGTCGCCGGGACGGACGACCTCGTCGTGGAACTGGCCGTCGGAGCGGACGACACCACCCGCAACGGGCTGGTGGTCCCGATCGAGGGCACCCTTTCCGGCGCCGCGCACAAGGCCGGCGCGTCCGTGACCACCGTCGGCCTCGCGCAGGACGACCGCTACACCGCAGGCCCCCGCCGCTTCGACGGGCTGGGCCCCGCGGTCGCTGTGCCCCTGGGCACAGCCGCCGAGGACACCCGCGGTGTCCTGCTGCTGGCCCGGCACCAAGGGGACCCGGTTTTCACCGAAGCAGAGCTTGAGCCGCTGCTGGCCTTCGCCGGACAGGCCGCGCTCGCCCTGGAGCTGGCCGAGCGCCGCAGCGACGCCGAGCAGCTCGCCCTTCTGGAGGACCGCGACCGCATCGCCCGTGACCTCCACGACCTGGCCATCCAGCGGCTGTTCGCGACCGGCATGACCCTGCAGAGCGCTGCGCGGCTCGTGCAGCACGAGGGCGCCGCCGAACGGGTCTCGCGGGCCGTCGCGGACCTCGACGAAACCATCAAGATCATTCGCTCGACGATCTTCGGCCTGCGCGCCCGCGAGGAGGACACCGGGCCGAGCCTGCGCGCACGGGTCGCCCGCACCGTGGGCGAGACGGCGACCACGCTCGGATTCCCGCCCCGTCTGAGCATGGAGGGACTGCTCGACACGGACGTACCGCCGCAGGTGGCCGGTCATGTCACGGCAGCCCTGACCGAAATGCTCAGCAACGCCGCCCGCCACGCCCACGCCACCCGGGTCGACGTCACCCTCCAGGCCACCTCCGAAGAAGTGGTCCTCACCGTCACGGACAACGGCCGGGGCATCCCCGCCGACGGCAGGCGCAGCGGCCTGAGCAACCTGGAGGAGCGGGCCCGCAGCGTGGGCGGCGCCCTGGAGATCGTCTGCCCTGAGGAGGGCGGCAGCCGGCTGGTGTGGCGCGCGCCTCTCGTCTCCGGCCCCCGCTGAGTGACCGCCGGCTCCCCAGCCGGAGCGCATCCGATCCTCCCGGGTGGGACCGGGGCAGGTGGCCCGTCTGCCGGCCTCCCGCCGTTCCGAGGGGGGTGCCCTGCAGTGGGTGCACGCAGTCCCGGTGGTGGGGCGCGTGTGCCGCCGTCGCGCTCGGCCGTCCGCGCCACCGGCAGGCCCCTGCACGGTCAGGTGCATGCCCGTCACCAGGTCCGGCCGGGCATGAGGGCCATCCGGCCCTGGGCGACGGTCCCGCTCGCACGGCACGATGCGTGCGGAGCCCTCAAGGGCGGAGAACTCGGCGAACACGGAGTGTGTGATGACGGACAGCAGCGGCAGCCTCACCGAGAAGGAGCCGGTCAGGGTCTTCCTCCTCGACGACCACGAGGTGGTGCGTCGCGGTGTGCACGACCTCCTGGACGCCGAGCCCGATCTGACGGTGGTCGGTGAGGCGGGCACGGCGGAGCAGGCGCTGGTGCGGGTGCCCGCCCTGCGACCGCACGTCGCCGTTCTCGACGTGCGCCTGTCGGACGGGGACGGGGTGAGCGTGTGCCGGGAGCTTCGCTCGCGCATGCCCGACCTGGCCTGCCTGATGCTGACGTCGTTCGACGACGAGGAGGCGCTGCTCGACGCGATCATGGCCGGTGCGTCCGGCTACGTCCTCAAGCAGATCACGGGCACCGATCTGGTCACCGCCGTGCGGACGGTCGCCTCCGGCCGGTCCATGCTGGACCCCGGCGCCACGGCCCGGGTCATGGCCCGGCTTCGTGGCGGGTCCCCCCAGGAGGAGCAGCGGCAGGGGCTGCCGGGACTGACCGAGCGGGAGCGGGAGATCCTCGCTCTGGTGGGGGAGGGACTGACCAACAGGGAGATCGGCCAGCGGCTGTATCTGGCGGAGAAGACGGTCAAGAACAACATTTCCCGGTTGCTCGCCAAGTTGGGTGTCGAACGCCGGGTGCAGGCCGCCGTCATCGCCACCCAGGCACTGGCTGCCCGGGAGGACCAGGTCGGTACAGCCGGGCGGGGAGGCCGCCCGCGCGGCTGACGCCGGCTCCCCAGCGGATGCGGACCGGTGAAGCAGCCCCTGCCTGGTGCCCCGCCAGAGCTGAGCAGGGGCCGCGGTCGGCATTTCCCGGTGCACGAAGAACGCGAAGGGGCCGATCCTTCGATCGCCCCTGACCGACCGCGCGGTGCGGTTCTGGGTGCGGCCGCGCTGCCGTGTTCCTCATCGTGCGGTCGCTGCTTCGGCGGCCGGGCGGTGCCGTTCCCGTGGTGGGACCGGCCGTGTGACCCGTGCCCGCAACGAGGACGGCGTCAGTCGTGCGGCACGACGGCGACGGGGCAGGGGGCGTGGTGCAGGGCGGCGTGGGCGACCGACCCGATGCGGGTACCGACGGGCGCGCGGCGCGTCCGCCGGCCGACCACGAGCAACTGCGCGTCCGAGGTGGTGGACAGCAGTACCTGTCCCGCGCTGCCGATCTCGACGTGCTCGGTCACCGGGACGCCGGGGAACCGTGTCCGCCACGGGGCGAGCGCCTCCGCCAGGGCCTTCTTCTCGTACGGCTCCAGCCCTCCGGCCTCGTCCGCGAGGAGCATCGAGCTGGGGCTGTAGGCGTAGATCGGCGGCAGGCTCCAGGCCCGTACCGCACGCAGGGCCGCGCCGCGTGCTGCCGCCTCCCCGAAGGCGAAGCCGAGTACCGCGGCGCTGTCCTCCGGCGTGCCCTGCTGGCCCACGACGATCTCGCCGCCCTCCGCCCGGGGCGTCTGCCCGTCGCGGGCGCGCACGGACACCACGGGCCGTTCCGCGGAGGCGATCACCTGCTGACCGTAGGAGCCGAGGAGGAAGCCGACGAACGCCCCGTGCCCCCGCGAACCCAGCACCAGCATCTCGGCTGCTTCGGCTTCCTTCAGCAGAGCGGCGACCGCGGTGTCCTGGACCACTTCGGCGGTGAACGTCAGGGCCGGGTAACGGCCGGCGACGCGCGTCTCGGCCTCGCGGAGCACGGCGCGGGCGGACTCGGCCTGCGTCTCCCTGTCCTGGACGACGGGGGCGTCCAGGGGCTGCCAGAGCCAGGCGTGCACGATACGCAGCGGCATCCCGCGCAGCTCGGCTTCACGTGCCGCCCAGTCCGCCGCTGCGAGGCTCTCCGCGGAGCCGTCCACCCCTACGGTGATGGCGCTGGTCATGAGGGTGCCTCCATACGGTTCGAAGGGCATGGCCGCTTCGGCCGTGCTTCCTGTCCTCAGCCTCCTTGAGGAAGTGGTGGTCCGCCGAGGGCCCATCGGCCCTGTCTTCCGGCCGTTCGGCCACGGCGTCGCGGCCCTCCGACCGGTGAGGTGCGGTCGCGGGGACTGCCGGCCCGCAGCAGGGGACCTCCGGCCCCCTGCGCGCATCGTCCCGGCCGCATCACTGTGGAGGGACAGGCCCGCCCAGCAGCGCCCCGGAGTGCCGGACGGCGATCCCGGGGCCCCTGAGGACAGCCCGCGTACGCCGCCTCCGGCCCGCCCGGCCGCCAGACCCACGGAGTCCCCATGTCCCCTACCGTCACCGCCGGCCTCGACGGATCCCCCGAAAGCCTCGCCGCCACCCAGTGGGCCGCCCAGGAGGCATTGCGACGTGCCGTGCCGCTGCGACTGCTCCGTGTCGGGAGCATCGACGAGGATCCCCGTACCCGTGTGGTCGACCGGGCGACGGCACGGGAATGGGGCGAGCGCACGCTCGCCATCGCCGAAAGGCGGCTACGCCGCCGCCACCCGGGTCTGGACGTCGACACGGCGTGGGTGGCCGGCGACCCGGTGGAGGAGCTGTGCGGTGCCGCCGAGGAAGCGGAACTGCTGGTGCTCGGCTCCCGCGGTCTCGGCGGCCTGGCCGGATTCCTCGCGGGGTCGGTGTCCCTGGCGGTGCTCGCCCGCACGCGGCGCCCGGTCGTTCTCGTCCGCCCGCACGACCTCCTGGAGCCCCAGGAGGAACGTACGGGGGAGGTGGTCATCGGTCTGGACGTGTCCGCCGCCGGCGACGAGCTGCTCGACTTCGGCTTCGCCGCCGCGGACCGGTACGGCTGCGGACTGCGCGTGGTGCACCGGTGGGCCGTTCCGGCGCTCTACGGCCCCGACATGGGCGGCGCACTCCCGCTGCTCATGACGGAGGCAGCCGCAGACACGCGACGGGCGCTCGACGAGGCCCTGGCCCCCTGGACCGAGAAGTTCCCGGACGTGGCGGTGGTGCGCGACTGCCGCCAGGGCCGGCCGGCGCAGGACCTGATGGAGCTGTCGCACGACGCCCGACTCGTCGTCGTCGGCCGCAAGGTCCGCCGGGCACGGATCGGCACTCATGTCGGGGCCGTCACCCACGCGGTCCTTCACCACTGCCTGGCGCCGGTCGCGGTCGTACCCCACGACTGAACGGGCCCGACCGCGGAACGGCGCGCACCGGCACCGCCCGTCCCGGTCTCGGCCCCGACGCCGGCGACCGGACGGTTCGGGCAGCCGCGCCGTCCGAACGGCTGCCTCTCCCCCTCTCGACGACGACTCGGCACGCGCCGTGAGGGAGGGCCGAAGGTCCCGTGTGCCCACGGGACCACCGGCCCTGTCCACCCGGAACGACAAGGCCGGTCAGCGGCTTCGCACGACCTTTGCGGCCCTCGGCCGGTGGCAGGCGGCCGAGGAACATCGATGGTGAGGCCGAGCCACCTCGCCCGCCTCGAAGGCCGCCGTCCCTCGGAGATGACGACATGACCGCAACCGTCCAGCCCCCTGCCGACACCGGCCCCGCCGACACGCCGTGGCGCGGCTTCACCGGTGAGGAGTGGCAGCGGGAGATCGACGTCCGTTCCTTCATCCAGGACAACTACACCCCCTACGACGGCGGTTCCGCGTTCCTGGCCGGTCCCACGGACCGGACGCTCGCCGTGTGGGAAGCCGTCGCCGCCCTCTTTCCCGAGGAGCGCCGCAAGGGCGTCCTCGACGTCGACACGGCGACACCCTCCACCATCACGTCCCACGCGCCCGGCTACATCGACCGCGACCGGGAGCTGATCGTCGGGTTGCAGACCGACGCCCCGCTGAAGCGGGCCATCATGCCCAACGGCGGACTGCGCATGGTCGAGAACGGGCTGCGCGCGTACGGTTTCGCGCCGGACCCGTTCGTCACCACGGTCTTCGGCACGTACCGCAAGACCCACAACGACGGTGTCTTCGACGCCTACACCCCCGAGATGCTGCGCGCCCGCAAGGCGGGCATCATCACGGGCCTGCCCGACGCCTACGGACGCGGCCGGATCATCGGCGACTACCGCCGCGTCGCGCTGTACGGGACCAGCCGGCTGATCGAGGCCAAGCGCGCCGAGCGGTCACGCCTCGACCACATCCCGTCCGCGGCCGACGTCATCCGCGACCGCGAAGAACTGGCGGAGCAGATCAGGGCTCTGGGCGAGCTGGAGCACATGGCCGCGTCCTACGGCTTTGACGTCTCCCGACCCGCGGCCACCGCACAGGAGGCCGTCCAGTGGCTGTACCTGGGCTTCCTGGCCGCGGTGAAGGAGCAGAACGGTGCGGCGATGTCCCTGGGCCGCACCTCCACGTTCCTGGACGTCTACCTCCAGCGCGACCTCGACGAGGGGCGCATCGACGAGAGCCGCGCCCAGGAACTCGTCGACGACTTCGTGATCAAACTGCGGATCGTGCGGTTCCTGCGCACGCCGGAGTACGACGCACTGTTCTCCGGCGACCCCACCTGGGTCACCGAGTCCATCGGCGGCATCGGAGAGGACGGGCGCCCCCTGGTCACGCGCACGTCCTTCCGCTTCCTCCAGACCCTCTACAACCTCGGACCCGCTCCGGAGCCCAACCTGACCGTGCTCTGGTCCCGCCGGCTGCCCGAAGGGTTCAAGCGGTTCTGCGCCCAGGTCTCCATCGACACCAGCTCGATCCAGTACGAGTCCGACGACCTGCTCCGCCCCCGCACGGGTGACGACTCGGCGATCGCCTGCTGCGTCTCCGCGATGGCGGTGGGCAAGCAGATGCAGTTCTTCGGTGCCCGCGTCAACCTCGCCAAGGCCCTCCTGTACGCCGTCAACGGCGGTCGCGACGAGATGACCGGCGAGCAGGTCGCCCCGAGGACGGCCCCGCTGACCGGCGAGTACCTCGACCACGCCGAGGTGGCCGACGCGTACGACCGCATGCTGGACTGGCTCGCCGCGACCTACGTCGACGCGCTCAACGTGATCCACTACATGCACGACAAGTACGCCTACGAGCGCATCGAGATGGCCCTGCACGACCACCCGGTCCACCGCACGATGGCGTGCGGCATCGCCGGTCTCTCCGTGGCCGCCGACAGCCTCTCGGCCATCAAGCACGCTCGCGTGAAGGTCCTCCGGGACCCCACCGGGCTCGCCGTCGACTATGAGGTCGAGGGGGACTACCCGTCCTACGGAAACGACGACGACCGGGCGGACGGGATCGCCGTCGACCTGGTCCGCTCCTTCATGGCCAAGGTACGGCGCCATCCCACCTACCGGGGTGCCGAACACACGCAGTCGGTTCTCACCATCACCTCCAACGTCGTGTACGGCAAGCACACGGGCAACACGCCGGACGGCCGGCGCGCAGGAGCACCGTTCGCACCGGGCGCGAACCCGATGAACGGCCGTGACCACCGCGGCATGGCGGTGTCGGCGCTGTCGGTCGCGAAGATCCCGTACGACCAGGCCCGCGACGGCATCTCCCTGACGTCCACCATCACCCCGGAGGGCCTGGGGCACGATCCGGCCGAACGGGCGGGACACCTCGTCGGGATCCTCGACGCCTACACCGCCGAAGGCGGCTTCCACATGAACGTCAACGTCCTCGACCGCGCCACCCTGGAGGACGCCATGGAACACCCCGAGAACCACCCGGAGCTGACCATCCGTGTCTCCGGCTACGCCGTCAACTTCGTCCGGCTCACCCGCGAACAGCAACTCGACGTCATCAGCCGCACGTTCCACGGTGCGCGATGACCACCGGTCGCGTCCACTCCTGGGACCTGTCCACCGGCGTGGACGGGCCCGGGACCCGTTTCGTCCTCTTCCTCAGCGGCTGCCCGCTGCGCTGCCTGTACTGCGCCAACCCCGACACCTGGCACCTGCGCGACGGGGAGCGGGTCACCGCGGACGACGTGGTGTCCCGCATCGAGCGGTACCGCGGCTTCACCGACCTGGCGGGTGGGGGAGTGACCCTCACCGGAGGCGAGCCCCTGCTCCAGCCGGCCTTCACGGCCGAAGTCCTGCGGGCGTGCAAGGAGCGCGGCCTTCACACGGCCCTGGACACCTCCGGTGCCCTGGGCGCTCGGGCCGACGACGCCCTGCTGGCCGATACCGACCTCGTCCTGCTCGACATCAAGTCCTTCGACGCCGACGTGTACCGGCGCCTGACCGGCGGCCCCCTCGCGCCCACCCTCAGCTTCGCCACCCGGCTGCAGCGTCTCGGCGTCCCGGTCTGGATCCGCTACGTCCTCGTCCCCGGCTGGACCGACGACGCGGCGGCCGTCGACGGCCTCGCCCGCTTCCTCGCGGACCTGGACAACGTCGACCGCGTCGACGTCCTCCCCTTCCACAAGCTCGGTGCCGCCAAATACGACGCGCTCGGCATCCCCTTCCCCCTCCAGGACAGTCCCCTTCCCGACGTCGCTCTCGTCGAGCGCGTGCGCGACCAGTTCCGAGCCCGCGGACTCCGAGCGCTGTGACACCGAATGCCGAACACCGTGGTCCACGGCGACCTCCACCCCGCGGCTAGGACCCGGCTTCCTCGCACCTCCACTGGGGGGAGAGACAGAGCGCTGGGCAGCAGGCGGCGGCCGGCCTGTGCGGTGTGTGCTCCCGGCGAGGTGACGACGTCGTGCGTAGCGTGGGCGGCGACGGACGAGAACGAGAGGGTGCCGTGACCCCCGAGGAGAAGCCGAGCAGCACACCGGGCAAAAACCTGCCCGGCCTTGGGCTGAAGCTGGACGAGCAGTTGGAGGGCATCGCGCAGCAGCTGCGCGCACTGGCCAGGGCGAAGGACCGGTTGCAGGGACTGCTGTCGGCGGTGCTGGCCATCGGCGGCGATCTGGACCTGCCGACGGTGCTGCACCGGATCGTCACCACCGCCATGGACCTCGCCGGGGCGCGTTACGGTGCGCTCGGCGTCCTCGCCCCTTCCGGCGACCACCTGGAGCAGTTCATCACCGCCGGCCTCACCGACGTCGAACGCGCCGCGCTCGCGGGAATCGACTTCCCGCACGGCCGCGGCGTCCTCGGCCACCTGATCCACCATCCCGAGCCACTGCGCGTGGAGGACATCCCCTCACACCCGGCCTCGGTCGGATTCCCGCCCGGCCACCCGCCCATGCGCACGCTGCTGGGCGTGGCGATCACCGTCCGCGGCGAGATCTACGGAGACCTCTACCTTTCCGAACGCAGGGACGGCCGGCCGTTCGACGAGGACGACGAGGCCGTCGTACGCGCTCTGGCGGGAGCCGCCGGGATCGCCATCGAGAACGCCCGCCTGTTCGGTTACATGCGCGACAGCGCCGAACAGTTCCAGCGGTTGCTGCTGCCGACCTTGCCCGACCTGACGCCGTTCTCCGGCGCCGCGGTCTACCGCACCGCGGCCGAGCCGGCCGGCGTCGGCGGCGACTGGTACGACGCCGTCGTCCTGCCCGACCGGGCCTGCGCGGCCGTCATCGGCGACGTCGTCGGCCACGACCTGCACGCGGCCGCCGCCATGGCCCAGGCCCGCAACATGCTCCGCGCCCTGCTCTACGACCGCCAGACCCCGCCCAGCTCGGTGCTGACCCAGCTCGACCACACCGTCCACGCCATCACCGACCTACCGGTCACCACCGCATGCCTGGCCAGGATCGAGCCCACCGCTGACGGCTGGACGCTTCACTGGAGCACCGCCGGCCACCTCCCACCGCTGATCCTCACCCCCGACGGGTCCGCCCAGTACCTGCATGCGGAGCCCGGCGTCCCCCTGGGCGTCGACGCCCACATCCACCGCCCCGACCACACCCACGAGCTGTCGCCGGGCACCATCGTGCTGCTGTTCTCCGACGGCCTCGTCGAACACCCCGACCATCCCATCGACGACCGCCTGAACGCCCTGGCGGACCTCGCCGCCGCCCACGCCACCCAACCACTGGACGCCCTGGTACAGGCCCTCGTCGACCACCACCCCAGCGACGGCCACGACGACATGGCCATCCTGGCCGTCCGAACCCCCAGCGGAGGATGACCCTTCGCCCCCGCGGCTCCTACGACCGCTGCCGGGCCCACGGCAAGACCCACACACAGGCCCTCCTCCGCTTCGCCCGCCGCCATGGCCTTCACCACGTTCGTCCTCTTGCAGCAACGGCGGCAGCACTGCGCCGGCCGAAGGGACACCGGTGCTCCTCCTCGGCCGGCTGCACGGCGCCGCACCGCTGACACTGCTGCAGATCCGTACGGACGCTGGCGCATCCGAAGCAGAAGTCGACGGAGGCGGCCTGATCGGCAGCTGTGCACGCTCCGAGGACGAGCACGTCTTCCCTGCACACGGGGCAGCGACTCGGCACTCCGCTGTCGTCGTCGGCCGTCCACTCCCGTCCGAGAACGGCCCAGCTGTACATGTGGGCCGCCTCTTCCGGATTCATGGTGGCCTCACAGAACCGGCAGCAGACCGAGTACACGTCGTCGATACGGGCGGGCGGGTCGCCGGCTCGGGCCTTCACCCAGTCGTCTCCCGCCACGAAGGCCCACTGCCGGCACTCCGGGCACTGGACGGTGCAGGCACGCACCGGGCCGAGCGCGGGCCGAAGATCGCGCATACGCTCGTCCACGTAGCCCTGGATCAGGTGGAGGCCGTCACGGATGCGCTCCAGGTCGGTCAGGGCGTTGCGGCGCTCTTCCTCGTCATTGATGAGCGGGAGCAGGTGCTCGTCGATGAACCGGATGAGGAAGTTCAGCACCTGCGCGGTGGTGCTTTCCACGGTCTTGGCGTTCGCGCGCTCCCCCATCAGGCCGTAATGCTGGAGTGCGTTGCGGCTCTGGGCCAGGGCGAGGAGGGCGTCCTTCTCACGCTTCTTGAAGGTGATGCCGACGATGTTGGTCAGCCGCTGGCGGGTCTCCTCCGGACTGCAACTGCTCAGGGACCCGTCCTCCAGCGCCTGCAGGGTCGCATGCCCGGGCTGGGCGAACACCAGGCTCCAGTGTTCCATCTGCAGACGGGCTTTGAGCAGCACCTCCGCTCCCGCCGCGAGGTGGAGCACGGCGTACTTGAGGTTCCGCGCGGTGACCCGGTCGGCCCCCACCTCCAGGTTCTCCACGACACTGACGAGGTAGTCGAGGCCGTTGGCCACGGGTGGGAAGTGCGGGTCAACGGCCAGCTCTGCGCGCCGGATCCGGCGAGAGGACGGTCCGGTCACCTGCTCCACATACTGCTCAGGCTCCTCCTGGAGCATCTCCATGCTCAAGGCCTCCGACTCGCTCATGCGCCTCTCCCGCTCAGGACCACTTCTGGCCAACCACCCTCGCACGGGAACTTGTACGAGTGCGCTCGCGCCCGTCTTGCCACCGAAGCATGGCAGGGGTCAATCAGGCTGCCAGGCCGCGGTCCAGGAGCTTTGCGGCATGGCCCAGGGTGCCAGGCATGAGGTGTCGGTAGGTCTGTTCTCCCTTCTTGCGATGTCGATCGGGGCGTATTCTTGTGTGGTTCCGTTCCAGCGGAAGACTCCACGGTCGGCCCTTGCGGATCGCGTGCGCCCTCGCGCCGCAGCACCGTCACAGCTTCCCGAAGGCTCGGGGGGCAGCCCGGTGGACGGGGCTGTCCAGGACGGCTCCGACGCCGTGATCACACCAGCCACACTGCATGGGACCATAGCGACCATGTCAGGTCAGGTCTGGGTGTCCCTCATATCCCTCGGCGGCGTGGTACTCGGCGGCATGCTGTCCTACCTCGTGCAGCACAGGACTCAGTCGTCAGCGGAACGTGCCGAGCAGCAACGGCAGCTGAGCGCATTGTCGGAGGCTCGGCGCGCGGAACGGCTGGCGCTGCTGGAGCGGTTCATCGAGGTGGCGGCCGAGGCCGAACGCTCCGCGTTCAGCCGGCCTTCCGAATGGGACGATACCCACCCCTGGTACCTCACGACCCAGGGCGTCATGAACAGGCTGTGGGTCGCAGAGCGGCTCATCCGCGTCCAGTTCCCCCTGCCCGTACATGACGCGGCACGTGCGTACTTCCTCGACCTCAACCGGACGGTGTGGGAAGGCTTGCCCGACGGCGAGAGCGTGCGGGACTACCTGGAGGACAACCGGCTGGCGTTCCTCGACGCGGCCCGATCGGTCATGGGATAGCCCCAGCTGCCGGACCCGCCGAAGATCTTTTCAGGACAGCCCGTAGAACTCCTGACGAAATGACCCGCACCCGCTTCGGCGAGGTCACCCGATCAGGTCCTGGGCGCGCTGGAGGACGTCCATGGCGGGGAGGATGGTGTCGGGGCTGATCGCCGCCGGGCGGTCGGCCCTCGTCGCCGCGAAGAACTCGCGGTTCTGCAGCACGCGGTCCTCCTCGTCCTCGGGGTGCTCGGCCGGGTCGTAGGCGACGCCGTCGCGGTCCCGGACGACGTTCATCTCCACGAAGACGGTCCGGCCCGCCCCCGCCAAGTAGTAGTCGCAGACCTGCGCGGTCTCGTTGGTGTACGAGCCGACGACCGTGCCCACCCGGCCGTCCTCCGTCGTCATCGTCAGCGTGATGTCCAGGGGTTTGCCCGATGTCGGGTCGGGGCGCGTGTGCGCCACCTGGACGTGGACGGTGGACGCGTCCGTGATGCCGAGCAGTCCCAAGGTCATGTCCGTCGAGTGGTTCATGTGGTGCCACAGCAGGTCGTCCGTCCACGAGCGGACGTAGCCGCTCGACCCGACGCGGTCCCGGCGCAGGATCAGATAGCGGGCGAGCACGCTGTCGAAGCGCCGGGTGCCCGCCGCCACGTCGCCGAGGAGGCCGCGCAGGCCCGTGAGGTAGCGGTGCGTGTGCGCGACCATGACGGTGACGCCGCGGGCCCGGGCCAGGTCCGCCAACTCGTGTGCCTCCGCGGCCGACATGGCGAGCGGGATCTCGACGAGCACCGGCTTCCCGGCCAGGATGCAGCGGCGGGCCTGGTCGGCGTGCACGTCGTTCGGCGATCCGAGGATCACCGCGTCGACCGCGTCGTCCGCCAGCGCCTCGTCGAGCGAGGTCCCGTGGTGGGCGATGTCGAATTCCTTGGCGAAGGCGGCGCTCCGGTCGGGGTCGCGGCCCACTACGCGGTGGAGTATCTGGCCTTCCGCCAAAGTGATTTCGGCGTGGAGACGGGCCACCTGGCCGTACCCCACGACGGCGATCCGCAGTGCGTCGGACATCTCTCAGAACTCCTCGGTGGTGATCAGCGCCCGCAGTTCGGCGGCCAAGGCCGGTCCGGCACAGAGGACTCCGGTGCCCCAGGGGGTGCATTCCGCCCCCGCCTCACGGGAGATCAGCGCTCCGGCGGCCCAGTCCCAGCGCTCCAGCTCGTCCTCCAGGAAAGCGTCGAGGCGGCCCGCGGCCACCCACGCCAGGTCGAGGGCCGAGCTTCCTGTCGACCGCACGCTGCGCACGGCCGGCAGCAGTGCCGTGAGGTTGCGCGCCTGACGGGTTCGGCCCTCGGCGGTGTACGCGTACTCCGTGGCCACGACGGCATCGTCCACGGGGCACGGGGGGCGTATCGACAGCCGTGTGTCCCCCAGCCAGGCCCCGCCGCCGTCCACGGCCCAGAACACCTCGTCGCGGTTCGGGTCGTGCACGACGCCGACGCGCGGTTCCCAGCCGTCCTCGACGCGCTCTTCGAGGGCGATGCTGACGGCGAAGTGCGGGATGCCCAGGGCGAGGTTGCCGGTCCCGTCGACGGCGTCGACGACCCATCGCAGCCCGGTGTCGCTCGGGCGGTCCGGGTGGTCCTCGCAGACCAGGCCGACCTGCGTGTCGGAGGCGTCGACGACTTCGAGGATCGCCTCGTTGGAGGCGACATCGGCCGTGGTGACGAAGTCTCCCGGTGCGGACTTCGTCTCGACGATCCTGGCTTCCGCGCGGGCCGACCGGAGAGCGTCCGTCCCGGCTCTCGCCGCTTTCAACGCGCGTTGCAGCCAGGGATCCCAGTTGCTCGCAGAGGCTCCCGGCATGCTCATCGAATCTCCTATCGGCCGTCCGGTGGCGACTGGCGTACTAGATCAACTCGCCCGCGCAGACTAGGCGGAGGAACAGAACGGCACAAGCACGTCAGTTGAGCCCCCTCGCCTCGCGCTTTGATGAAGCGGGCTGTCCGGAACGGGTGGTCCGGTACCCGCGAAGTGCCTCTGACCAGCAAGAACGAAGATGGTCGAGGTCCTTGTTCCTGCCATCGCCGCAGGCGCTTCCCAGGGGAAGGAGCGCATCGGGTCATACCCGCGTGTCCGGATCGAGGGCGGTGGCCGGAACGCGGCCCCGGACGGCACAGCCGAAGCGGCCCGCTCAGAGGAATCGACGAACCGTCACCAAGGCTCCAGGTCCAGGGTTTCGGACAGTTCGAGACATGGGTTTTGGGGGGTATGGCGGAGTGGCGGTGTGTGTGGTCTTGTAAGTGACGTGTAGGTGAGGTCGGTTGCTGTTGTCGCTGGTCGAACCGTCAGTCACAGAGCGGACGTTGTGGAAAATCAGTGGTTCGACGACCCGACGCGGCAACCTCGCATGTCATATGATCGCGAACGTATGCGCAGGGGGGCGGTCCGAAAGCACACCCCTGTTCGGACACGGGCGCAGTGACGTTCCTGTCCGGATCCGTGGCGCATCGCCCCCGGTCGCGGCAGTCCCGCTCCGTCCGTTCACGACGCGCGCAGGGCGTTCCGTACGCGCCGGTGGTCCTCACAGCGCATGAAAGGTGGACATGACGGCGCTCAGTACTGGCAGTGCGGGACTCAACGTGACGAACCTCGAACGTTCCGTCGACTTCTATCGGCGGTCCCTGGGGTTCGACGTCATTCGGCAATCGACCGGACCGGTGAATCGCTATGCGCTCATGGGATCCGACGGTGTCGTCCTGCTGACTCTGTGGGAGCAGTCCTCCGGCGCGTTCCCGGTGAACCGGCCCGGTCTGCATCACCTCTCCTTCGAGGCGGCCACCCTCGACGACCTGCGGGCGGCGGAGAAGCGTCTTCGGGCGGCCGGTGTGCCTCTTCGGGACGATGACGGCAGCAGTGAAGATGCCGCCTCTGCGGGGCAGTTGTTCTTTGCCGATCCCGACGGCATCCGGCTGGAGATCTACACCGACGATCCTGCCGTGCCGCAGGGCCCCACCCCTGCCCTTCCCCGCTGCGGCTACTTCGACGACGGTGCGTGAGGGGGGCCCATGGCGAGAAATCCCTGGTTCCCCTATCCCGTACGCGAGGGCGCGCTGCACCTCGTCTGCCTTCCGCACGCGGGAGCCGGCGCCTCCTCCTACCGGTCCTGGGCTTCGACGGCCCCCGAGGGGCTGTCGGTCTGCCCGGTCCAGCCGCCCGGTCGGGAGGGGCGCGGTGCGGAAGTCGCGTACGACGACGTGGCCGCCTTCGTCCGTGACCTCGCGCCCGTCCTGCTCGACACCGTACCCCGTCCCTTCGCGCTGTTCGGGCACAGCACCGGTGCCCTGACCGCGTACGAGCTGGCGCGCGAACTGCGCCGTCTCGGCGCGCCGATGCCCCGGCACCTCTTCGTCGCGGGCCGTCGCGCGCCGCACCTCCCCATGCCCCGGACGAATCTCGGGAACGCGTCGGTCGACACCCTGCGCGAGACCCTCCGGAAACTGGGGGGAACCCCGCAGGCGGTGCTGGAGCAGGACGGGCTGCTACGGCACCTGCAGCCGCTGCTGGCGGCGGACTTCCATCTGAACGAGTCGTACGAGTTCCCCGGCGACGAGCCGCTGGACGTGCCCATCACCGCCTTCCCGGCCCTCCATGACAGCGGGGCGGGGGTCGCCGAGATGGGGCCGTGGAATCTGCACACCACGTCCGACTTCTATCAACTGGAGCTGGACGGAGGGCACTTCGCCGTGTTCGATCAGGCCGCTCGGGTCCAGGCCCACATGATGCAGCAAGCCGAACCGAGCCGAGAGCAGGTCGTGCGATGAGGTCGTACATCGGGGACAAGATGTGTTCCATGTCGGGGCTGCGCGTCATCATGGACGACATCGCGGCGGTGACGAGCCGTTCGCCCCACCACTGGCTGAACCTCGGCATCGGCAACCCCGCGCCCCTCCCCGAGCTGACCGCCTTCTGGCAGCGGCACGTGCGGCAGGCGCTGGACGACGACTTCGAGGGGCTCAGCTGCAGCTACGGGCCGTCCCGGGGGCTTCCGGTGCTCCTCGACGCGGTCGTGGAGTACTTCAACCAGCGCCTCGGCTGGGACATCGACGCCTCCAACGTCATGGTCGGCCCCGGCAGCCAGATGCTCTGCTTCATCGCCGGAGCGCTCTACACCGGCCGGTCCACGGCAGGTGAACGGTCCCTGGTCCTGCCCGCGCTGCCCGACTACACCGGCTACGAGGCGTCGAGCCTGCACAACAGCCTGGTGGGCATACCCAGCGAGGTCGTCCACTCCGGCGACCACCGCTTCCGCTACGTGCTGGACACGGCGGCGGTGCAGCAGACGCAGGGTGCCGGCGTCTTCCTCGCGTCGAACCCCAGCAACCCCACGGGCCGTTCGCTGACCCAGGCGGAACTCGACGCGATCGTCAAGGTCGCCGGTGCGCAGGACGCGCTGACCATCGTGGACAACGCCTACGGAGAGCCGTTCCCCGGCATCGCGGTCACCCACACGCCGCCCCCGGCCAACGGCGTGCTCAACTGCTTCAGCTTCTCCAAGGCGGGGCTGCCCGGCGAGCGCCTCGGGATCGCGATCGGACCGGCCGAGGTCGTCAAGGACATGGTCGCGTTCCTCGGGAACACGGCCCTCCACGCCCCCCGGCTCGCCCAGTACGCGGTGGCGCAGGCCCTGAAGAGCGGCGACGAGCTGGGAGAGATCGTCTCCGGGACCATCCAGCCCTTCTACACCGCGCGCTGGGAGCTCGCCTCCGAGCTGTTCCGCGAGAACCTTCCCGCGGACCTGCGCTGGTACCTGCACGAGGGCACGCGCGGCATGTTCTCGTGGCTGCACATCGACGAGCCGTGGTTCGACGACCTGCGGCTCTACGACCTCATGAAGGACCGGCACACCTTCGTGGTCCCCGGCTCGTACTTCTTCGCGGGGACCACGTCGCCGGAGGCCGTCGAGCACGGCCGCCGGTGCGTGCGGATCAGCCTCAGCGCCCGGGAGGCGGACCTGCGTCAGGGCATCGCCCGGCTGGGCGATGCCCTGAGGGTCATGGCGTCGTAGCGGGAGAGCCGAGGAGCTCTGCGAGCCGTCCCGGAGTCACCGTGGTGTCGGCGGTCACCGCCGCCACCACGGTCGCCCACTGGGCCATCATCCGCTCGGCCTCCTCCGGCGTGAAGCAGCCGGTCGCGTAGTCGGCCCGCACGAGGTACTGGTCGCCGGACTCGACGACGTACTGGCACCAGTCGAACTTGGGCCAGGCGGCACCGACGTACACGCGCTCGCACCGCAGCCCGGGGAGGACGAGCTCGCCCGGGTCGTCGTCGATGACGAGGACGACCCGGGCGAGGTTGTCGCTGGAGCGCAGGCTCTGCGCGGACCGGAGGTTGCTGCTGATCGCCGCGTACGGCGTCTGGCGGTGCCGGAGCGTGGTGAGGACGTTCTTCTTCGTCGTGGCGCAGGCCTCGGCGAAGGACATCGTCCGAGGCACGTGCACGCGGAGCGGCATGAGGTCCGTCAGACAGCCGAACATCCGGTCGAGCTCGGCCGCGCCTCGGCGCGAGGTCGGCGTGCCGAGGACGACGTCCTCGACCTCCACCGTCGCCGAGAACGTCATGGCCATCGCCGCGGCGAACACCACGTGCGGCGTCGTCCGCAGCGCCCTGGCCGTGTCCCGTACCGCCTTGCGCGTCTCCGCGGGCAGCACCACGCTCACCATGTCGGTGCCGGGTCCCCGCCGGGGCGGCAGCGGACGGGGGTACGGCGGGAGCTGCGGCAGCGGCGTCACGTCCGCGAGGTAGTCCGCCCAGAAGTCCAATGCCGCCGGGGAGACACCGGCGGCTCGCTGGGCGACCGCGTAGGCGCCGGGCTCCATGGCGAGCGGAGGAAGCGCGGGCGCCTCTCCGGTGACCTGTGCGGTGTAGAGCGCGCCGAGCTCCTCGTTCAGGACCGACAGCGACACGTCGTCGACGATGATGTGGTGCACCTGGACCAGCAGGACGTGGTCCAGCGGGGAGCGCTCGTAGAGCGTGGCCCGGTACGGCGAGCGGGTGAGGTCCAGCGGACGGCGCCCGGCCTCCCGCAGCACCGCTTCGAGCTCACCGCCCGGCCACTGCTCCCGTTCCATCTCGCTCGGCGGCTCCGGCGCGAAGCGCTGGACCGTGCCGCCGTCCTCCAGGAGGAAGCGGGTGCGCAGGGCCGCGTGCCGCAGGACGAAGGCTTCCCAAGCCCGCCGCAGCGCCTCCGGGTCCAGCGGTCCTTCGATCCGCTGGGCCCAGGTCTCCAGATACGGCGAGCGCTGCCGGAAGAGCTGCTCCGAGATCCAGATCGACTCTTCCTCGAACGTCAGCGGATAGGCCTCGTCGGTCACCGGCGGCCCCGCTCGCCCAGGGCCCGCAGGTCGACCTTGCCGTTCGCGCTGATCGGCAGGGCGTCGAGGCGCTCCATCGCGGTCGGGATCGCGTACGCGGGCAGCATCGTCGCCAGCTGCTTCCGCAGCTCGCGCGGGGTGAGGCCGGCGTGGTCCGCGTCGGTGCTGTAGTACAGCGCGATGTGCTGGACCTGGCCGTTGTCGTCCCTGACCGCCACCGCCGCGCAATTGCGGACGGCCTCGACGCGCCGGGCTGCGCTCTCGATGTCGCCGAGTTCGAGCCGGTTGCCGTTCAGCTTGATCTGGCGGTCGATGCGGTCGCGGTAGTGCAGCACTCCCTCCGAGTCGAACAGGCCCATGTCGCCGGTGCGGTACGCGCGCCGGGTCCCGCCGTCGACCTCGATCTCGATGAACTTCGTCCCGGTCAGGACGGGGTCGTTGACGTACCCGAGCGCCAGCCCGTCACCGGTGACGAGGATCTCGCCGGTCTCCTTGGCGGGCGCGGGGCTGCCGTCGTCCCGGACCACGACGACGTCCGTGCCGGGCACGATCCGCCCGAGCGGGATGCCGCCCGGCACCGACAGGTCGGCCGGGCCCATCCGGTGCAGCGTCGTCAGCATGCAGTTCTCCGCCGGCCCGTACCCGTTCCAGATCGGGACGTCGGCGAAGCGCTCGAGGTAGCGGCCCACGTGCGCGGGCGACTGCTTCTCCCCGCCGACGTAGAGCTGCTTCAGGCCCGCGAAGCACTCGACGTCCTCGTCGACGAAGAGGTTGAACAGGGAGGTCGTCAGCCACAGCGTGTCGACCCCCTCGTCCGCGATCAGCGCCCGCAGGCGGCGGGGCATGAGGTGGTCCTCGCCGACGATCACACTGGTGCCGCCGGTGGAGAGCTGGCCCCAGAGCTCGAAGGCGTACATGTCCCACGGCAGCGGCGCCGCCTGCGGGGTCACGTGACCGGGCCCGAAGCCGTCGAGGCCGGCCGTCCCGAACATCCGGGTGACCGCCCGGTGCGTCGTGACGACGCCCTTCGAGACGCCGGTGGTGCCGGAGGTGAAGAAGACCGTCGCGGCGTCGTCGAGCGACACCTCGGGCGAGTTGTACGGGGCCGGGTCCGCGGCGGCGGACACGACGGACTCCGGGGCGATGACCCGGACGGGGCGGCCCTCGATGTCGCCGGGCGTGCGGCCCACCACGACCGGGGCGTCGAGCTGGTCGAGGATCGAGGAGACTCGCGAGACCGGCCACCGGGGATCGATTCCGGTGTACGCGGCCCCGCACGCGAGCACGCCGAGCTGCACGGCCACCAGCTGGGCCGACCGGGGGAGCATCAACGCGACGATGTCACCCTGCTGGACGCCCCAAGAGGACAGCAGACGGGCGTAGTTGTCGCCCGCCTCGGCGAGCGTGCGGTACGAGACGCGCTCGGTGTCGTGGACCAGTGCGATGGCGTCGGGGTTCGCCGAGGCGATACGTCGGACGGCCAGATGAAGGGGGAGTCGCGTCGACATCGCGTCAGCTCTCCGTAGCGGCCGCAGAGTTGGCGCCGCGCAGCTCCGCGACGAAATCGACCAGCCGGTCGTTCTCGAGGAGCGTGAGGGGGTCGACGGTCAGGCCGGTCTCCTGCTCCGTACGCGCGCAGATCCGGATCGCCTGCATCGATCCGCCGCCGAGGTCGTAGAAGCTGTCCTCGCGCCCCACCTTGTCGATGCCGAGCACCGAGGCGATGATCTCCGCGACCTGCTTCTCCAGCGGGTCGGTGGGGGGCGTGTAGGGGGCGTCGGTCAGTTCTTCGCGGAGGTCGGGCATGGTCTTTTCCTCTTCTCGTCGTGCCGCCGCGGCGGAAGGCCGGGCGGCGGGCGTACTACCGTCCGGTCCCGGAGCGGAGCGCTCGTGGCTCGCCCCGGGCGGTACGGTGATCAGGCGGGGCCTCCGGCGGGCGCGGGGACGAAACCGAGCGCGTCCCCCAGGAAGTCCAGCGACAGTTCGAGGCATCGGGCCACCGTGTCGGCGCGGCGGAACCCGTGGCCCTCGCCCGCGAACGCGACGTACTGGTGGGGCACGCCGTGGCGTTCGAGCTCGGCCCGGAAGGCCTCGGCGAGCGGGGTGGGCACGATCGGGTCGTCGAGCCCCTGGAGCAGGAGGACGGGCGCGGTCACGCCGGCCACGTGGGCGAGCGGCGAGCGCTCCTCGTACAGCTTGTCGGTCTCCGGGAGGGGGCCGATGAGGCCGTCGAGGTAGCGCGATTCGAAGTCGTGCGTGTGCTCGGCCATCAGCCGGGCGTCGGTGACTCCGCAGGAGGAGATCCCCGCCGCGAAGACGTCGGTCGTGGCGAGGGAGGCGAGGACGGTCCAGCCGCCCGCGCTGTGGCCCTGCACAGCCAGGCGCCTTCCGTCCGCCTCTCCGGCTTCGGCCAGACGGCGGGCCGCGAGCGCGGTGTCGGCCACGTCGACGACACCCCACATGTCCCGCAGTCTCTCGCGGTACTCACGGCCGTATCCGGTGGAGCCGCCGTAGTTCACGTCGAGCACGCCGACGCCCCGGCTGGTCCAGAACGCGATGCTCGCGGTGCCCAGGACCGTGGACCGGGCCGTCGGACCGCCGTGCGCCATCACGACGTACGGGGGCTGCTCGTCGGCCGGGCCCTGGACCGTCGGGTGGTGAGGCGCGTAGACGATGGCGTGGACCTCGCGGCCCTGCTCGTCGACGAAGGTCCTCGGCCGGGCGGGGGAGAGGTACGCGGCGGACGGGAAGCCCTCGGTGAGCAGCCGCACCGGGGTGACCGCGCCGGTCTCCAGGTCCACCTGGCGCAGTCCCCGGGGCTCGCGGGCGCCGCCGCCGACGATCAGGGCGCGCCTGCCTTCGGCCTCGACGTCGACCAGGGCCACGGTCTCCAGACCGGGCAGGTCGAGGTCGCGGACGGCGCCTGTGGCGAGGTCGACGAGGCAGAGGGTGTCGACGCCCCGGGTGCGGACGGCGAGGAGGCGGTTGCCGGGAAGCACGCCGTACCAGCGGGGGCGGAGCTTCCAGAGGGGGCCGCCGACCTCGTGCTCGCCGGGGTGCAGGGCTTCGGGGCCGTCGGATCCGAGGGTGAGCCGGTAGAGGTTCCACCAACCGGACCGGTCGCTGATCACGACGAGCGATCCGTCGTCCAGCCATTCCGGCTGGAGAACCGACTCCGTCGTCGAGCCGAGGACGACGCGCGCAGCGCCGTACCCGCCGTGCTCGTCCCGCTCGGATATCCGCAACTCCGTCCCGTCCCAGGGCATCTGCGGATGTTCCCAGGAGATCCACGCGAGCCGGGAGCCGTCGGGCGACTGACGCGGGAAGGCGACGAACCGGGAGCCGCCGGCCAGGCGCTCGACCTTTCGGGAGTCACCGACGTCGCCGTCGACCGGTACGGACACGATGTCGCGGACCACGTCCTGCGCCGTGAGCGTCTCCCGCACGCAGATGACGTGAGATCCGTCATGGCTCGCGGACAGGTCGCCGAAACGCACCGAGAGAGCCGGGTCGACGGCCGCCGTGATCGGTTCCGGCGATCCGCCCGGAGTGAGGCGGTAGAGCCGCTGGTCGTCGTACTGGACGAAGACCAGCGTCTCGCCGACCGCCGTCCACGCGCCGCCGCCGTATTCGTGGACACGGGAACGGGCGTCCCACGGCGCGGCGAGCAGTTCCTGGGTGCTGCCGTCGGGCGACTGGCGGCAGACCGTCACCCGGCCGCCCTCGTCGGGGCGGCTCTCGGCCCACCACGGCCGGCCCAGGACGTACTGGGCGCCGTCGCCGAGCGAGGCCGAGGCGGCCGCGACGCCCCTCGGGGTGACCGGTGACGGCCACGATCCGTAGGGCAGCACCTTGCCGATCTCCATGCTTCCCCCAAGTAGCATTTGAGACATAGTTGTTGGACGTAGGTGAACGGCAGATCCTTGGCAGGAGTCATGTCAAACCTGCAACTTGGGCGCCGACTTGGACCGGTCGATTCCGCCAACGGTTCCGGTCCGCTCAACTGGGCGGGAAACCGCGCTGCGTTCGCTCGGTGAGAAGGTAGCCGACCTGCGTGAGGCTTTGAAGTATCGCATGAGCACGTGGTGTTGAGACTGCCGCTGGTGGCGGAACCTGCGGCTTCAGGGTAGTCCTTGACCTCGAACAGTACGCTGAGGCGCGTTCGTTCGTGCCCTCACGGGCGGCCGTGCATCCTTCTTCTGATTGCTGACGCGTCGTCAAGAACTGTGTGTTCAACCAGTTTCAGATCGAGCAGATCGTAGCTATGCCCTCTGGATCTTGCGCGCTACGATCTGGATTGGCAGTGTGGATCGTAACGGGGGTGTGACCACCATGGCCGACAGCAGGCTTCCCGAGGGCTGCGCCAGCGCAGACTCGGTTCTCGACACCTTGAGGGCGGTAGCCGTACGGAATCCGGCTTCTTCCGCCGTCGTGGGTGAATCGGGGCAACTTACTTATGAGGAGCTGCTTGAGCGCTCCGGAACGCTCGCAGCAGAACTGACCGCCATAGGAGTGGGACCCGGCGACCGTGTCGTCGTGGTGCAACCGCCGACGCTGTCGATGATTGTGTCGGTGGTCGCCGTCATGGCCGCCGGTGCGGCATACGTTCCGGTCGACGCCTCGCAGCCCGAGGCGCGCATCCGCGCGATCGTCGAGGATTCCGGGGCCGTGGCCGTCTTGTCCGATATGGGGGAGGCGCTGCCGTATTCGGCGAATGCCGGGGTGCCGGTCGTATCGGAATCCATGGCGGTGGCGAACCGGCGACAGCCGGAATGGAAGAGTCCCGATCCCGAGGGTGCGGCATACGTCGTCTATACCTCCGGCAGTACCGGTGAGCCCAAGGGCGTCCTGGTCGGCCACGGCCAGCTCGCCTACTCCACGGCGGCCCGCCGATCGGTGTATCCGGGCATCGACCGTTTCCTTCTGGTGTCGCCCCTCGCCTTCGATTCGTCGGTGGCGGGCATCTGGGGCACCCTGACCTCCGGTGGATGCCTGGTCGTCGCATCCGATCAGCAGCGTCGCGACCCGGCCGAACTGGCTGCCCTCATCGGCCGATTCGATGTCACGCATACGCTGATGATTCCCGCGATGTACCGCATGGTCATCGACTCCGCGGCCTCCGGGCAGGGGAATCTTGCATCCCTGCGGTCGGTCACCGTGGCCGGCGAAGCGTTGGACGATTCGCTGATTCAGCGGCACTTCGAGGCCGTTCCCGGCGCGGAGTTGGTGAACGAATACGGACCGAGCGAGGCCACGGTCTGGGCCTCCTTCCGCCGGTACACGGAGCCCGCCCCTTCGACGATCGGACAGGCCGTCCCCGGTACCCGGTTGTACGTGCTCGACAAGCAGCAGAAGCCGGTTGCCGAAGGCGAGCCCGGAGAGTTGTGCGTCGCCGGTCCCGGAGTGGCGCGCGGATACCTCAACCGCCCGGCCGCCACCGAAGCCGCCTTCCTCGCGGACCCGTGGGGCGGACCGAATGAACGCCTTTACCGCACAGGCGACCTGGTGCGCCGGAACGAGAGCGGCGAACTGGAGTTCCTCGGCCGCGTCGACCGCCAGGTGAAACTGCGCGGCCAGCGTTTGCAGCTCGAAGCCGTGGAACTGGTTCTGCGCGCCGTCGACGGCGTCGCGGACGCCGCGGTCCTCACCGACGCCGAACGCGTCACGCTCGTCGCACATCTGCGGCTGGAGGAGGGCGCCGACGAGGCGGCCGTGCGCAAGGCCGCCGCGGAGGTCTCGCCCGCCGAGTACCGGCCCGACCGCATTCACCTTCACGCGGACTTCCCCGTCACGACCAACGGAAAGGTCGACCTGGCGCTCCTGGAACGGAGCGTCCGGGAAACCGGGGCGAAGGAGAACGAGAAGGCCAATGAGGAACGGCAGAATTGCGAGGACCTGACCGAGCGGGTCATCGCGGCCTGGCGGGAGGTCCTCGGCGTCGAGACCGTTCCTCCGGACGTCAATTTCTTCGATCTCGGCGGCAGTTCGCTGACCCTCATGAAGTTGCAGGGCGCGCTCGAACGCCATACGGGACGACACGCAACCGTCGTGTCCCTTTTCCGGCACACGACGGCCACCGCGCAGGCAAAGGTCCTCCTGGAGGGGGGCGACACCGCAATGACTGACCGTGGTGACCGCGTCCGGCGGCAGGCGCGGCGCCGGGTACGGTCGGAGGGAGACCGCATATGACCGTCACGCAGGACTGGCTCCGGTGCGTGACGCCCCGGCCGGAGGCCGCCGTCCGACTGATCTGTCTGCCGCACGCCGGCGGATCGGCGTCCTTCTACGCCGGCTGGGGCGCGCTGCTCCCGCAGGCCGAGGTGCACGCCGTCGCCTACCCCGGCAGGGCGCACCGCTTCGACGACCCGCTCGCCGAGGACCTGGTCGAGATGGCCCGCGAGATCGCCGACGCGATCGCCCCGCTGGCCGACAAGCCGCTGGCCCTCTTCGGCCACAGCATGGGCGCCGCCGTCGCACTCGAGACGGCCCGGGCCCTGGAAGCGGTCGGCATCCGCGTGGCGCACCTGTTCGCCTCCGGTTCGCGCAACGGCCCGCTGCCCGGCCCGCTGCCGCCGCCGTCGGAGGACCCGGCGGAACTGGTCGAGCAGCTCGTCCGACTCGGCGGCACCGACCCTGAGCTCGCGAAGGACCCCGACTTCCAGGACCTCGTCCTTCCCTACACCCTGGGCGACGGCAAGCTGTTCCACGCGTACCGCATGAGCGAAGAACCACTGCTGCGCTGCCCCGTGACCTGCGTCGTCGGCGATGCCGACGACGACGCCGACATCCGTCCATGGGCGAAGATCGCCCCCGAGGGCTTCGTCGAGCACATCGTCGCGGGCGACCACTTCTACCTCTCCGAGTCACCCCCCCACGAGATCATCGCGGCCACCTTGGGCGGTCACGGCGAAGGACAGGACGCATGAGCCAGACCATCGGACACACCGACGCCACCGAGAACGACGCGGCGCGCGTCCGCGACTCGAAGTACGTGTGGCACCCGTGGTCGCGCAACGAGGTCGAGCGCGACCGGCTGATGATCGTCCGGGGCGAGGGCTCGCGCGTCTGGGACGCCGCGGGACGCGAGTACATCGACGCCTCCTCCCTGAACTCCACGGTGGGCTACGGCAACGAGGACGTCATCGCCGCCGCCACCGAGCAGCTCCGCACCCTCCACGGCGTCGACATGTCCGCGACCAACCACCCGGTCGCCGGCCGTCTCGCCGAGGTCCTCGCCGGGTACCTGCCCGAGAGCCTCTCGCGCACCCTGCTGCTCAACAGCGGCTCGGAGGGCATCGAGGCCGCCCTGATGATCGCCTCCTGCTACCGGCGGATCACCGGCGACCCCCGCAACCGCGTCATCACCTTCGCGCAGGGCTACCACGGCTCCACGGTCCTCACCCGGACGCTCAGCGGACTCGTGCCGACCGGCCACCCGTTTCAGCAGCCGATCGAGGTCACCCGGGTCACGCTGCCGCTGCCCGCGGCGGAACTGCGCACCCCCGAGGCCGCCAAGGTGCTCGCGGCCGCCTTCGCCGAGGCCCTCGCCGACGGCGACGCCCCCCTCGCGGTGGTCGTCGAGCCGTTCCTGAACGTCGGCGGAGGCATCGTGCTGCCGCCGGGATTCCTCACCGAGCTCCGCGCGCTGTGCGACGACGCCGGCGCCCTGCTGATCTTCGACGAGATCTTCACCGGCTACGGCCGCACGGGGAAGATGTTCGCCTTCCAGCACGAGGGCGCCGCACCGGACATCCTCGTGTCGAGCAAGGGCCTGGGCGGCGGCTACGCCCCCATCTCCGCGGTGACGGCACGCCAGGACATCTACGCGGCCTTCGCCGACGACGAGATCATCGGCGGCCTGCGGTACGGCCACACCACCGCCGGCCACGCCACCGCCTGCGCGGTCGCGATCGCCACCCTCGGCGTCATGGAGCGCGAGCGCCTCGTGGAGAACGCCGAGGAGCGGGGCCGCGAACTCCTCAAGCTGATCGAGCCGCTCCGTACCCTCCCCGGCGTCGTGGACACCCGCGGCCTCGGCCTCGTCGGCGTCGTCGAGACGGCCGACATGGCCACCGCGGCCGCCCTCGTCGTCAGCTGCCAGGAGCACGGGCTCATGGTGCGGCAGCAGGCCGCCTCCGTCCTCGTCTGCCCGCCGCTGACCCTCACGAGTGCCGAGGTCGAGGAGATCGCCGAGCGGATCACCACCGCGACCCGCGCCCTCGCGTCGGAGCAGTCCACGGAGCAGTCCATATGAGCGCGGGCATCGATCCCGAAGCCTCGCTCCACGTCCAGGCGGCGATCAGCGCCAAGCGCGAGGGGCGGACGCTGACCGAGGAATCGGTACGGCGCCTGGTGCACGACTTCGTCGACGGCCGGATCGCCGACCACCAGATGTCGGCCTGGCTGGCGACCGTCGCCTGCACGGGCATGGACCTCAGCGAGACGGCCGCCCTCGCCCTCGCGTACGTCGACACCGGCAAGCGGCTCCAGCTCGGAAACCCGGCCCGCCCGGTGGTCGACAAGCACAGCACGGGCGGAGTGGGCGACAAGGCCACCCTGATCGTCGTCCCCGTCGTCGCCGCCTGCGGCGTGCCCGTGGTCAAGCTCAGCGGACGCGGCCTCGGATACGCCGGCGGGACCGTCGACAAGCTGGAGTCCGTGCCCGGCCTCCGGCTCGCGCTGGACGCCGACGAGCTCCGAAGCGTCGCCGCCCAGGCCGGCATGGTGATCGCCGGACAGAGCGACGACCTGGCCCCGGGCGACGCCGTCACGTACTCCCTGCGCGACGTGACCGCGACGGTGGAGAGCATCCCCCTGATCGCCGCCAGCATCATCAGCAAGAAGCTGGCGGTCGGCGCCGACCGCGTCGTCCTCGACGTGAAGTACGGCGACGGCGCCCTCATCGCCGACTACGACGCGGCGGCCGAACTCGCCCGGACCATGGTCGGTCTCGGCGGACGCCTCGGCCTGCGGTGCGAAGCCATGCTGACCGACATGACCCAGCCCATGGGCCGGGCGGTCGGCAACGCCCTGGAGATCAAGGAAGCCCTCGCGGTCCTCGGCGGCGAGCACGTCAGGGGAGTCTCCGAGACCTGCGCCCTGCTCTCCCGGGTCATGCTCCAGAGCGCCCTTCCGGAGCTGTCGGACGAGGCCGCCGACGAGCGGGTCGCCGAGGCGATCTCCTCCGGTGCCGCGCTCGAACAGTTCCTGCGCTGGGCGGAGCTCCAGGGCGCGGACCGGGCCTGCCTGGAAGACCCGGGACTCCTCCCGGCCGCGCGTGACGTCACGGAGGTCCGTGCCGACCGCGACGGCTGGATCCACGAGGTCTCCGCGCGCCGCATCGGCGGGGCCGGGCTGCGCGTCGGCGCGGGCCGGATCTCCGCCGACGCCCCCCTCGACCACGGGGCGGGCATCCTCGTGAACCACCGCATCGGCGACCACGTGACGGCAGGCACCGTCCTGGCGGAGATCCACCACAACGGCGGCGACGTGCGCCCGGCCGTCGATGAGGTCACCCAGGCCTTCGTGATCCGTGATCAGCAATGCACACCACCCCTCGCGGTGCGGGACCGCATCCGGTCGAACGACGTGGCGGACGCTCCGTGAACGAGCCGAGGGATGCCTTGACCATGCACGACACCGAGACCACGCACGACACCCAGACCACGCACGACACCGACACCCCACACGGCACCGAGATCTCGTACGGTTCCGGGGCCGCGTACGGCACCGAGGCGTTCACCGCCGAGCTGACGCGTGCCGCCGCGCATGTCACCCCGGCCTTCGCCGACCTCCCGGACCGGCCGCTGACCGCCCGGGGCGCCTCGGAACTCTCCGGCGCCGCGGGCAAGGAACTGGCCCGCCGGTACGACGCCCACGGCTTCGCGATCGTCGAATTCACCGACGAGCGGGTCACCGAGGAGACCCACCTGCTGGCCTGCAAGGCGCTCGGCCTCGGCGAGCCCTTCGTCCCGAAGCTCTACACCCTGGGCAACCGCGTCGCCCCGCCGGTCTCCGTCATCTCGGCCGGCGTGAACGCCGGTACCGAGGCGGCGAACCACCCGTCCTTCGGCCGCTCCGTCGGCCAGGAACTGCACGTCGACGGCACGCTCCAGCCCATGGGCCTGATCAAGGCCACGCTGATGTCCTGCCAGACGCCGGCGGTGCAGGGCGGCGTCAACACCTTCTTCGACTCGGTCGGCGCCTACGCCGAGCTGCTGCGCACCGACCTCCCGGCGGCCCTCACCCTGGCGCACCCCCGGGTGCTGGTGCGACGCGCCAACATCAACGGCAGCGACGAGGCGAAGACCGGCCCCGTGTACGCGGTGATCGAGGACCGGCTCGTCGGCCACTACTGCCTGACCGACACCGACTCCTTCCGGACGGTCGACGACGTGTCCCCCGAGGACTTCGCGCGCGGCCTCGCGGCCCTCGCCGAGGCGGCCCGGCCGGGATCGCCGTACTACCGCACGGTCAGGCTGCGGGAGAACCAGGCCGTCATCTTCGACAACACCCGCCTCTCCCACGGGCGTACGGCCTACGAGGACTCCTCCGTCAACCGCCGCTGCCTGTTCCGCACGCTGCACGTCCGCCATCCGCAGCCGGAGTCGGCGTCATGACGGCCGCCGAGACCCTCCGGGTCCCGCCGGTCGACCACGAACTGGCCGGGCCGTTGCGGGACATCCTGAGCCGACGCCCGTCGTCCATCACGCCCGACCGCATCCTGGCCGACCGCAAGCGCGTCGCCGAGGCGCGGCTGACCGACGCGGAGATCACCCGGGACGGCGCCTTCACGCTCACGACGGAGAAGCTCCTCGACCGCGACCCCTCGGGGGCGGTCTCGGTGCTGATCGCGCGACCGACGGGCGCGACCGGGCCGGTGCCCGTCGCGTACGCCATCCACGGCGGCGGGATGTTCGCCGGGCACAACCGGAGCGCCGAGCTCAGCCGCGATCTCGACCAGGCTCAGGAACTGGGCATCGCGGTGGTGAGCATCGACTACCGGCTCGCCCCCGAGCACCCCGACCCGACCCCCGTCGACGACTGCTACGCGGGTCTGGTCTGGACGATCGAGAACGCGGACCGGTTCGGGCTCGACCCGGAGCGCGTCTTCGTCACCGGCGCCAGCGCCGGAGGCGCCCTGGCCGCCGGCGTCGCGCTGAAGGCACGGGACACCGGTGAGGTGTCGGTCATGGGACAGCTCCTGCTCTGCCCCATGACCGACGACCGCGTCGACTCCCGCTCCTCCCGCCAGATGGACGGACACGGCATCTGGGACTCGACGTCGAGCGTCACGGGCTGGACCGCCCTCCTCGGCGACCGCAGGGGCGGACCCGACGTCTCGCCCTACGCGGCCCCGGCCCGCGCCGCGTCCCTGGCCGGGCTGCCGCCCGCGTACGTGGAGGTCGGTGCCTTCGAGGCACTGCGCGACGAGACCATCTCGTACGCCGCACGCCTCAGCGCCGAGGGCGTCGACGCCGAACTGCACGTCTGGGGAGGGGCGTTCCACAGCTTCGACGAGTGGGTGCCCGACGCGACGGTCTCCCACACGGCCCGGCGTGCACGGGCCGACTGGCTGCGGCGGCTGTTCGCGGCCGCGGACCGTACGGACCACATGAACGACACGAATCACGTGACGAGTTGAACGAGTTGAACGAGTTGAACGACAGAAATGTGAGTGCGATGACTGACGCCGAGAACAACAACCGCCCCGTCCTCAAGGGCTTCTGGGAGATGACCGACGGGTCGGGCAGCAGCGTCACCGACTCCTCCGGCAACGGCCTGACCCTCACGACGGCCGGCGAGGCGAACTGGGTGAGCGGCCCGGAGGGCACCGCCGGTGCCCTCTCCTTCAGCGACTCGCTGAGCTTCGCCAGCGAGAGCGGCGCCGTGGCCACCGACCAGAGCTTCAGCGTGGCCGCCTGGCTCCGCCTGGACAGCGCCCTCACCGGCGCCGAGCCGGCCTTCCCGAAGGACTGGTACGCCTGGACCGCCGTCGCGCAGAACGGCTCGTACCACAGCCCCTTCTACCTCGGCGTGCGGAACATCGAGTACGGCGGTGAGGGCACCGGCGACTTCCACATGCACTGGAACTTCACCGTCTCCCCGATCGACGGCTCGGACGACGGCCCCGTCGACTGGATCCACGCGCACTCCTCCAAGGAGCTCGCGTCCGCAGAGGTCGACCAGTGGGTCTTCGTCGTCGGCGTGTACGACCTCGAGGCCGGCGCCGCGCGCATCTACGTGCCGACCCATGCCGACCGCGGCGAGGAGAAGCTCCCGGAGGGCTGGCCGAAGTGGAACGGCGACCTGAGCGTCCAGCTCGGACACGCCTGGTTCCGTGACGAGTACGTCGACCAGTGGCCCGGCTCGGTCGGCCCGGTCCGCATCTACTCCGGCGTCCTGACCGAGGCCGACGCGACCAGCCTGTACGAGCGCGGTCGGCTCGCGGGCGAGTAGGCGCGGAGACGAACGAAGTGAGCAACGACGCAGGCCGTCGCCCGGCGCTTTCGCGCGGGGCGACGGCCTCCGGCCGTGAGGGGCCGCTGTCCTGGCAGCAGGAGGGCCGGCTGCGCCGGGCCGTCCTGCGCGGCGGCGAACGGCCGCTGAACCTCGTCACGGCCCTGCCGCTGGGCGAGGACCTGACCGACGAGGAGATCCGCCGCCGCCTTGAGCTGATCACGGCACGGCAGGACGCCATGCGGATCGTCGAGCTGTCGCTCGACGAGGGACGGCTCTTCTACGCGGACGAGATCGAACTGCCGCTGGCGTCGGCCGACCTGGCCTCGCCCGACGAGCTGAACGCCTTCGTCCGCCAGAACGAGCGCACGCCCTTCGACGGCTCCGGCGCACCGCTGTGGAACGCCACGCTGGTCACCCTCCCGGACGGCTCGGACGGCCCGGCCAGGTATCTGGTGGTCGGCATGGACCACCTGATCACCGACGGCCTGAGCCAGCAGGCGGTCACCGATCTCCTGCTCGCGCCGATGCCCGGCGCCGAGGTGCCGTCCGGCTCGCACCACGACTGGGTGCGCTGGCAGCGCGAGACCTTCCCGGACCCCGCCGAGGGGATCGGGCCGTCCCACGAGTTCTGGGCCGCCCGGCTGAAGGACACCACGCCCGACCAGGCCCTCAAGGTGCCCTTCTGCATCGCCCCGGAAGGGGAGCCGAGCGGCAGGGTGTGGAGCCTGCGGCGGCCGGCGCCGGTCCCGGCGTCCCGGCTGAAGCGGGCGGCAGCCAAGCTCCGTACGACGCCCTTCGTGCTCGTCCTCGGCGCGGTGGCCTCCACGGCCGTCGCGATGGGCGCCGAGCCGGACGTCACCTTCCGGGTCAACATGACCGGGCGCCCGATGGCGCACCTGGACACGCTGGGCTGCTTCTCCGACAACATGCCGGTGCGGCTGAGCGGGCCGGACCTCAGTGCACCGCTGACCGCCGTGCGGCACGCGCGGGAGACCTGGATGAGTCTGGTGCCCCACCAGACGACCCCGTGGGACTACCTCCTTCAGGCCTTCGGCGGGCCGGGCGACGACACGCTCACCCGGCGTCCGGCGCAGTGGCTGGTGAACTACATGCCGTGGGAGCAGCCGTCCCACGGGCTGCCGCCCGTGGAGACCTCCGGCGAGTACGAGTCGTTCATGGGGACGTTCCAGGTCGTCGCCATGATGTACGACGACGACACGTGCCGTCTGGAGTGCGAGTTCGATCCCACGCGGTTCGACGTGGCCGCGAGCGAGGAGTTCCTGACCCGGCTGTGCGCGACGCTCGCGGACCTCTGCGAGCAGCTGACCGGCTGAGCGGCCGGGCGACGCGAGGGGGCTCCCCGCCGTCATGGCGGGGAGCCCCCTCTCCTTCCCTTCTCCGGATCAGCGCGGCATCGCCTGGAACCACAGTGCTCGCTCGCGGGGGTCGGTCCCGGCGCGCTGCCGCGTCGGCACCTCGTCCCCCTGGAACGCGGAGTAGTGGTCCGGGCGGCTGGTCAGCACGCCCTCGCCTCCGGTGATGTTGGGCAGGGCGGCGGCGAGTTCCGCGATGCGTGCCGAAGGGATGAAGCCGACCAGGCGGGTGTAGCCGAGGGACTCCGTGACGGACTCCGTGGTCGCGCCGAGCCGCCCGAGCGTCTTCATGAGCATCCGCAGCGTCGGCTCGGGCGTCTCCAGCTCGAACCGCTCGATCGGCTGGCAGACCTGCGTCCTGGCCTTCTCCAGGCAGGCCATGAGGACGACGGGCGCCAGGTTGCGGAAGTCGGCGCCGACCGTGGACATCGCCTTGTTGAAGCTCTGGTGCGCGTGGCTCTGGCGCGGGCAGTAGCCGGAGGCCGTCATGGTCACCTTGCAGTCCGTGACGGGCCAGCCGTGCAGGCCCTGTTCCAGGGCCCACCGCACGCCCTCCTCGCAGGCGCTGATGAAGGCCGCGGGCAGGTTTCCCCGCTCGATGCCCGGGTGGAAGGTGATCCCGCTACCGGTCTCGCCGGCCTCCAGCCGCAGGCCGAGCGTGGCGAGGTAGGGGTTGCCGTCCTTGTCCATCTCCTCGAGGGCGGTCGCCGAGCCGAGGACGCGCTCGATGCAGATCACCGAGGTGTCGCGGAAGACCGTGCGGACGCCGAAGCGCTCCTCCAGGACGGTGACGACGACCTCCTTCTGCACCTCCCCGTGGATGCGGATGCGCGCGCTGCCGTCGAGCTCGTCGAGCCTCGGCTCGATGAGCGGGTCCTCGTCTCCCAGGACGCTGAGGGCGGTGAACAGCGCGCCGCGCTGGGTGGGGTCCACGGGCTCCAGCGCCGCGACCATCGTCGCCGGGGGGAACTTCGGGGGGAGCCTCGGCGGTGGGGTGCCGATGACGTGTCCGATGCGGGCGGTCGACAGGCCGCGTACCGCGACGATGTCGCCGCTGAACGCCCGCCGGGCGACGGCGAGTCCGCCCGGCCCGGGGATGCAGAGCTCGGTGACGCGCTCGGCCTTGGTCGCCGACACCGGGATCGTGTCGCGGATCGCGAGTTCGCCGCCCCACAGGCGCATCCAGACCCGCCTGCCGCGCGCGTCGTGGTCGACGGAGAAGACGGTGGCCGACCGGGCGGTGCCGGGCCTGCCCGTGGACCCGTCGGCGTACCCCTCCTCGGGATCCGCCTCGGCCCCTTCCGCCGTCCCCGCCACGGCCCCCTCCGCGAGCCCGCTCACGTGCTCCTCCGAGGGCTTCAGGAGCGAGGTGATCGCATCCTGGAGGTCCTCGATCCCTGCGCCGGTGAAAGCCGAGCCGCAGAGCACCGGGAACAGGGCCCCGGCCGGGACCGCGCGCCGCATCGCCGCGCGGATCTGCTCCGGTGCGATCTCCTCGCCCTCCAGCCACGCCTCCATCACCGTGTCGTCCACGTCGGCGACCGTCTCCACCAAGGACGCGTCGTCGAGGGGCAGCGCCTCGGCGCGTGCGTCCGCACGGCCCTGGCCGATCGCCCGGCTCAGCGGCAGGGCGGCAGGGGAGAGGCGGCGGCGGATCTGCTCGACGACCCGGTCCACGTCGGCGCCACCACGATCGATCTTGTTGATGAACAGCACGGTGGGCACGTTCATGCGGCGCAGCGCGCGCCAGAGGATGACGGTCTGCGGCTGCACGCCCTCGACGGAGGACAGCACGAGCACCGCCGCGTCCAGCACGTGCAGGGACCGCTCCACCTCGGCGATGAAGTCCGGGTGCCCCGGGGTGTCCAGGATGTTGACGGGCACGTCGCCGATCTGGAGCGAGGTCACCGCGGCCCGGATGGTGATGCCCCGGCGGCGTTCCAGATCCATGGAGTCGGTACGGGTGGTGCCGTCGTCCACGCTGCCGATGTGGTCGACCACTCCCGCCTCGAACAGGAGACGTTCGGTGAGACTTGTCTTCCCGGCGTCGACGTGCGCCAGGATTCCAAGATTGATCGGGGGCATAAAGCTCCATCGATGGGTGCGAACTGGCAGTCACATGTGTTCAGCACAAGGGTAGTTGTTCGCCGAAGGGCTTCCGGCTTCAGTAGTGTGTGGGTGGTTCCGGATTCTCTCTTCTTCCTCTTCCCGTGTCCGCCGGAACCGCCATCGATCTCCCGCGACTCCCACGAGGACGGTTCCGTGCCCCAACCGCTGCAGCACCCCGCCGAATTCAGCAAGGTAATCGGCATAGACGCGGGGGGAACGAAGACGGACGTGGCTCTCGTCGACGCGCGGGGGACCGTTCTGGCGACCGCCCGTGGCGCCGGCATGCGGGAGGACGAGCCGAGGTCCGTGTGGCTCGATCGCCTGGAGGACCTCGTCGCCCGGGTCGGCGGCACCGACGAGCGTACCGTCGTCAGTGCCTGCATGGCGCATCTTGATCTCCCCGAGGAGGAGGACGAGTTCGCCGCCCTGTTGCGGACGAGGCCCTGGGCGGGCGACGTGCTGGTGCGGAACGACACCCTGGCGGTGCTGCGAGCCGGCGTGCCGGGCGAGGGGGTCGCGGTGGTCTGCGGCACCGGCATCAACTGCGCCGGTGTCGGGGCGGACGGACGGCAGGCCCGGTTCCTCGCGTTCGGGGACCGGTCCGGTGACTGGGGCGGCGGCAACGACCTGGGCATGGCCGCCCTGTGGCACGCGATGCGCGCCGAGGACGGAAGGGGCGAGCCGACGGAGCTGGTCCGGGCCCTGCTCGACCATCTCGGCCTCGGCTCGATGCGGGAGGTGGCCCTCCGGCTGCGCGACGACCGGCTCACCTCCCTGGATGTGCGCCACTGCACGCCCGTGCTGCTCGACGTCGCCGCGAAGGGCGATCCGGTGGCGACGGAAATCGTGCGCAGGCAGGCCGAGGAGATCTGCTCCATGACCCGGGTGGCCATGGAGCGACTCGGCGTCACGGAGCGGGGGACGACGGTGGTCCTCGGCGGGAGCGTGCTGGCCGCGCGCAACCCCGTCCTGCTGTCGGCGATCGAGGAGGGCGTCGCGGCGTTCTCGCCCTCCTCGACGGTCCTCGTGACCGACACCGCCCCCCTGGCGGGCGCCGTCCTGCTCGGACTCGACCGGCTGGGTGCCGGTCCCGAGCCGGAGCAGGCGGTACGGCGGGCCGTCGCCCGGGGAGCGGTGCCACGCCGCTGATCGGGCCAGCACGCCGCTGACCTGGCCCTCACGCCCCCGAGCGCGTCACCCGCTTCACCTCCGTGACCACACCCGACCGGTACGGCTCCGGCAGCCGCTGGAGGGACTCCTCCAGCCACACGGTCGCGAATTCCTCCGTGCGGAAGGGCGTCGAAAGGCCGGTCAGGGGGAGGACGGTGACGTTCTCGGGGGCGTCGAAGCCCGTGGTGTACCCGTCGTCCAGCGGCTTGCCGGCCCGGTCGAGCGGGACGCCGAAGCGGGCCGACCGCTCGCCCTTGACCGTGCCCACGGCCACGCCGAGCGTCGCGGCGCCACCGGCGGCGGCCAGCGCTTCCAGGTACTGCGGCCACGCCGAGTTGGCGCGCGTGTCCCCGATGAACCGGCACAACTCCACGTCGCGGCGGGGCCACTTGGCGAGGAAGCGTTCGTAGTTCCGCTCCTCCGTCCGCTGGTTGGCCAGTGCGTCCCGGGTGTGCGGCAGGTGGAGCGCGTACACCTGGGGGGACAGGGTGATGGGCAGACCGCTGGCGCAGACCCGGAAGCCCCACTCCAGGTCGTCCACGCCCCAGCCGCGGAAGGTCTCGTCGAAGTACAGGTCCCGGGCGACGACGGCCGCCCTCGGGACGGCGATGAGACCGGTCCAGGCGAAGGCCCACGGGATGTTGTGGGGGACCTGGAAGCGCGGGTCGGCCGGCCAGCCGGGCGCCGAGGCGAGCTCTTCGAGGGCGGCGAGATGGTCGCCGTACGACCGCAGTTCGACGGTCTCGACCTGGCCGTCCTCGTTGTTCGCGTAGCCGACGACCTGCCCGATCACGCAGATCTGCTGCCCGAAGGCGAAGTGCCGGTCGTACAGCTCGCGCAGCGCCGGCGGCGGGAGCAGGGTGTCGGCGTCCATCTGGACGACGACCTCTCCGGTCGCGCTGCGCATGGCGAGGTTGCGCGCAAGCGGAATATGGAACTCCCGCGACGAGTTCACCGTGACGATGTCCAGACGGCCGTCGAACTCGGCGCACAGTTCCGTCAGATCGGTGGTGTATTCCATTGCACCGATGACGACCTCGAACTCGGAGGAGTCCATCGTCTGGTGTGCCAGAGCCTCGAGCGCGATTCGGAGATTGTCCAGTCGGGCCTTATAGGGTATGCATACGCTGAGTTTCATCAATTCTCTCTCGCCTAGGCGCTGTTGTGTGTGAAGCGGTGAGCAGAATCAGCTGTCCGAAGCCGATGACCGAATCCGGAGTAAATGATGAGTGCCCCGAGCATGGATCTCAGCCGCTATCGAACGGTCGTGGTGTCGCCGCATTTCGACGATGCCGCCCTGTCGCTGGGCGGTGTTCTTCAGGCCGCCCCCGGACCGGTCGCCGTCGTGACGGTGCACGGTGGTCGGCCGCCGGCCGGGGTGGAGGTGTCGGAGTGGGACTACGACTGCGGATTCCCGACGGCCGAGGACGCCTACGACACACGGGTGCAGGAGGACGCCCTCGCCTGTGAGGCGCTCGGCGCCGACCAGATCCTCCTGGCGAACCCGGACGGCCCCTACAGGGAGAAGACCGAGCCGCTCGTCGGCCTGGACGAGCTGGTCCGCCAGGTCGCCGCGACGGCCGACCTCTACCTGCCCGCGGGGATCAACCAGCCGGACCACGCCCGCGTCCGTGACCAGGCGATAGCCGCGCTCGGGACGGACGGCGGCATCCGCCCGTACTTCTACGCCGACCTGCCGTACACCGCTGCCCTGCCCGGTTACGCCGACGAGGCAGGCGCGTACCTCACCTCGCCGCAGGCGTGGCCGTCCGAGGTGACGGAGCTCGGGCAGCGGTACGGGCACGGGCTCGACCTCCCGCGCGGCGTTCCGGTCACCGGGAAGCTGTGGGAGGCCAAGCGTCGTGCCGTGCTGTGTCACGCCTCGCAGCTGTCGCTGGTGGCGTGCATGGACGAGGTGGCCGTTCCGCGGCCCCTGCTCGGGGTCGACGGCCTCCTCGCCCTGGAGGTCGTCTGGCGTCCCTCGGCGGGCTGACCTCCAGGCGGCATCAGGCAGCGGCGTCCGGGTCGAGGGGCGAGGAGAGCGCGAACCCCTTCCGGCCGTCGAGCCCGAGGGGAGCCTCGCCCTGCACCGTCACCCGGATGCCGCTGCGGTGCTGCGTGCCGTAGTCCAGGACGGCGTAGTGCATGGTCGCCTGGTTGTCCCAGATGGCCACGTCGCCGGCCTGCCACTTCCAGCGGACGGTGAACTCCGGCTGGGTGGCGTAGTCCTCCAGGACGCCGATGACGTCGCGGCCCGCACGCGGGCGGTGACCGGCGACGGACCGCGCGAAACCGCCGAGCAGCAGGCTCGGCTCGCCCGTCTCGGGGTGGACCCGCACGGCCGGGTGGTTCGCCTCGATGATGTGGCTGATGTACTCGGCGCGGGCCCTCGGGTTGTGCGCGTACGTGGCCTCGGTGTAGTCCGAGTTGTTGGAGTGCACCACGCGCATGTCGTTCGCCAGCGCCTTGAGCTCCGGCGGCAGCGCCGCGTAGGCGGCGGCCGTGTTGGCCCAGATCGTGTCGCCGCCGACGGGCGGGCAGACGAGGTTGTGCAGGAACGCGAACGCCGGCGGCGCCTCGATGAAGGTGAGGTCGGTGTGCCAGTAGTTGGCCCGGGTGCCGTCACCCCGGGAGTCCATCACGCGCACGTGCGGCTGGTCGGCAGGCGCCTGGTAAATGGGGTGGCCGGGGGTGAGCGGGCCGAATCGACCGGCGAAGGCGCTGAGGCTCTCGTAATCGAGGCTCTGGCCCCGCATGAAGATCACCTTGTGGGCGAGCAGTGCCGAGCGCACGGTCGCCACGGTCTCTTCGGAAAGCGGCGCGGAGGCGTCCACGCCCTCCAGCTCGGCACCGATGAATCCGGCCAGTCGTCGGACCACGATCGGCCCTACACGGGTTTCCGCTTCGGTGAACTCACTGTCCAGCAATGACACGGCTGTCGAACTCCATCGGTCGTCGGTCGGTTGAGAGGTCAGTTGCTCAGGGAATGCGCGTCGAGGCGCAGGAGAAGGGGAAAGGCCTCCGCGATCACCGGCACGGTGATGTCCGGCGTCGGACCTCCGGGGCGCGGGGCGCGGCCCCCCGAGACCCACAGGGTGCGCATGCCGACGGCGGTACCTCCGGCGATGTCGGCGCTCAGCGAGTCGCCGACCATCCACGCCCCCTCCAGCTCGGCCCCGGCGCGCTCGGCGACGAGGCGGAACACGCTGGGGTCGGGCTTGCGGGCGGTCTCCTCGTCGGTGAAGCAGTGCGCGTCGAAGAGGCCCTCGAAGCCGGTGCTCATCTTGATGCGCTGCGCCGGCTCCGAGCCGTTCGTCAGCAGCGCGGTGCGCCAGCCCGCCGCGCGCAGCGCGCGCAGGCCCTCGACGGCCCCCTCGAACGGGCGGCAGAGCGCCGGCAGGCGGTCGGCGAAGGCGCGGGTGAGCTCCTCGGGCGACTCCGGGAAGCCGAAGCGGTCGGCTATGGCCTTCCAGGACTCCTCCGGGGTGCCGGGCTTCTCCTGCTCGGCACGAAGGAACTCCAGTCCCTCCGGCCCGAGTCCGCGCTCCTCGGCGAGGGCGACGAAGGCGGCGTCGATGGAGCCCGCGTAGTCCACCAGTGTGTCGTCGAGATCGAATACCGCGAAGGGTGTCATGAGCGGCCTTCCTCAAACTGCCTTGACGGGCTCGGCGACGGGCTCGCCCTTGATGATCTGCCCGTTGCGGTCGGCGCGGACCCCGCGGATGGTCGGGTCGAGGACGGTGAGCGCGCAGGGCAGGGCCAGCAGGAGCGCACTTCCGACCAGGACGTTGGACTGGCCGAACGCCTCCGACAGGGGACCGGCGAGCGTGTAGCCGAGGGGGAGGGTCGCGAAGGAGATGAGCCAGTCGTAGGAGGAGAGCCGGGAGAGGATCGCCTCCGGGATCAGCTGTTGGACCGCGGAGTTCCAGGCGCCGTTGAGGATCGAGATGGCGAAGGCCGCGACTCCGGCGCCGATCATGATGGCCCAGACCGGCGAGGGCTGGACGAGCAGCAGCAGGCTCGGCGCGTAGAGGACCACGGCCAGGTTGCCGTAGACGATCGGGCGGCGCAGCCACAGCCGCATGACGACCACGCCGCCGATGAGGCTGCCGATCGCGCCCCCGGTGCTGATCAGGCCCCAGCCCGTCGCGCCGCCGTTCCCGCTGACGATGACGGGGCCGAGGACCGAGAAGACACCGATCGAGAAGTTGCAGCCGGAGTGGGCCAGCAGGCTGACCCAGTACCAGCGGCGGCGGGTCATCTCCTGCCAGCCCTCCTTCAGGTCGCGCAGGAAGCGCATCGGCTCGGCCGCGCGTTCGGTGGAGACGCGCAGTCCGAGCAGCAGGAGCGCCGAGACGAAGAAGGTGGCGGCGTCGACCCCGAGCGCGATGCCGGGGCTCCCGGCGGCCACGAGGATGCCGGCGAAGGCCGGGCCGCCGATCTGGGCCGCGGACTGGGTGACGGACAGCAGTCCGTTCGCCGCCTGGACGTGGGACGGGTCGACGACCTGCGGCAGGATACCCGTGAACGCGGGCATGTTGAGCGCCATTCCGGCGCCGAAGAGCACTTGCAGGACGACCAGCAGCCAGAGCGAGTAGTTGTCCGTCAGCAGGACGACGCACATCGCCGCCATGACGACGCCCTGGAGCGCGTCGCTCAGGATGAGCAGGAGACGCCGGGGCATGCGGTCGGCGATGACTCCGGCCGTCAGGAGGAGGATCAGGTTGGTCACGGTGCCCGCGCCGAGGACGATGCCGACGTCGACCGCGTTGCCTCCGGCGGCGAGCACCGCGAAGGGTATGGCGATCGGGGCGAGTGAATCACCGAAGAACGAGATGCTTCGGGCGAGCAACAGGATCCGGAACTGCGGCTGACGGAGAAGCTCTCCCCGACCGAACTGGACTCGTGGCTCAGTTTGATCTTGATCGGTCATGGGGGCATTCAACCATAGGGGTGAGCGAACTGTAACGGTTCAATTCGACCTGGCGAAAGGCCAGTTGAAGCGGAACGAAGAAGACCGTTTGACGCGTTTTCATGAAAGTGCGCGCGCATGCCCGGGGCCGCCGTGGCCCGCGCGATGGGGCGCGGGCCACGGCGGTTCGGAACTCCTCGGAAATGTAGGGAGGTTAGCGCATCAGTTCTGCTTCTGCAGCGCTTCGGCGACGACGGTGACGTGTCCGCCGAGCGTCCGCGCGCGCAGCAGATCACGGACGGGGATCCGGATGCCGAGGGCCTGGTTGAGCTTTCTGACCAACCGGGTGATCAGGAGGGAATCGCCTCCGGCGTCGAAGAAGTCGGTCGAGTCGGTCAGGTTCTCGTGACCGAAGAGTTCACGCCAACTGGTCCGGACGAGGGTGGCGGGATCCGTCATCACCGGCTCGGCCGGCTGCCCGGCCTCGGCCGCACCGGTCGCGGGGGTGCCCGGGGAGGCACCCGCCGTCGTGGTGACGGGGGCGTCGGCGGCCACCTGCGGCACGTGCCGGGGCCCGGCGAACGGATAGGCGGGCAGGTGGACGGCGCGGGCCGGGGGAGTGAGGTCGGCGAGCGCGACGGGGTATCCGCCGGCCCACAGGTCCGCGAGCCCGGTCCGCAGGGCGAGCTCGGACGTCTCCGGCTCGGGCGAGCCGAGCACGGCCGTCCGCAGGTCCGCCGCCTCCAGGAGGGAGGCCAGCGGCCGCCCGGGGCCGATCTCGACGGCGACCGCACCCGGGAAACGTACCGCCAGTGCAGCGAGGGCGTCCCCGAAGCGCACCTCGGACCGGGCCGCGTCGACCCACGTGACCGGGTCCGGGACCTCGCCGACCTCGGACACGCCCGCGCGGAGCCCGGAGGCGAAGACACATGTCGCGGGCAGGGTCCTGAGCCCGGACACGGCGTCCCGCAGCGCCTCCCGCGCCGGGTCGACGAGGCGGCTGTGGAAGCCCCGGGTCGTCCGCAGGACGCGCTGGAGCGTCCCGGCGTCGACGCGCTCGGAGAGCAGCCGGATCTCCTCCTCCGTTCCTGCGACGACACACGCCTCGGGGCCGTTCACGGCCGCGATCTCCAGCCCCGTGCCCGCGATGAGCTCCCGAGCCTGGCTCTCGCAGCAGGCGAGCGCCAGCATCCTGCCCGGCGGGCAGGCCTGCATCGCCTTGCCGCGCTCGACCACGAAGGCGACGGCCGCGCCGACGTCGAGCACCCCGGCCGCCGTGGCTGCGGCCAGTTCGCCGAGGCTGTGCCCGAGGACGGCGGACGGCTTCACGCCGAGCTCGCGCAGCGCGGACACGGCCGCGACCTGCAGGCAGAAGATGGCGGGCTGGGCGAGGTCGGTCCGGTCGAGCTGGTCCGCCGGGAACTCGCTGTCGTCGAGGGCCCGGCCCACGCGGTCGCGCAGGGGGGCGGGCAGGGCCTGGAGCACCCGGTCGAGCGCGGCGGAGAACCCGGGAAGCACCTGCTGGTAGGCCTTCGCCATGCCGGGGTGCTGCGCCCCCTGGCCGGGGAAGGCGAAGATCAGCGGCGGGGTCGTCGTCGGCTGCGGGGCCTGGTCCGGCCGTCGGCGCAGCAGGCTCGCGGCCTCCTGGACGGTGGACGCGACGACGGCCCGCCGGTGGTTCAGCTCGGCGCGGCCCGTCACCAGGGTCCGCGCCACCTCGGCGAGCGCGGGCTTCTCGGCGTCGAGCCAGTCGGCGAGTGCCTCGGTGGAACGGGTCAGGGCGGCGGCACTCGCGGCGGACACGGGCAGGACGAGGGGACCGTCCGCGCCGTCGGACCGGGGTGCCTCGGCGGTCTCGGGCGACCGGCGCGCGGCCTCCACGATGACGTGCGCGTTGGTGCCGCCGATGCCGAACGCGCTGATCCCGGCCCGGCGGGGTTCCGCAGCGGTCCAGGGCGTCGCCTCGCCCGGGACGAAGAGCGGCGACGTCGGGTCGGCGATGAGGGGGTTGAGCTCGCGGAAACCGGCGATGGGAGGCACCGTACCGGTCTTGAGCACTGTCAGGGTGGTGACCAGGGAGGCCAGACCGGCGCATGCGTCCAGGTGCCCGATGTTCGCCTTGACCGCGCCGACCGCGATCTGCCCGGGAACGGCACCTTCCGCCGTCAGCGCCGAGCTGGCCGCGCTCCACTCCAGGGGGTCGCCGACCGAGGTGCCGGTGCCGTGCATCTGCAGGTAGCCGAGGGTGGAGGCGTCGATGTCCGCGGTGTGGATCGCCTCGCGGATCGCGCGCTCCTGGCCTTCGAGCGAGGGCGCGTAGTAACCGGCCTTGCCAGAGCCGTCGTTGTTGATCGCCGTGCCGAGGATCACACCGTGCGGCTCGACCTCGTCCTCGGTGACGTCGCTGAGCAGGCGCAGGACGACACAGGCGGCTCCGGAGCCGCCGACGACGCCGTCGGCCTCGCTGTCGAACGGCCGCAAGCGGCCGGTTCTGGACTGGACGCCGCCGGGCAGGTGGATGTAACCGGCCTGCGGGTAGTTCATGCCCGTGGCGACCACGACGGCCTGCTCGCAGTCGCCGTTGATCAGCGACTGGACGGCGAGGTGGACCGCGACGAGCGACGAGGAACAGGCCGTCTGGACGGCCATGGCCGGTCCGGTGAGACCGAGTTTGTAGGAGATTCGGCTGGCGAGGAAGTCCGGTTCGGTGCCGTGGATCAGATCGTCCATGGCACCCGGATCGGGCTGCTGTCGGGCTAGGATCCACCGCAGGTACGTGCTTCCGGTGCTGGAGGCGAACACTCCTGTCCGGAGTGCGCCGCCGTTCGGCCGCACACCGGCGTCCTCCAGGGCCTGCCACGCCACTTCGAGCGCGAGTCGGTGCTGCGGATCCATCCGCTCCGCCTCGCGCGGGCTTATGCGGAAGAAGTCGTTGTCGAACCTGTCCACTCCCTCCAGTACGCCGTGAACCGGGACGTAATCGGGGTCGTCCACGTGGTGAGCCGGAACGCCGCGCCGCAGTAGATCGTCACGGGGTATCGAGGCCAGGAACGTCTGGCCCTTGACAATCCCGTCCCACCACTGCCGGAAGTCGCTCGGGCCGGGCAAGCGAGCGGCCATGCCGACCACAGCAACATCGAGGGAGGTATCGCGCATCATGAGTGTTACTGTAACTTAAATCGGTCTATCAACAGCCTTGATTTAAGAGGCAGTTACTACCAAATCCGACATTGCTATACCGCGGGGGGCGTATCAATGACGCCGGATGACGGGGCGCAAGTCTCGACCGATACGGCAGAGTTGGCCATGGGTGGCGGACTTCACGAGATGGTGGCGCGGGTGGCGACGAGATCGCCGCACTGTGTCGCATTGCGTGCACATGGCCGCGACGTGACTTATGCCGCGCTTGATGAGGCATCGACTCGGTGGGCAGCGGAACTCGCTTCGCGCGGCATCGGACCCGGAGCGCTCGTTCCGGTGTTGTTGCCGCGCAGCGTGAGACTCGTGACGGCTCTGCTGGCGGTCCTCAAGTCCGGTGCGGCATTTGCCTTGTTGGACCCCCAATGGCCGCAGCCCCGTCTTCTTTCGGTCATCCGCGACCTCGAAGCGACGGTGGTCGTCGACGACGATCCCGCGAACGGCCTGGGGCTGCCCGTGTGGACGCCACCGGAGGAGGACTTGACGGACCTCGGTCGTCAATCGCCCGGTGGAACAAGCAGGTCCACCGACTTCCGTCCGGTCGCGGTAGGCTCCGACGAGGCGTCCTGTGTCTTCTTCACGTCCGGAACGACCGGACGGGCGAAGGGTGTTGTCGTCCCGCACCGCGCCATTTCCCGGCTGTTCGTCGACGACACGTTCGCGCGCTTCGACCACCGGACGGTCATGACCCTGGCGGCGGCGACGCCCTGGGACGCCTTCGCCCTGGAACTCTGGGGCAGCCTTCTGCGGGGCGGAACCAGCGTCATCATCGAAGAGCCGTTCCTCACCCCCGACTTGCTGCGCCGGGTCATCTCCGAAGACGGGGTGAACACGGTCTGGCTGACCAGTAGTGTTTTCAATATGATCGTCGACGAGGACCTCAGTGCCCTCGCCGGACTGTCGCAGGTGATGGTCGGCGGCGAGCGGCTCTCCGTCGACCACGTACGCAGGTTCCTCGAAGCGCATCCGGCAATTGAGCTCACCAATGGGTATGGACCGGTGGAGAGCACCATTTTTGCGAGCGCCCACCGGGTCATGCCCATGGACCATCTCCGCCCCGGAGGGATTCCCCTCGGCCTGTGCGTACCCGCGACACGCATCTACGTACTCGACGGCGACCGGGAATGCGGGGACGACGAAGAGGGCGAAATCTGCATCACGGGTGACGGACTGGCCATCGGCTATCTCGGCGACCCGGAACTCACGGCGGAACGCTTCGCCACGTACGTCCTCGACGGCCGGCCCACCCGCGTCTACCGCACGGGCGACCTCGGTGTCTGGCGCTCGCCGGACGGACTCCTGGAGTTCCGGGGGCGCGCCGACCGGCAGGTGAAGGTGCGCGGCAACCGGGTCGAGCCGGCCGATGTCGAACAGGCCGTCCTCAACATGTCGCCCGCCGTCGTCGACTGCCGCGTCGTGGCACGCCGGACGGCGCTCGACGACGCGTACGAACTCGTGGCCTTCTGCGTGCCCCGGGAAAGAGGCGACCGCCTCACCGGGCTGCTCGGCCTGATCGAGGAGCAGCTGCCCTCGTACCAGTGCCCCTCCCGCCTGCTGGTGATCGACGAGCTCCCCCTCAACGATCGGGGCAAGGTCAGTGAGGCGCGCCTGCTCGAATGGCTCGCGGACGAGCCCGAGCCGGACCCCACCGGTACGCCGGAGCCGGCGGACACCGTCGCGACGGCGGTGGAGCCGTCGGGCGACGCGCTCAGGGACGTCGTCGCCGAAGCGTTCACCCAGGTGCTGGGCCGCACCGACGTCCCCGACGACCTGTCCTTCTTCGGCCTGGGCGGATCCTCGCTCGACGCCGGCCGGCTCTGCGCCAGGCTGGGACAGCGCACCGGCCGGATGATCCCGCTCTCCCAGTTCTACCGCGACCCGAGCGTGTCCGGCCTCACGGCCTGGCTCCGCGAGGCGCGGGAAGCCGCGCGGGACGAGGAGAAGCACGAACCGCAGCCGGTCACCGACCTCGAACTGAGCCAGGTGCAGAGCGCCTTCCTCCTGCGCGACGTCGTCCAGCCCGACGGACTCACCAACCACTGCCTCGTCGCCTGGACCCTCACCGGGCAGGTCGACCTCGAAGCCCTGGACCGCGCGGTCGTCGCCGTACACGAACGCCACGAGCCGCTGCGGGCCGAGTACACGCTCGAACCGCGACCGCACATGGCGGACACCGACATCGACGCGCCGCCCCTGCACGTCCTGCGCCCCGCGAACTCCTTCGAAGCCGCCGTCGAGGCCCTCACGGAGGAACTCGCCCTGCCCTTCGACCCCGAGGAAGGCGTCGTCTGGCGCACCGCCATCGTGCCGGTACTCTCCGGCGACGTCAGCGTCTTCGGCTGCAGCTTCCACCACGTGGCCTTCGACGGCTGGTCCGAAGCCGTCCTCGCGGACGACCTCAGCCGGGCCTACAACGGCGAGGTGGAAGCCCCGCCGCCGCCCGGACTCACCCAGCTCGCCCAGCTGCGCCGCACGAAGGCGGACCGGACCGACGTCGAGAGGCAACTGCGGGCACAGGCCGACACCCTGCGCGGCGTCCCCGAGATCACCTGGTCCGAAGTCCCGCCCGCCACCACCGGGTCCGGCATCGAGGCCATCAGCGAACGGCTGACTCCCGAGGAGTACGCCACCGTGTCCCGGGTGGCCCGCGAGCGGGCCACCACGCCCTTCACCGTGCTCCTGACGGCATGGGGATGGACGCTCGCCGAGACCCTCACGGTCACCGACACCGCGGTCGGCGTCCCCGTCGCGGACCGCGCCTCGGTGGCCGACGAACGGGCCCTGGGCTGCCAACTCACGGTCGTTCCCATCCGGTTGAACGGCCCCTCCCTCTGCGACGGACACGACGTCTCGTTCGCCGAGGCCGTCGACTTCACCGCACGGCGGATCGAGTCCGCGCTCGCCTGCCAGGAAGCGCCCTCGGACCGGCTGGCCGAACTCGTCGGACCGGTCTCCCGGGGGCGTACACCGATCTTCCAGATGATGTTCGCACTCCAGGACAACCGGGCGGCCGACCTGCGGCTCAACGGACTCACGGTCTCCCGCCTGCGCCTGCCGTACCTCGACGTGCCCATGGAACTGCACTGCGAGATCTGGCCGACCGAGGACGGAGGCCTGCTCGTCGAAGTCACCTACCATGTCACGGCGGTGCCGGCCCCGGTCGCCCGCGCCCTGCTGAGCGGCTTCCTCGACCACATTCGCAAGACGGAAGGCTGAGACGCCGTGACGCATGCTTCGTACGAGGCGGCCGACGCGCTGCTCGACCCCCGGGCCCACGCCGACGGACGCGCGGACGGGATCTGGCGGGAGATGCGGGCCTCCCACCCGTGGGTCCGTCACGAACCCGACGGGTACCCGGCCTTCTGGTCCGTGACGCGCTATGACGACGTCCGCTCCGTCTACGCCGACCCCGAGAGCTTCAGCTCCCAAGGGGGCGTCCTGCTTCGCCCGTCGGCGAACGGCGAGGACCCCGGCACCGGACTGACCCTCGCGCTGACCGACCCGCCACGCCACAACGGCCTGCGGTCCATGCTGGCCCCGCACTTCAACGAGCGCAGCGCCCGCGCTCTTGCGGACCGCCTGCGCCAGGACGTGCGCGAGGTGCTGGCGCGAGCGGCGGACAGCGGGGAGTTCGACTTCGCCCACGACGTCGCCGGACGGCTGTCGAGCCTGCTGATCGCCCGCCTGCTCGGCGTGCCGGACGCGGACCTCGACACGGTCGTGCGGTGGATCGAGGAGGCCTTCGCCGCGGCCAAGCCGATGACCAGCCACGTGCCGCTGACCAGGTACGTCATCGACCTGATGGAGCAGCGGGACGAGGAGCCGGCCGACGACGCGATCAGCCTGCTCCTGGACGGCGAGGTCGACGAGGAGCTCCTCACCGAGACGGAAGTCCTCCTCAACTGCGAGAACCTCCTCGGCGCCTCGGAGAACGCGGGCCTGTCCATCGCCGCGGGAATGGCGGCGCTCCTCGACCACCCCGAGCAGTGGCACGACCTCCGCGAACACCCCGAGATCCAGGCGGGCGCCGTGGAGGAGATCCTCCGCTGGGGCAGCAGCGCGACGCACAGCATGAGAACGGCCACGAGCGACATGGAAAGGGACGGCCAGCGGATCCGGAAGGGCGAAAGGGTCGTTCTCTGGGTGCGTTCCGCGAATCGCGACGAGAAGGAGTTCGACCGGCCGGAGGAGTTCGACCTGCGCCGTAGACCCAACCGTCATCTCGCTCTCGGATTCGGCCCGCACGTCTGCATCGGCCAGACGATGGCGCGTCACCAAAGCCGAATTTTCCTCGACGAGTTGGTGACATCCGTGGCCTCTTTCGAGCAGACCGGACCCGTCACTCCACTGGCGTCGATAGCCGTCAACGGGCCGGCCCGGCTTCCTATGCGGCTGAAGTTGAAGTGAATATTCCGCATTGCGGTCAGGTGGCGTCCAATTGCCTTGACAGGCAAAGACGTTTCTTGATTTTGTTTGAATCGGTTTCGTGCCACGAGGCGACGATCCGCGAGGTGACGATTGCAGGAGTCGGCAATGAAGATCGCAGTGGTGGGCGGCGGTTCCACGTACACACCGGAACTCGTCGACGGATTCGCCCGCCTTTTCCCGCAGGCGGATCTGTGCCTGGTCGACCCGGTCGCCGATCGCCTCGAAGTGATCGGCGGGCTCTCCAGCAGGATCTTCGGTGACTACGGAGCCTCGGGCCGCGTCACCTGGACCAGCGACCTCGACGCCGGCCTCAGCGACGCCGCCGTGGTCATCCTCCAGCTCCGCGTCGGCGGACAGCAGGCCCGGATCAGCGACGAGACCCTCCCGATGAGCTGCGGCTGCGTCGGTCAGGAGACCACCGGCTTCGGCGGTCTCGCCAAGGCCATGCGCACGGTCCCCGTCGTCCTGGACATCGCCGAGCGCGCGGCGCGCCTCGCCGCGCCCGGCGCCTGGATCGTCGACTTCACCAACCCCGTCGGCATCGTCACCCGCGCCCTGCTGGACGCCGGCCACCGCGCGGTGGGCCTGTGCAACGTGGCGATCGGGTTGGAGCGCTGGATCGCCGGGATGCTCGACGTCGAGCCGTCGTCGGTCCTGCTCGGACACGTCGGGCTCAACCACCTGACGTGGGAGCGGGCCGTGTACGTCGACGGGGTCGACCGCCTGCCCGAGCTCCTGCGGACCCGGCCCGAGGAGCTGGCCGCCGAGGTCGGACTGCCGCCCCGGACACTGCTCTCCACCCGGTCCCTGCCCTCGTACTACCTGCGCTACTTCTACTGCCACGACGAGGTCGTCCGCGAGGACACCGGCCGCCCCACCCGGGGCGAGCAGGTCGCCGCGATCGAGTCGGAACTGCTCCGGATGTACGCCGACCCGACGCTCAGCAAGAAGCCCAAGCTTCTGGAGGAGCGGGGCGGCGCCTACTACTCGGAGGCGGCGGTCGGGCTGCTGTCCTCGCTGCTGAACCCGAGCGCGGCGGGCCCGCACGCCGTCAACGTACGCAACAACGGCACCCTGCCGTTCCTCTCCGACGACGCCGTCATCGAGGTGACCTGCGACGTGGACACGAACGGCGCCCGCCCCCGGCCGGTCGCCCCGGTCGAGCCGAGCATGTCCGGCCTGATCGCCTCGGTCGGCGCGTACGAGGAACTCGCCCTGGACGCGGCGATACGCGGCGGCCGCGAGCGCGTCTACGCCGCACTCCTCGCCCACCCGCTGATCGGCCAGCACCAGGCGGCGGAAGAGCTCACGGACAAGCTCATCGCGGCCAATGCCGAACACCTGGCATGGGCTCGCTGAAGCCCGCCCCCCTCATCGACAGCGGACGCAAGGGCCACACGCGGGCCGGTACCACTGACCAAGGATCGGACACACGAAGCATGACCATGCACGACGACGAGATCATCATCGAGGACGAGGCCGTCCGTGAGCTCATCGCCACCCAGTTCCCCCAATGGAAGGCGCTGGAGGTCCGGCGCCTGACGTCGAGCGGCACGGTGAACGGAATCTTCCGCATCGGCGACGAGCTGGCGGCCCGCTTCCCGCTCCAGGCGGTGGACCCCGAGGACTGCCGGGAGACCCTCCAGCGCGAGGCCCGGGCCTCGCAGCGGTTCGCCGAGCACTGTCCGGTCGCGGCTCCGCGCCCGGTCGCCCTCGGCGAGCCGGGCAGCGGCTACCCCCTGCCGTGGTCGGTCCAGACCTGGGTCCCCGGCGAAGTCGCCACCGCGGGCTTCGGCGGATCCCCGGACTTCGCCCGCGACCTCGCGGGTCTGATCAAGGCGCTGCGGACCGCCGACACCGAGGGCCGCACCTTCCAGGGCGACAAGCGGGGCGGCCACCTGCCCGACCACGACGAATGGGTCGAGCTCTGCTTCGAGAAGAGCGAGGGCCTGCTCGACGTGCCCCTGCTCCGCCGGCTCTGGAGCCACTTCCGCGCGCTCCCCGACAAGCCGGGCGACGTGATGACCCACGGCGACCTGACCCCGAACAACGTCCTGGTCGAGGGCGGCCGGCTGGCCGGCGTCCTCGACAGCGGCGACTTCGCCCCGGCCGACCCCGCCCTCGACGTCATCGCCGCGTGGCACCTGCTCGACGACCCGTCTCGCGCGGTGTTCCGCGAGGAGCTGGGCTGTGACGACCTCGAATGGGAGCGCAGCAAGGCGTGGGCGTTCGAGCAGTGCATGGGCGCGATCTGGTACTACATCGACACCAACCCGGCGATGTACAACATGGGTCGTACCACCCTCGCACGCATCGTCTCCCACACCCAGGTCTGAGTTTCGAGCACAGTCATCGCGAGGGAGGAAGAACGTGTTGAACCGTACTGCCCTGACGCCCGGGGAATGTGAGCAGCTGGACACCGAGGGATATGTGGTCCTCCTCGACGTGTTCACTCCGCAGGAGTGCGACGAGCTGGGCGACGAGATGGACACGGCGTGGGAGAAGTTCCGCCTCCACGAGATCAGCGATTCCGAGGAGGGCGTCCGTTTCGTCGACAACGCCCTGTACTACTCGGCCAAGGTGCAGGACGGCCTCCTGCACCCGCTGCTCCTCGACGCCGCGAGCCAGATGGTCGGACCGCGGCTCCTGCTGAACCTGATCAACGGCCGCTCGCCCGCCGCGGGTGCGGCGGGCCAGCCGCTGCACGTCCTGGACCGCCGTCGCGGGCGGCCCTTCGACAAGTGCAACGCAATCTGGTGCCTCGACGAATTCACCGCCGAGAACGGCGCGACGCGCGTCATCCCGGGTTCCCACCTGGACGACACCGCCGCACTGGCCCGGATGGGCGACCCGATGGACGCCCACCCGGACGAGGTCATAGTCGAGGCGCCTCGCGGTGCCGTCATCATGCACAACTCGCACCTCATCCACAGCGGTCGCCCGAACGCCAGCGGCGCCGACCGCCGGAGCATCCACGCGGCCTACACGCACCCCGCGATCCCGACGCACTACGACTGGACGGCGCTGCCGCCGGCCATCGTCGCGGACCTGTCGGAGCAGGCGTTCGACCTGCTGGGCCTGAGGGAGGCGGCGCTCGACGTGGAGGGCCTCGTAGCCCGGGTCTGAACCACGCGGAGAGGGAAGGCGCGGCGCAGCCGGGACACACCGGCCGCCCGCGCCTTCGGCGATCCCGGACAGTGTGACGAGACATCCTCCGTACGCCCTTCGCGTCCCTCCTCGGTCACGCGGTCCGACGACGAAAGTCGAGGTCGCGCCCGCGCCCGCGCCCGCGTCCGCGCACATGCGTCTACCGGCCGGCCGCCTCCGCGATCGTCACGAGGCAGGTCTCGCTGATGACCGCGCCTCGCCGCCGCTTGACCGTGGCGGAGGCGAGCCCGAGGTCGATGCTGCGGCAGCCGAGCTCGAAGGCGTACCGGACGGGGCCGTGGATCATCGCCTGGAGGTAGGCGAACTCGCGGCCGGGCACGTCGTCGGCGAGCCCGATCTCGTACCCCCCCAGGACCTCGCCCTGGACGGCGAAGAAGGAGACCGCGACGAGGCGGCCCGTGTCGTCGCGGACGACACTGGCGTGGCAGGCGCCCTCGCCGAAGGCGCGGACCCATTCCCGGAGCCGGAAGAGGCTGAGGCGGGGGTGGTCGACGACGCCGTACTTCGCCTTGACGGCGAAGACCAGCGGGGCGGCCTCTTCCAGCACGGAGGCGGCAGGCACCCGGGCCGCCGGGTAGCCGAGGGCCTCGAAGCGGCGCCGGTCCTTGCGGCAGCGCTCCCGCTGCGAGGGGCTCAGCGCGGCGATGTGCTGCTCCGGGTCGTCGCCGGTGAGGTACAGGTCGGCGGTCTCGCCGAGGGTACGGACGAGGGCGCGCGGCCCGATACCGGCGGCGAACGCCTCGGCCTCCTCGCGGCGGACGTGCAGGGCGACCGGCAGGTCCCCCGCCTCGTCGGCCTCGCCGAAGACCTGGGCGGCGAGGGCCGCCTGCACGCGCGCGGTCTCCTTGTCGTCCAGGCGGGCGTCGGTCACCGCACCGGCGGCCAGGTCGCGGCAGCCGCCGACGACGGCCCAGCGCCGCGAGTCCTCCGGGACGGGCCGCTCCAGCTGCTCGCCGAGTTCGTTCAGGTCGTAGAACCCTCCGGAGAAGCGGGCGGAGGACGGACGGTGGGCACCGAGGGCGCCGATGACCCGCCCGCCGGTCAGGGCCACGGCCCAGCGGGTCCGCCACCGGCCGTCCCCGTCCATGGAGGCGAGGCGGCGCGGCGAGAGGCTGACGGAACGGGGGCGACAGGTGACGTCGAGCAGCTCCGCGGGGAAGGTCTCGCGGGTCTCGACGGTGAGGGGGTCGCTGTGGTCGGTCACGCCTCTCCCTTGCTCGGATGACGGCTGATACTCCCCAACTGCCAGGGGTGTGAAGGATGTTAGGTGCTGACACAGGAGGTGTCAGCAATCAAGGGGAAGGTTCTCGAATGCGGAGACAATCCCCATCCGAGTTCGGCCAATCGTCGAAAACCAGCCATCGCCCTGGCCCTGGCCAACGCCCTCGACACCAACCGAACGGGCAGCCATGAGGGTCTGGTTCCTCCGCCGCGGAGGCGATACGGTCGCCTGATGACCGATGCGGACGGCCACTTCTCGAAGCGGGTGGCAGAGCGGTACGACGATGCCCAGGGACCCCAGTTCCAGAAGGAGGTCATCGAGCAGACCGCGGATCTCCTCGCGGAACTCGCGGGGGACGGCAGGGCCCTGGAGCTGGGGATCGGGACGGGGCGCATCGCGCTGCCGCTGGCCCGGCGGGGCGTCCCGGTTCACGGCATCGACATGTCCCGGGCGATGGTGGACCGCATGCGCGCCAAGCCGGGCGGTGAGCAGATCGGCGTGTCGATCGGCGATTTCGCCGCGACCAGGGTGGACACGACGGCCGAGGGGCCCTTCTCCCTGGTCTACCTCGTCTTCAACACCATCATGAACCTGGCGAGCCAGGAGGCCCAGGTCGCCTGCTTCCGCAACGCCGCCGAGCACCTGGCGCCCGGGGGCTGTTTCGTCGTCGAGGTGCTGGTCCCGGAGCTCCGCAAGATCCCGGCCGGGCAGAACATCGTCCCGTTCCGCACCGGTCCGCGCGAGTGGGCCTACACCGTCTACGACACCGTCACCCAGGACGCGACCTGCCACTACATCGAGATCGCGGAAGACGGCCACGGCGAAGCCAGGACGATCCCCTTCCGCTACGTCTGGCCCTCGGAGCTGGACCTGATGGCCCAGCTCGCCGGCCTGCGGCTGCGCGACCGCTGGGACGGCTGGACGCGCCTGCCCTTCACCGAGGACAGCGCCCAGCACGTCTCCGTCTGGGAGAAGCCGATCAGCTGACCCCCGGGAGAAGGGGCCGGGTGCTCGTCGAGCGCCCCTTCTCCCGGGGCGACCCGGGCAGCTTTCCTGATAGGCAGAGGATGTTCGATCGTCCGTCCGTCCGGCCGCCTAGGATGACCCCGTGACCCCAACGGTTCCCGCCTTTTCCCCGGCCTCGCCGAGCACCGCCCGGGCGATCAACGACCGGCTGGCGCTGCGGCTCCTGCAGGACCAGGGCCCGCTGACAGCCGCCCAGCTCAAGGCGCTCACCGGCCTCTCGCGTCCGTCGGTCGCGGACCTGGTCGACCGGCTCGCGGCGGCCGGGATGATCAAGGTGGTGGGCGAGACCGGCGTACAGCGGCGCGGACCCAACGCCCGCCTGTACGGCATCGTCGCCCGCCGCGCCTTCCTCGCCGCCCTCGACGTACGCACCGACAGCGCGACCGCGGTCGTCACCGACCTGGTCGGCCAGCCCCTCACCCGGACCCCGCTTCCGGTGGACGCGCCCGAGGCGGCCGTGGTCGAACTGCGCCGGGCGGCCCGCGAGGTGGGTGCGGCCGAGCTGCACACCGTGGCGGTCGGCGCGCCCGGCCTGGTGTCCCCGGCGACCGGCGAACTGCGCGACACCAGCGGCCTGCCGGCCTGGCACCGGGAACTGGTGGCCGCGCTCCAGCGGGAGTTGCCCGCCCGGATCCTGGTCGAGAACGAGACCAACCTCGCCGCCGTCGCCGAGCAGCGCTGCGGCGTCGCCCGCGACCTCGACTCCTTCGTGCTGCTCTGGCTGGGTGCGGGCGTCAGCGCCACCGTGGTCCTGGACGGCCGACTGCGCCGGGGCGCGTCCGGTGGCGCGGGCGAGATCGGCTTCCTGCCCGTACCCGGCACCGCCGGTCTGCCCTCCGCCACCGACTGCGGCGGCGGCTTCCACGCCCTCGCCGGGCGCGAGGCGGTGGCGTCACTGGCGGCGGAGCACGGGTTCGCGGGGCCGGTGGAGGAGGCGGTGGCCGGCGCTGCCGGCGAAGCCTTCCTGGAGGCCTTGGCCGAACGGCTCACCCTGGGCGCGGCAGCCGTGGCGGCGGTGCTCGACCCGGGCTGTGTGGTCCTGGGCGGCGAACTCGGCCTCGCGGGCGGCCCCGCCCTGGCCGCCCGCGTCGCCACCCGCCTGTCGGCCCTCACCCCGGTTCCCACGGAGGTCAGGGCCACCACCCTCGGCGGCGACGCGGTCCTGGAGGGCGCCCGCCTGTCCGCCCGCGACGCGGCCCGGGAGGCGCTGCTCGGCGGGAGGTGAGGGACCTCCGAGGACCACCACGCCCCTCCCCGGGCCGGCGCCGCCCCTGCCCCAGGGCGCGGGCTGCGATTCAGGCCGCGGCGCGGAAGACGTACGCCGTCATCGGAGCGGTGACCGGCCCCGGGCCCAGCCGGGCCTGCATCTCCTCGGTGACGGCGGCGCGGACGGCCGGTCCGTCGCCGCGCTCCTCGACGGCCGCGCGCACCGGTGTTCCGGTGAGGTACCCGACGGCAAGGTCGGCGGTCGACGCGGCACGGCCCTGGAGCGTCAGCTCCTGCTCGTCCTCCACGGTGAACCCGGCGGCCGCCAGATCAGCGGCCACGACAGCGGGGTCGGCGTAGCCGTGCGGAACCATCCGGAAGAACTGCGGCGGGTCGACCGGAAAGGCCCGCTCCAGCCCGGCCTGCAGCGCGACTTCGAAGGCGTGCGCCGCCAGCGGGCCCCAGGTGTTGAACAGGAACCGGCCGCCCGGAGCGAGCACCCGGCGGACCTCCGTGAAGGCCCCGACGCGGTCGGGAAAGAACATCACGCCGAACTGGCAGACCACCAGGTCGAAGCCGTCGTCCGGGAACGGCAGCCGCTGCGCGTCGGCCTGCCGCCAGAGCGCGCCCGGGGACCGGGCCGATCCGAAGGCGACCATGGCCTCGTTCAGGTCGGTGGCCGTCACCGTGGCCGACGGCGCCGCCGTGAGCAGGGCAGACGTCAAGACTCCCGTCCCCGCGGCCAGTTCGAGGATGCGCCGAGGGCGCAGCGCCGCCGCCCTGGCAGCCAGGTCCTCGGCGAAGGGCCGGAAGACCACCGGCACGAGGTACTGCTCGTAGGCCGCCGGCATGGACTCGGACCACCGTCGGTCAGCACTGATTCCTGCCACCCTCATCACGGTAGCGTCGCGTCAGGGACCCTCTTCCCCGCCGCGCCGCCGTGCTCCGCAGGTGCCCGCGTGCGGGCCGGACCGGGCCGCGCTCCACTACGGCGGACCTCTCAGGCCGGCGGGCACAGTGCGGGCAGGGGTTCCAGCCACTCGGCGGGGGTGCACCCGACGATCGCCGGATGGTCGACGGACGGCCTGGCTCCCCACGCTGGTGGCATGACACAGCGGGCGCCCCGGAGCACGCTCCTCCGCTCCTCCGGGATGTCGGGATGCCGCGATGCCGGGATGTCGGGATGCCGGGACGTTGGGATGCCGCGATGCCGCGATGCCGCGATGCCGCGATGCCGGGATGCGCACCGTCGCCTCGACGGCCGTCGAGCGGGCCCGGTGAGCCGAGCGCCACGGCCCGTGCGGGCCGGTGCCCGCCGCCGCCGAGACGCGCGCGCGGCCGACCACGGAGGAAAGGGATCTTGTGAACACCGCATCCGCCCCGGAGACGACGGGTGCCGAGTCGCTGCGCGTGCGTGACACGCTCAAGGCGCTGTACGGGTACGTCCGCCCGCACCGGGGGGCCGTCGTCCTCGGTCTGCTGTCGGCGCTGGCGGGGGCCGCTGGCGGGCTGCTCCAGCCCCTGGCCACGAAGGCGCTGGTCGACCGGCTCTCGTCCGGCGGCACGATCGCCACCGTCCTGCTTGCCCTGACCGTGCTGGTGCTGCTGAGCACGGTGGCAGAGGCGTTCGGCGCCTACGTGCTGGAGCGGACGGCGGAGTCGGTGGTCCTGGCCGCTCGCCGCAGCCTCGTCGGCCGGCTGCTGAGGCTGCGGCTCGCGGCGGTGGACCGGATGCAGCCGGGTGATCTGATGTCACGGGTGACCTCCGACACCACGCTGCTGCGGGCCGTCAGCACCCGCGCGGTGGTCAACGCCGCGACCGGGACGCTGACGCTGATCGCGGCGGTCGTGGTGATGGCCTTCCTGGACGTCGTCCTGCTCGGCGTCGCACTCCTCGTGGTCGCGGTCGTCGCCGCGGGTGCCGCCCTGGCCATGCCGAAGATCGGACAGGCCGCCGAGCGCGCGCAGGAGGCTGTCGGGGAGATGTCCACCGGCCTGGAGCGTGTCTTCGGCGCGTTCCGCACGGTGAAGGCGGCCGGCGCGGAGGAACGGGAGACCGCCCGCGTCACGGCGTCGGCCGAGCGGGCGTGGCACCACGGCGTGCGCGGCGCGAAGTGGGAGGCCCTGCTGGGAACGGCGGACAACCTCGCCGTCCAGCTGGCGTTCCTCGCGGTGCTCGCGGCCGGCGGGGCACGGGTGGCGTCCGGGGACATCCCCGTCTCCACGCTCATCGCCTTCCTGCTGTACCTCTTCTACCTGATGGAGCCGGTGTACAAGCTGGTCGACGCCGCCACCGCATACCAGGAGGGCGCGGCGGCCGTCTCCCGGATCGAGGAGGTGGACCGCCTGGCGGCGGAGCCGCCGGCCACGCGGCAGCCGGTGCGGCCCCGGACTGCGGGAGCCGTGCGGGGCCCGGCCCAGGTCCGCTTCGAGGACGTGTCGTTCCGCTACGCGCCCGGGCTGCCGTACATCCACCAGCAGGTCGACTTCGACGTACCGGGTGCCGGGACGACGGCCTTCGTCGGGCCCTCGGGTGCGGGCAAGTCGACGGTCTTCTCGCTCATCGAGCGGTTCTACGAGACGACCGGCGGGCGCATCCTGCTCGACGGACGGGACATACGGCAGTGGCCGCTGTCCGAGCTGCGGTCCGTCATCGGCTACGTCGAACAGGACGCTCCGGTCCTGGCCGGCACGCTGCGGGAGAACCTGGTCCTCACCGCGCCCGGCGCGACGGACGACGACATCCGCGCCGTCCTCGCCCGGACCCGCCTCGACACCCTCGTCGAGCGTCTCCCGCACGGCCTGGACACCCTGGTCGGACACCGCGGCTCGAAGCTGTCCGGCGGCGAACGCCAGCGCGTCGCGATCGCCCGCGCCCTGCTGCGCACACCTCGGCTGCTGCTCCTGGACGAGGCGACCTCGCAGCTCGACGCCGTCAACGAGCTGGCACTGAGGGACGCCCTCGCCGAGGCGGCACGGGAGACCACCGTCCTGGTGGTGGCGCACCGCCTGTCCACGGTCACGGACGCGGACCGCATCGTCGTCATGGACGCCGGCAGGGTCCGCGCGATCGGCACCCACGAGCAGCTGGTCGAGCGGGACGAGCTGTACGCACAGCTCGCCGCGACCCAGCTCCTGCTTCCGGCGGGGCGCCCCGCCGGGTGAGCTCCGCCGGGTGAGCCCCACTGGCCGCCCCCGCCGTCCGGCGGGGGCAGCCCGGCCGGGTGACGGGGTGGCGCCGGACATCCGCCGGATACCGGTGCACCACGCGACGCATGAGGCTGAGGGCAGCGCCGGCGTAGCCGCGAGCGACGTTCCCGGTGATCGCGCACCCCCGCCCCTTTCCACCGGCCTCAGGTGGAAAGGGGTTCGGCCGTTCCCAGTTCTGAGGTTCCTGAAGCGGGTTTCCAGATGACGTTTGTGCTGATCGTGATCACTGCGGTGGTGGCCGGGTGGTCGCTCGTCGCCGGGCGGCTGGAGGGCTGGCACGTGCGGGCGCCCCTGGTCCTGGTGTTCGCGGGTGTCGTCACGGGCGTGTTCACGCACAGCCAGATCGCTGCCGCGCTCAACTCGGAGATCGCTCTGCGTGTGGTGGAGGTGATCCTCGCCGTCCTGCTGTTCGTCGATGCCACGGAGCTGCCGGGCGGGCGGCTGTTCGGCCGTGATCCCGGCTCGGCCGCCCGGGCACTGCTCGTGGCACTGCCGCTGAGCCTGGTCCTGACGGTCGTGTCGGGGGCCTGGCTGCTGCCGGGGCTGCCGCTGGCGGTGCTGCTGTTGATCGCGTGCATCATCGTGCCGACCGACTTCGCCCCCGCTGAAGTCCTCGTACGCGATCGGCGCATCCCGGAGAAGGTGCGCAGCGTGCTCAACGTGGAGAGCGGCTACAACGACGGGATCGTCTCGCCCCTCTTCCTCTTCGCGGTGATCCTCGCCGGGTCGAAGTCCCAGGCGCGTACGCCCATGGAGGCGTTGGCCACAGTGGTGCCGTTCGCGGTGAAAGCGCTCGTCGTCGGCGCCCTGCTGGGCGCGTTGATCGCGTGGCTGATGAACCTGGCCGACCGTGCCCACTGGACCACCGACCGGTCGAGGCGGACCCTGGTCCTGATCGCACCGCTCCTCACCTACACCGCGACCGTGGCCGTGGACGGGAACGGTTTCGTGGCCGCGTTCGTCTGCGGGATCGCCTTCCGGTACGTACGGCAGGCACCGGTCCGTCGGCACGGCGCTCAGGCTCCCGCCGCCTCGGACTTCCAGCTCATCGAGGACACCAACTCGATGATGACCATGGTCATGTGGTTCTTCTTCGGCAACGCGGTGGTGCTCGCACTGGGTGAGGGCATCGACCGGCCCGTTCTCCTGCTGTCCGCGGCCGCGCTCACCGTCCTGCGGATCCTGCCGATCGCCCTGGCATTCCTCGGCTCCCGGTTCAGCTGGCGCGAACGGCTCATGGTCGGCGTGCTCGGACCGCGGGGCACCACCTCGATCGTGTTCGGCCTGCTCGCGTTCAACGCTCTGCCCCTCGGTTCCTACGCCGACACCGCCCTGGATGCCATGACGCTCGCCGTGCTCGGCAGCGTCCTGCTCCACGGCGGCGGTTCCATGGCCATGGCCCGGCTGCTGGCACCTCGCTCTTCGTCCCCCGCCACTGACTGCGCGGGCCCACCGCCCACCACAGCGCACGCACGGGCCGATGCCGGTCCGGAACGGGCGTGACCGGCCGACCGCCGGACCGCCCCACGACCCACGTTCACGACCCGGGAGGGCACCATGACGTACCCCGAGCTCGCGCCCGGGGCCGAGCTCCCCACACGCGGCGCTCCAACTCCTGGTTATGCGCCGAGAACTGACCGGGCGCGAGACCGCCGCCTGAGGGACCCGTGCGCCGCGCGCCGAAACCGGTGGCGCTTGCGTCAGCGCAGTGGGTGGCGTCCCGCGGGGGTCCTTGGAGCCGGGGCGGGTCACCAAGGCCGCCCGCCCCGGCCCGGCATCAGCGGATGTACTTCGCCGGCCTGGTGGCGGCGTTGAGCAACGCCTCCAGCGGGCCGCGGCGGAAGAAGCGGGACCAGACGGCGGCGAACACGATCGCTCCGAGGATGAGCGCGAGCACGGGCAGCCAGGACACCTGGCTGCTTTCGCCGGCCGGTACGCCCACCGCGGACTGCACGAGGAAGTGGCCGACGTAGGCCGTCAGGGACATGGTGCCCACGGCGACGACCGGCTTCGCCAGGCGGCCAAGGCGCGGCAGGCGGTCCATCAGGACCGTCGCGCCCACGACCACGAGGACGGCGACGCCCACACTGCCGATGATGTCGAACGTGGTGCCGCTGTGCGGCCCGGCGGACAGCAGCTCCGAGGCCGACCGCGGAGTCGGGAAGGACCCGCTGCCGAAGGAGGACGCCTCCTCGTACCCGGCGGAGGACTTCCCGTCCTCCGCCATGCTCCGCAGCGCATCCTTGCCCGCCAGCAGCAGGGACAGCCCGTACGCGCCGACGGTGAGGGCGGCACCGAGCGCGGCCAGGCGCCGCTGGACGGAGACGGCCGACAGGTCGAGGCGGGCCAGCGCCATGCCGGCGACCACGAACGACATCCACGTGATCGCCGGGTAGAAGCCCGTGAGCAGCAGGTCGAGCACACCCACCTCGCTGAGCTTCTTGAGCGGGTCGTAGGCGTTGATGCTCTGCTGGACGGACTCGCCGAGCAGCGAGTTCAGGACGTACGCCAACTGCGGCGTGACGAGCGCGAGCCCTGCGGCGACGACCGCCAGTGTCCTGGCGGACAGCCGCAGCAGGGGCAGGGCGAGGAGGAAGTAGACGCCGTAGAAGCCGAGGATGATCACGCCCCCGTACTCCATCGCCAGCACCGTCCCCAGGGCCAGCAGGACCACGGCGCGGATCGCGATCCGGGCCTTCGCCTGCCGGCCCGCCAGGCCGGTCTTCGGCTCCCGGCGGCCGGCGATCAGCATCAACGAGAACCCGGCGAGGGTGGCGAACAGGACCGACGAGTGACCGTCGGCCAGGTAGCGGACCCAGGTGCCGACACCGGACGTCTCCGACAGGGCCGGACCGATGTGGACGACGTACATGCCGAACACCGCCAGCGCACGGGCCAGATCCACCCCCACCAGGCGTCCGAACGACGGGCCGCCCGGGGCCTTCCCGGCGGACCCGGGCGAGTCCGCGTGCCGTGGAGGCGAGTCGTCCTGCGGAGTCGGTGTCTCCTGCGACGGCTGTGTCTGTGTCATACGAAGAATCTCTGGGTGCCGCAGGGAGGCGGACCATCCGGCAGGCTTCGGTGACACCCCCGCTGACCGGCCGGGACGACCCCGCCGACCGGCGGGCCGGGACGGACGATCCCGGAGCGCACCCCCCGAACGGCTGGAGCTGCCCCGCCAGGTGTCCGGAGTGCAGGGGTGACCAGGCCACCACATACCCTGCCGGGCGTACGGTCGACGTCAGGCGAGCCCCCGTACGAGCGCGCGGAGCGCCCGGGTCCACGGGTCGCCGAGAAGCGGGACAGAACCGACGAGAGTGTGAGGCGGAACGCCGGTGATCCGGGTAGTGGTGGTGGACGACGAGGCCCTGGTGCGGTCCGGCTTCCAGATGATCCTGAACGCGTCCGAGGGCATCGAGGTCGTGGCGACCGCCGAGGGGGCGCAGGCAGCCGACGTGATCCGGCGCGAGCTGCCGGACGTCGTGCTCCTCGACATCCGCATGCCGGACGTGGACGGCCTGACCGTCCTGAGGGAGATCCGGACACTGCCCGAGCCGCCGGCGGTGGCCATGCTCACCACCTTCGACACCGACGAGTACATCCTCACCGCGCTGCGCTCGGGAGCCGCCGGCTTCCTGCTCAAGGACACCGAGCCCGAACAGCTCGCCCAGCTGGTGCGCACCCTGGCCGCGGGCGGGGTGGTGATGTCCCCGAAGGCCTCACGCGCGCTGCTGCGCGGCCACCCGGGAGCGGGAGCACCCCGGGACGCGGACGTCGCACGCGTCGGCCTCCTCAGCGACCGGGAACGCGACGTCCTCGTCCTGATCGCCGAAGGGCTCTCCAACGCCGACATCGGTACCCGCATCCATCTGAGCCAGGGCACCGTCAAGGACCACGTCAGCTCGATCCTGACCAAACTGCGGGTCGCCAGCCGCGTCCAGGCCGCGCTCCTCGCCGAGCGCGCCGGACTGCTCACCCGCAGCGGCGACGGCACGACCTGGAACGACGGACGATGAGCACGGGCCGGACACGGTGGCGGCGCCTGCCGCCCTGGGCCGTCGACGCGGGCCTCGTCGCACTGGCCGCGCTCGACGCATGGATCAACCTCTTCGGCGACGCGACCCCGCTGATGTGGACCTGCGCCGCCGTGGGCTCGGCCGGACTGTCCCTGCGCAGGCGCTTCCCACTGGCCGTCTTCCTGCTGACCCTGCCCATGACCCTGTTCATGGACGTGGCGGTCGCTCCGATCGCCGCCTTGTACACACTGGCCGCGTCCACCCGCAACCGCCCCCTGCTGGCCGGCTGCGCCCTGCTGAACGCGGCCGCGGAGACCCTCGCCTGGCCCCTGTCCGACACGCTGACCGGCGACCGGACCTGGACGCTCGTCCAGTTCGTCTACACGCTGGCCACAGCCGTCGCCCCCGTCCTGTTCGGCCAACTCGTGCAGGCCAGACGCGACGTGGCCCGCCAGCTCGTCGAGGTCGAGGAGGCCCGGGAACACGAACGCGTCCTGTACGCCCAGACCGTCCTCGCCCGTGAACGCGCCCAGCTGGCCCGCGAGATGCACGACGTCGTCTCCCACCAGGTCAGCCTCATCGCCGTCCAGGCCGGAGCCCTGCAGGTCGCCGCCAAGGACCCCGACGCCCGCGAGGCCGCCCGCACCATCCGCACCCTCAGCGCGAACACCCTCGACGAACTCCGCCACATGGTCACCCTGCTGCGCGCCTCCGGCGGCAAGGCGACCGAACTCACCCCCCAACCCACCCTCGCCGACCTCCAGCAGCTCATCGCCACCAGCGGCATCGAGACCACCCTGACCGGAGAGCTCCCTCCCGGCATCAGCACCACCGCCCAGCGGACCGTCTACCGCACGGTGCAAGAAGCCCTCACCAACGTGCGCAAGCACGCCCCGGGAGCCCGCGCCGACGTCCACCTGTGGCACGACGCGCACGACTTCGGCGTCACCGTCACCAACACGGCCCCCACCCGCACGACCGTCGCCCTGCCCAGCGCCCGCCACGGACTCATCGGCCTGAAGGAACGCGCCGAACTGCTGCAGGGCACGCTCACCGCCGGACCCACCCCCCAGGGCGGCTACACGGTCGAACTACGGGCCCCCACCCGGCCCGCCTGACGTCGACGCGAGGGGGTCAGGGGGTGAAGAGGACCTTGACGGCGCCGTCGCGCTTCTTCTGGAACATCTCGTAGGCGGCCGGTGCCTCCTCCAGCGGGACGCGGTGGGTGGCGAAGCCCTCGACGCCGAGGGGGTCGCCGTCGGTGAGGAGCGGCATGATGTCGCCCACCCAGCGCCGTACGTTCGCCTGCCCCATGCGCAGTTGGATCTGCTTGTCGAACATGGTGAGGAGCGGCATCGGGTCGGCGGCGCCCCCGTAGACGCCCGAGACGGAGACCGTTCCGCCCCGGCGGACGAGCTCGACGGCGGTGTGGAGGGCCGACAGGCGGTCGACCCCGGCGCGCTTCAGCATCGCCGCGGCGAGGCGGTCGGGCAGCAGGCCCGTCGCCCGCTGGGCGGTCGCGGCGACCGGGCTGCCGTGGGCTTCCATGCCGACCGCGTCGATGACGGCGTCCGGTCCGCGTCCGTCGGTGAGGTCGCGGACGGCCCGCACCAGGTCGTCTCCGAGTTCCTCCGCGTCGAGGACCGCCGTGCCGCGGCTGCGGGCCCGTTCGAGCCGTTCGGGCACCAGGTCGATGCCGATGACCAGGGAGGCACCGAGGTGGGCGGCGATACGGGTGCTCATGTCGCCGATGGGTCCCAGCCCGATGACGGCCACGCTGGAGCCCGGCTCCACCCCGGCGTACCGCACTGCCTGCCAGGCGGTGGGCAGGACGTCCGAGAGGTACACGAAGCGTTCGTCCGGCGGGCCGTCCGGCACCGGAACGGGAAGGGTGTTGCCGAAGGGGACGCGCAGGTACTCGGCCTGTCCGCCGGGCACCTGGCCGTAGAGCTTCGTGTAGCCGAAGAGGGAGGCTCCGGTCCCGTGCTCGCGGACCTGGGTGGTCTCGCACTGCGAGTGCAGGCCCCGCCTGCACATGAAGCAGGTGCCGCAGGAGACGTTGAAGGGGACGACGACCCGGTCGCCGGGGGCCACGGCGGTGACCTCGGGGCCGGCCTCCTCGACGACGCCCATCGGCTCGTGGCCGAGGATGTCGCCGGCGTCGAGGAAGGGTGCGAGGACCTCGTACAGGTGGAGGTCGGAGCCGCACAGCCCGGTGGTCGTCACCTTCACGATCACGTCGTCGGGCCTGGTCAGTTGCGGGTCGGGGACGGTTTCGACACGCACGTCGCGCTTTGCTTGCCAGGTCAGTGCCCTCATGGCGCCTCCTCGTCCGGTGATGGGGGCGGACGCGGGCGACCACGGCCGCTCGCTGTGCGTGTGCCCTCCGCGGCCCGGACGATGCGTGCCGGGCACCGCGGGCCGGGATGCCGGCGTCATGTTCCCCGGCGCCGTGGAAACTCCTCCCGGCGGTGGATGCGGGACGGCGGGCCGGGTACGCGCCGTACGAGAAGCCAACTGATCGCTTCGCATCCACCAGGAGGAGCCTTGAGTGAGATCCAGGACTTCCAGGGCCGCGAGGCCCGGCCGCAGGGCACGTCGGCCGGACCGGCGGCGTCGGGCGGCATGTCGGACACGGCCCAGCAGATGGCACGGACCGCCCAGGACAAGGCCGGCGAAGGGACCGCCCTGGTCGGGGAGAAGGCCACCGACGTGGCGCAGACCGCCAGGGAACAGGTCGCGAACGTCGGCGGGGAGGCGGCGGCGCAGGCCAAGGACCTCGTCGGCGAGCTGCGCGACCAGGTCCAGGACCAGGCGGGCGCGCAGACCCGGCGCCTGGCCGACAACGTACGCAAACTGGCCGACGAGCTCCGCGACATGAGCGAGAACGGCCGGCCCGACTCGACCGCCGCGGGCCTCGTCCGCCAGGTGTCCGACCGCGGGCACCAGATGGCCGAGCGCCTTGAGCAGCGGGGCCCGGACGGCCTGGTCAGCGACCTGCAGGAGTTCGCCCGGCGCCGCCCGGGAGTGTTCCTCGCCGGTGCCGCGCTGGCCGGGTTCGCCGTCGGCCGGGTCGGCAAGGGGGTCGGCGCGGCCTCGTCGCCGGGCTCCCCCGGGGCCGGTACGTCCGGGACGGGGGCCGGCCCGCAGTCGCCGGCGTCGTCGGCCTCGTCGGCCGGGGACGGCGCGCTGACCGGCCGTGACCGCCTGGCGGAGACGGGCCGGGCGGACCCCCTCGACACGTACGGGCAGTCACAGCCCCCGCACGTGGCGCACACCCCACCGGTCACACCCGCGCCCCCGGCCTATCCGCCCGCGACGGGAGACCCCTCCCGCCCCGGCTCCGGTGGCTCGCCGATGCGGGAAGGGAGCTGATCGTGGCCATCTCCTCGCAGCAGCGGCCCGCCGCGCCGACCGCGCACGGGGTGCCGCCGACGCCCCCGACGGCCCGGCCCGCGCAGGGCGACGCCCGCGAACCGTCGATCGGCGACCTGATCGGCGACATCGGCTCGGACCTGTCCCAGCTGGTCCGGGACGAGATCGAACTCGCGAAGGCGGAGATCAAGCAGGAGGCCTCCAAGGCCGGCAAGGCCGTCGGCATGCTCGGCGGCGCCGGGTACGCCGGGCACCTGGCCCTGCTCCTGGGCAGCCTGACCGTCGTCTTCGCCCTCGCCCACGTGATGGACGTGGCCTGGGCGGCGCTGATCGTCACCGCGGTCTGGGCGGTGGTCGGCGCGGTCCTGTACGCCACCGGGCGCAAGCGGCTGCGCACCGTCAACCTCAAGCCCGAGCAGACCGTGGAGACATTGAAGGAGGACGCCCGATGGGCACGGAACCCGATGCGCTGAGGAGCGACGTGGAGTACCGGCGCGCACACCTCGCGCGCAACGTCGACCTGCTGGCCGAGAGGCTGACGCCACGCAAGGTGGCGCGACGCAAGGCCGCCTCGGTGCGGCACGGACTGACAGGGGTGAAGGAGCGTGTGATGGGCACCGCACAGGAGAGCGCGCACGGCGTCGCCGACACCGCCGGACGGGCGGCCGAAAGCGTCGCCGACACGGCCGGACGGGCGGCGGAGAGCGTCACCGGCACCGCCAAGGAAGCCGTGGACACCGTCAGCCAGACCCTTCAGCAGGCGCCCGCGCAGGTCACCCGCCAGACCCAGGGCAGCCCGCTCGCCGCCGGGATCATGGCGTTCGGCGCCGGCATGCTCGCCGCCGCCCTGCTGCCGACCACCGAGATGGAGGAACGCGCCGGGCAGCAGGTGCGGCAGCACGCGGACGAACTCCTCGAACCGCTCAAGCAGACGGCGGTGGAAGCGGCCCAGGAGGTGAAGGAGGAACTGCGCGGCCCCGCTTCCGAAGCGGTCGAGTCGGTCAGGTCGAGCGCGCAGGAGGCCATGGCCACCACCAAGGAGGACGCTCAGGCCGCCGGACGGGAGACCGCCGAAGGACTGCGGCAGGTCGGCCGGGACGCCGCCCAGGAGGTACGCGACACCGGCGGTCGCCCGGAGTGATCTCCGTCAGGGTCCCGCCCGCACGCCACGGGGGCGGGCATGCGAGGGCAGCCGCGTGAGCGGTGCCGGGAAGGAGACGCGATGAGCGCGCCGAGGCACAAGGACAAGGACAGGTTCGCGCGGGCGCGCGACGAGGAGGAGCCCGGATCCCACTCGGGTTCCGAGAGCCAGGCGCGAGAGCGTGTCGTTCCCGGCACGGCCTCCGCGCGGGAGGGATACCACGACGGGGGTACGGGGAAGGGCGAAGCGCTGGAGGGAGTCGAGGCCGGGACGCAGGAGGGGGCACGCGAAGGCGCCGGGGACGCCGCCGCAGGCAGCGGTCGAACGCGTCGGCGCAGCGGGCCGGAGTCGGGCCCTCGGTGAGGAGGCGGTCGTGGACGTCACCCGGGACCAGGTGCGTGCGCTGCTGGAGCCGGCGGGCGAGGACCGCTCCCTGGTCGTGCTGGAAGGGCGCACCGAGGTCGTCGCGACGGCCCTGCTGACGTCGCCGGGCTACGCCGGGGCGATCGAGATCGCCTCCGGCCGGGACCTCGCCGGCACGCTGCCGTCCGGGGCACCGTCCGAGCACGACCTCGACGCGCTGGCCGCACGGCTCCGGTCCGTCGTCGTCGCTCTCGGGGCGTGAGCTCGCGGGGCCCGAAGGCCCCCGCGGCACGGCTCCCCGGCACGGTGGCGCCCGCGCGGCGCTCCACGGGTCCGAGCAGCGCCCGGCCCGCCCCGCCACCAGGACGGGGCAGGGCGGGCCGGGCGCCGCTCGCCGGTCACGACCGGGGCAGAGGAGCCGTGAAGGTGACCATCAGGCGCTTGCCGTCCGAGGCCCGCTCGCCGACGGACACGACCTTGCCGCTGTCGTACGCGTAGAGGGTGCCCGAACGGTGGAGGTAGCCGCCGTCGGGCATCACCATCGTGCCCGCGTACGCGAGCTTGCCGGTCGCGGGGTCGAGGGCGCCGACGCGGGTCCAGTACGCCTTCTGCGGGTCGGACTCCGCGATCACCACGCGGTTGCCGAGCGGCTCGTAGCCGATGAAGGAGGCGCTGCCCGCCCTGCCTTCCCACACCACCTTGCCGGACGTGAGGTCGGCCACGACGGTGGAGCCGTCGCGCACCTTGCCGAAGAACAGGCCCTTCTCGGTGAAGGCGTCCTCCTTGTCCTTGAAGACGAGCTCGGCCGCCTTGCCGGTCAGGTTCACGGACGTGGCGTTCCGCCCCTCCTTGTCGAAGTTGAGCACGCGGGGCGGGCCGGAATCGCCCTCGCCGGTCCGGACGGCGACGGTGAGCGGGTGGTCGTTGAGGATCGCGATCGGCTCTCCGCCCTGGTCGGAAACCGTGCGGGGGGATCCGCCGTACTGGGTGTCGAGGACGACCAGTTCGTTGCGGCACTGCGGCTTGGCCACGATGTGCTCGGCGCTGAAGACGTACGAATAGCGGCAGTTGACGGGCGCACCGGCCAGCGGGTCGGCCGCGGCGCCGCTCTGGACGTCGAACGTCTGCACCGACTCGGTGGTGTTGAGGCCGACCGTGATGCTCTTGGTCCCGACGTGGACCTGCGGGGCGTTGGCGCCGTACTGGGTGGCGACCTTCTTGGCCCACAGGACGGAACCGGTGTCGATGTCGACCGCGGCGAGGTAGGAGCAGTCGTCGCCGCCCGCGTCGAAGAGGACGGCGCCGACGCCCTTGAGGCTGACCCGGGGCGACATGGCACAGGGCTCGCCGGCTCCCTTGGGCGGCTCGACCCGCCACTTCTGGGTGCCGGTCGCGAGGTCGTAACCGCGGACGCCGTGTTCGTCGCCGTACGCGAGGACGGAGCCGCGGGTCCAGCGGGCGGGCCACTGGACGCTCGAACCGAAGGAGGCGGTGGAGCGCGGGAGTTCGGCGCTCTGCCAGGCGACGCCGAGGGCGTCCGACGGCTTGTCGGAGCCGCTGCCGCTCGACCCGGAGCCGCTGGAGCCGGCGGTGAGGGCGAAGACGATGCCGCCGGCCACGAGCGCCAGGGCGAGCACCGACCCGATCACAATCGCGGCGATCCTTCCGCCCGACATCCCTGCGGACGGCCGGGCCGCCGCGGGGGCGGGGTGCCCCCATGCCGCGGGTCCTGCGGGTCCGGCGTAGGCGTGCGGGCCCGGCGGGCCGGGCGGTGCGGGGAAGGCCCCGCCGCCGGCGTACGGCCCGGCCGGGGCGCCGTAGCCCGGGTGGGCGGAAGGGGTCGGGTAGGCGGGGGCGCCGTGGCCGGGGTGCGGGGCATGCCCCGGCGCTCCGGCGGCGGGCGCGCCGAACGCCGGTCCGGGGAAGGCCGGTTGCCCGGTCGCGGGCGACGGCTGCTGCGGCGGCTGCGGCACCGGGTGGGCCTGGGGTTGCGCCGCCGACGGCTGGTGCGGCTGCGGTGGCAGGGTCGGCTGCGGTGGTACCGGCGGGCCGGGCGGTCGCCCGTCGCCGTCGGCGGCGGGCGTGGCCCCGCCTCCTGCCGCGCCGCTGCGGTCGCCCGCCCGGGCGTCGGCACCGCTGCTCTCAGGCCGGTTGTCCTGAACCATCCATGTCCCCCGTGTCTGCTGGTCGAAAAGCCGCTGGGGCACCTTTGGTCACGTGGGCCACAGCGGTACCCGCCATGCTACGAGGCCGGTTCCCCGGCGCGGCACCGGGCCGTTGGGCGCCCGCCGGGGCGGGCCGGAGCCCTGGGCGCTCCGGCCACCCCCCCCGGGGGATCAGCTTCCGGCCGGTCGCAGGGCCCGGCGCGCCGGGAGGGACGTGGCGGTCAGGGCCAGGGCGAGGACCCCGGCCACGAGGGAGCCGCACAGCAGCGGAGGCAGGTGCGGGGCCTCCCCGGTCAGGGCCCGGGTCATCGGGAGCAGGGTGGCCAGGGCGATCGCCGCGCCCAGGGCGAGGCCGGAGCACGCGATGAGCAGCGCCTCCCAGCGCACCATCCGCAGGACCTGGCGGCGGGTCGTGCCGATCAGGCGGAGCATGCGCAGTTCCTGGCGGCGGTCGGCGACCGTCATGACGAGGGTGTTGGCGGCGGCGACGGCCGCGAAGCCGCCGAGGACCGCGGCCATGGTGGTGTTCGCCCAGGCGTTGACCTCCCGGTCGACGGCGCGGGCGGCGTTCAGGCCGGCCGCGTCGGTGACGGTGCCGATGCCGGCGGGGGCGGGGGAGGCCCCCTGGACGAGGAGTTCGGTCGGGGCGCCGGAGGTGGTGTGTCCGGCGAGGTCCCGGGCGGGAAGGGTGATCTCACCGAAACCGAGGCCGCGGGTGTAGACGGCGACGACCTCGGGGCGGACGGGGGTGCCGTCGGGCAGCCACAGCTCCAGGCGGTCGCCGGGCGCCAGGCCGGCGGTCTCGGCCAGGAGCCGGTCGACGGCGACGGTACCGGGACCGAGCCGGTCCAGGCCCCCCTGGCGCACACCGAGGTCCTGGACGCGGCTCGGGTCGCCGCTCACGGCCTGCGCGGACGCGCTGCGCAGGGTGCGGCCCTCGCCCGCGCCGTGGGCGACCAGGACCGAGGTACGGGTGACGGCGACGGCGGCGGTCACACCGGGGACGGCCGCCGCCCGGGCGGCGGCGTCGGTGGGCAGCGGGCTCCCGCCGGCGCCGACGACGACGTGGTCGGCGGTCAGGCCCGCGGCCTGCTGCCGGGCGGTGGCGCGGTCCTCGCTGGTGTGCAGGAAGAGCAGGGTGGAGGAGAAGGCGGTCGCGAGCACGATCGGGGTGAGGGCGGAGGCGAGACGGCGGGCGTTGGCACGGGAGTTGGCGGCGGCGAGCGCGCCGGGCGCCGCGGCGCCGCGCAGGGGCAGGCCGAGCAGGGCCGTGCACGCGCGGGCGATCAGCGGCCCGAGCAGCGCGACGGCCAGCATGAAGAGCATGACGACGCCGAGTGCGGCGTTCGCGGCGTCCTCGCCCCCGCCGGAGGCGGCCAGCCCCGCGAAGGAGGCTCCGCCGGCGAGGGCGGCGAACCCGAGGGGCGTGCGGATCCAGCCGGGGCGCAGCCGTTCCACGGCGGCCGCGGCGAGGGCCTGGCCGGGCCGGATCCGTGCCGGGCGGCGGGCGGCGGCCAGGCCCGCGAGGAGCGCGGTGACGAGCCCGAGGCCGAGGGCGCAGGCGTAGGGGATCCAGCCGAGGGAGAGCTCGACGCCGGCCGGGATCGCGCCCTTGTCCTTCAGCCGGTCGAACCACCAGGCGGCGAGGGCGGTGCCGGGCAGGCAGCCGACGACTCCGGCGGGCGGTGCGACGATCAGGGCCTCGGTGGCGACGGTGCGCCGGATCTGCCGCGGCGTGGCGCCGACGGCCCGCAGCAGGGCGAACTCGCGGGACCGCTGGCCGACGGCGAGTGCGACGGTCGCGGCGGCGGTGAAGACGGCGACCATGGCGGCGATCCCGCCGAAGGAGCCGCCGAGGGCCGTCAGGAGCTGCTTGGCGGCGTCGAGGCGCGGGTCCAGGGCGCGCGCGTCGCCGGTGAGGACCCGGGCGTGGCCGCCCGCGTCGGCGACGGCGGTACGAGCCGCCGCGGCGAGCGCGGCGGTGTCGGTCCCGGGCGAGGGCAGCAGGGCGAGGGCGTCGAGGGCGTCGGGGTGCCCGGAGAGGGCGCCGGCGTCGGCGTCGGCGAGCCAGACCCCGGCCGCGGCGGTGTGGCCGGCGACCGTCAACTCCCGGACGCCGGCGGGGGTGTCGAGCCGGACCCGTTCCCCCACGGCCGCGGTGGCCGCGCCCGCGGTGGCCGGGCCGAGGACCACCTCGCCGCGCTGCGGGGCGCGACCGGTGGTCAACGGCGCGGGGACCAGGGCGGTGGCGGACCAGCCGGAGGCGGTCGCGGGCCCGGCGGGGGTGCGGACGGGGAAGGTGACGTCGGGTACGGCCTGCGCGAGGGGGGCCAGCCGCCGGGTCAGCGTGGCGGCGAGCGCGGCGGGGATCCGGGCGCGGTCGGGGACCGCGGCCGTGAGGTCGTAGGCGCCGTCGCCGCGTCCCACGCGTTGGGTGACGTGCTGGTCGGCGGCGACGACCACGGGTGCGGCCGCGTACCGCTGGGGGGCGGGACCGGCCCGCAGCCCCGTCTGGAGCAGGATGCCGCAGGCGCTGACGACGGCCACGGTCAGCAGGAGGGCGACGAAGGTGCCGCCGAAGGCGGCGGGGCGGAAGCGGACGGCGGCGCGGGCGAGGCCGTTGGGGGCGTGCATCAGGCGGCCTCGGCGGGGTGCGGGCGCGCGGTCAGCCCCGCCATGCGGGCGGCGACGGCGGCTGCGGAGCTGCGCGGGAGGCGGTCGGCGACGAGGCCGTCGGCGAGGAAGAGCACCTGGTCGGCGTGGGCGGCGGCGACCGGGTCGTGGGTGACCATGACGACGGTGGCGCCGAGCGTGTCGACGGCGTCCCGCAGGAGGTCCAGCACCTCCCCGGCGGTGGTGGTGTCGAGGGCTCCGGTCGGCTCGTCGGCGAAGACCACGTCGGGGCGGGTGACCAGGGCGCGGGCGATGGCGACGCGCTGCTGCTGGCCGCCGGAGAGTTCGGCGGGGCGGCGTCCGCCCTTGCCCTGCAGCCCGACCCGGGCGAGCAGTTCGCCGGCCCGTGCGCGGTCCTGGCGGTCGCCGGCCAGGCGCATCGGCAGCAGGACGTTCTGCTCGACGGTGAGCGAGGGCAGCAGGTTGAAGGCCTGGAAGACGAAGCCCAGACGGCTGCGCCGCAGCACGGTGAGCTGGTTCTCGTTCATCCCGGTGATCTCGGTGCCGCCGAGGCGGACGGACCCGGAGTCGGGCCGGTCCAGCCCGGCGGCGCACTGCAGGAAGGTGGACTTGCCGGAGCCGGAGGGGCCCATCACGGCGGTGAAACTGCCGTGCGGCAGGGTCAGGTCGACGCCCCGCAGGGCGTGCACGGCGGCCGACCCGCGGCCGTACCGCCTGTGCACTCCCCGCAGCTCGACGGCGCCCGCCGCGGCCGCGGCCCCGTACGCCGTCCCGCGCGGCGTGGTGCCGTCCTGTCCGCGCCCGCTCCGTCGGAGCCCCATGTGTGCCGCCTTTCCGCTGTCCACGTCGGTGGGTGGGTGTCGTCCTTGATCGACGCCTCCGACGCTACGGACCGCCCCCGGGGCGGGACCATGACGCGGTCCCGCGCTTCCGGGGTGGGGGAAACCCCACCTGGCGGTGGCGGGGCTGCGGGCCGCCGGGCCCGCGGCCCCGGACGGGCGCAGGGGTCAGGACGGGTCGCCGTACTGGAGGCCGCGTCCGTTGGTGCCGACGTACACGCGGCCGAAGACGTCGGGGTCGCCGGTGATGACGCCGGTGCCGCCGATGCTGCCCCACTGGTGGGCGTCGTCGTTGACGCGGAGCCAGCCGGCGCCCTGGTCGGTGGAGCGGAAGACGCCCGTGACGTCCTTGACGGTGCCGATCAGGTACAGGGCCTGGTAGTTGGAGCCCGGTGCGGCCTTGCCGAAGCCGACGGCGGAGGCGGACTTCACCGCGGCGAGCCGGGTGAAGGTGCGGCCGCCGTCGGTGGAGTGCAGGAGCCCCTGGCCGCCGCCGGCGATCCACAGGTCGCCCGCGACTGCGGGGACGGCCTTGAGCCGGCCGTCGGCGGGCAGGCCCGAGGCCCGGGCGGTGAAGGTCGCCCCGCCGTCGGTGCTGGCGTAGAGCGTGCCGCCGGCCAGGGAGTAGAACGTCCCGGCCGAGGAGCGGTCGGCGACGACGACGGCGTCGGTGCCCAGGCCCTTGACTTTCGACCAGGTCGCTCCCTTGTCGGTCGAGCGGTACGGAGCCTGGCCCGCCTGGGTCCACACGACGGCCGAGCCGTCGGCCGAGAGCGCCACCCGGCCGCTGTCGGCGCCGGCCACGGGTTCGGACGCGAAGCCGTTCCAACTGCGGCCGCCGTCGGTGGAGTAGGCGCCGTCCTGCGCGCCGCCCCGGCCGACGCGGACCATCATCGAGGGGTTGGACTGGGCGAAGTCGATGGATGTGCTGTTGGTCATCATCGGGTTCTTCAGCCGCCCGGCGGGCACCTCGGTCAGCGAGTCGTGGCGGAATCCGCCCAGGTCGCCCATGGCCGTGATCACGTGGGCGCCGCCCGGCGGGGCGATCGCGTCCAGCAGCGAGGTCTCCTCCAGCCCGCGGGCGCCCACGCTCCAGTGGCTGGTGCCGCCGCTGTCGGAGGCGTTGGCGTCCTTGCTGCGCAGTATGCCGCTGCCGGTGCCGTACAGCACGTGCCCGGAGTCGAAGGGATCGATGGCCAGGGCGGTCATCCAGTGCCCGGTGCCGGTGCCCATGTACGGAGCGGCGGAGGCGTCGCGCACCGACGTGGCGGCCAGGGCCTTCCATGTCGTGCCGCCGTCGGTGGTCCGGTAGATCTCGTCCTCCGGCCACCACCGGCCGAGGGTGGTGACCATCACCGTGGAGGGCTTGCGCGGGTCGACGGCCAGACCGGAGAACCCGTAGGTGCCCTGGGACGGGGAGATGTTCCTCCACGCTCCGCCGGCCGGCGTGTGCTTCCACACCGAGCCCCCCGTCACGCCGTTGGGGCCGAGCGCGTCGGTGTACGTCAGGTACAGCGAGCCGTCGCCGGAGAGCACGCCGTGCTGGGGCATCTGTCCGGTGGGCTGCCCGGGGACGGCCTGCCAGGTGCTGCCGCCGTCGGTGGAGCGGTAGAGGGAGGTGGACCTGTCGGCGACACCCACGTAGACCGTCCTGCTGCCGGCCGGGCCGTACGTCACGAAGGAGATGCCCGCACCGCTGCCCGCCCCGTCCTTGACGGGGAACGAGGAGACCTGACTCCATGTCGCGCCGTGGTCCGTACTGCGCCACAGGCCGTTCTTGCGCGTGCCCAGCAGCAGGGTGCCGTTGGCCGCGGGGTCGACCGCCAGCCGTTCGCCCGCACCGCGGCCGTCCTCGTTGCCGCCCAGTTTGAAGGGCAGGTCGGTGCGCTGGAAGGTGCGGCCGCGGTCCTGGGAGCGGAGGACGGCGCCGTTGCCCGCCCAGTTGTTGGTGTAGGTGCCGGTGGCGAGGTAGAGCCGGTCGGGGTCGACCGGATCGGTGGCCAGCGCGTCGATGCCCAGCAGGTTCCAGTCCTTCTCGCCGAGCCAGTCGGTCAGCGGGATCCACTGCTCGGCCCCGGTGTCCCAGCGGTAGGCGCCGCCCATGTCGGTGCGCGCGTACAGCAGGCCCTCCTCCCGGGGGTTGAAGACCAGTCCGGTGACGTAGCCGCCGCCCACCACCTGGGCGTTTCGCCACGTGTACGGTCCGGAGCCGGCCGCCTCGGGTGCGGTCGTCCGGACCAGCTTCCACTGCTGGTTGGTGCCGCCGTGGCCGCGGTACTGGACGACCGCCGCGCCGTCGGCCGTGGAGCCACCGGAGACGTCCAGGACCTGGCCGCTCCTGCGGGAGGTGAGGACGACGGCGTCGGAACCGCTCACCTCGTCCATCCGCCATTCCTGGGAGGTCGAAGGACTGTCGGTCTGCTGCTCGGCGGCGGCCGCCTGGGCGGTCGAGTCGCCGGCTATGCCCAGCACTTTGCCGCTGTTGCGGTTCACCAGCTCGTAGTAGCCGTCTCCGGTGGGGCGCAGTTTCCACTGCTGGTTGGCAGTGTCCTGGTCGGTCCACTGCTGGATGCGGGTGCCGTCGGCGGTGGAGAAGGCGTTGACGTCCAGCGCCTTGCCGCTGCGTACGGAGACCAGCCGGTAGTAGGCGTTGCCGTCGACCGTCGCGGCCTGCGAGTCGTCCTGCACGTAGAGGAGGTACGGCACGAGGACGGCGGGCACACCGAGCAGCAGTCCGGTCCCGGTCCAGCGACGGCGGTGGCGTCCGCGGCGCCCGCCGTTCGGGGGGTTCTTCATGGGTGTTCTCCTTGCGTCTTTCCGTGGATCGGGCAGGTCAGCGCTGCAGGGTGAGCAGACCGGGCCGGTACGGCAGCCGGTCGTAGGGGCCGCCTGCTGCGGGCGCCTTGCCCTGGTGGAGGAACCGCAGGTTGCAGGGGTCGACGGTCATGGTCTGGTCGGGGTTGTCGCGGACCAGGTCACCGTGGCTGATGTCGTGGGTCCAGGTGGCGCCGCTGTTCGCCTTGCCCGCGAAGGGGTTGCTCTCGGAGGCGGCCTGCGGGCTCCACGGACCGTTCAGGCTGGAGGCGGTGAACGAGCGGAAGTAGCGGGCCTGGTGCGCGCCCCTTGCCTCGACGATCATGAGGTACTGGTTCTGGCCCTGGACCTTGTAGACCTGCGGCGCCTCGAACAGGTTCTCGGGTGTGTCGCTCATGACCGTCGTGTACGAGGAGCCGAAGTTGCCCGGGAAGTTTCCGATCGGCATGCTCGCCCGGTAGATCTTGCCGTTGTCTCCCGCGAAGAACAGGTACATGTTCTGGTCGTCGGCGATCAGGGTCTGGTCGATCGGGCCGGTGGAGGATTCGGTGCGGGGGATGCTCCCGGTGAACAGCGGCTGCGGCGCGGACCAGCCGTCGGGGTTGGCCGGGTCGCTCGACGTGCGGTAGACGAAGGGCCACGCCCCCCACTGGTACGCCAGCACCCAGATCTTCTTGGGCGCGAAGTAGAACAGCGTCGGAGCCACCGCGGCCTGCCTCATCCCGGTCTGGCGGGCCGACGCCATGTCCGACCAGTTGGTGAACGGACCGGACATCATCGAGCCGTACGAGGATCCCGAGAAGGTCGACCCGTAGACCAGGTGCTTGCCGTTGTACATCACGTGGGTGAAGTCCTTCAGCGAGGCCCACCCGTTCGCCGGCTGCGCCAGCGCACCCGTCGACGTCCACCGGTACGTCGACGGCAGGGCGCACGTGCCCGTCGGCGCGGGGGTCGGCGGGGCCGGCGTCCCGGACGGGCCGGTCCACTTCTGGTTGCCGCCGGACCAGCAGGAGTGCAGCTGGATCCCGGTGCGGTTGGCGGTGCCCGCACCGACGGCGTCGAGGCACAGCCCGGACCGGACCCCGGAGATCGTGCCGTCGGCGTTGAGGTTCCACTGCTGGTCGGCGCTGTTGTCGCAGTCCTCGATGACCACCGCGGTGCCGTTGCCGGTGCCCTTGCCCTTGGCGGCCAAGCACTTGTTGCCGTAGACCGTCAGCTGCTTGCCGGGGGTGTGGGTCCAGCGCTGGTTGGGCCGTCCGTGGCAGTCCCACAGCTGCGCCTGGGTCCCGTTGGCCGTCGTGGAGCCCTTGATGTCGATGCAGCGGCCGGAGGCGACGCCCTTGATCGTGCCGGTGCCGGTCCCGTTGGTGGTACCGGGGGCTGCCTTGAAGGCGTTGGCGACGGCGGTGTAGGCGGCCTTGGGGTTGCCGCCGCTGTCGAACAGCAGGGGCTTCTCACCCTTGCGCCACGAGTCGCTGTCGCGGATGCCCCAGACGGTGATGCCGGTGCACCGGGCGACGGACAGGCAGGCCTTCACCGTGTCGGCGTAGTGGGCCGGCGACGCCTGGGCGATGTCCAGCTCGGTGATCTGGACGTCGACGCCCAGGGCGGCGAAGTTGGCCAGGGTGGTCCGGAAGTTCGCCGGGGGGCCACCGGTGCCGAAGTGGCTCTGGAACCCGACGCAGTCGATCGGCACGCCGCGGGAGGTGAAGTCCTTGACCATGCTGTAGACGCCCTGGGTCTTGGCGTCCGACCAGTTCTCGATGTTGTAGTCGTTGTAGCAGAGCTTGGCGGAGGGGTCGGCCGCCCGGGCGGTGCGGAACGCTTCCTCGATGAAGCCGTTGCCCAACACGTTCTGGAACACCGAGCTGCGGTGCTGGGTGGAGCCGTCGGCGAACGCCTCGTTGACCACGTCCCAGGAGTGGATCCTGCCCTTGTAGCGGGTCATCAACGTGGTGATGTGGTGGTTCATCACGCCGCGCAGCGTGTTCGCGTCGCCGATGGAGCTCACCCAGGACGGGAGCTGCGAGTGCCAGACGGCGGTGTGGCCGCGCAGGCGCTGACCGTGCGCCGCGGCACGGTCGACGACCCGATCGGCCGGGCCGAAGGTGAAGGTGCCGCGGGACGGTTCGACGGTGTCCCACTTCATCTCGTTCTCCGGAGTGACCATGGTGAACTCACGGTCCAGGACGGCGGTGTAGCTCGCATCGCCGAGCCTGCCGGCGGCCACAGCGGTGCCGAAGTACCTGCCCGAGGGCGCCGCCTGCGTGCCCAACGGGGTCGCGGCTCCGGCGGAGCTGGGCAGGAGCGTCAGGACACCGGCCACCAGTGCCGTGGCCGACAGTCCGATCGTCAGTGTCCGGCGACGCCGACCGCGCCGGTGCAGGCCCTTCTGCGTACGTGGCGCGCGGCTTTCACGGGTATCTCGCGTCATGGGGCGCTTTCTTTAGGGGGGTGCCTGTGGGCGTGGGGCCTGCCGCGCCGGCTCGCACGGTGAGCGGCGGGAAGAACCCCACGAAGTGGAGGCTCCCGAGCGCGGGGCCGCGTAACGGAAAAGGTCGCGCCGCCCCGGAGATCGTCCCGTGATGCATCTCGCAGGCGAAAAGTGTTACGCCGGGCCCCGTCGTCCGGTCGCCCATGGGAAGGGGAGGCCCGTACCGGTGCGCGGGCAGCCGTCAGCGCGCGGCCCCGGCCGCGACGCTCGGCGAGCAGTGCTCAGCGAGCAGTGCTCAGCGAGTTGTGCTCAGGACCGGGCCTTGCGGACGACGAAGGAGGCCTGGCCGGCGAAGGCCTGGGTACCGTCGGAGCCGTCGAGCCAGATACCGCCGTCGCGGTGGCGGACGACCGAGCCGGGGTAGTTGTGGGAGGACAGGGTCACCGACCCGGCGACCGCCCCGGGGCGCGGGCAGAAGGTGGCGTCCTTCCGGAACAGTTCGCTGCCGTCGTCGGTGCTCAGCCGCAGCCGCAGGTAGTGGTGCCGCAGGTAACGGCCGTCGGCCGCACGGAAGGTGACGCACCGTGTGTCGGCCAGCCCCTGGACCACCGTGAACGTGACGCGCTGCCGTGCCTGCGTGCTGCTGGACGCGGAGATCCGGCCCAGCGTCGCGAAGTCACCGGAATACGTCAGGTAGAGGTCGGGCTGGTCCACGGACTCCAGCGACTGCTCGCCCAGCGGAACAGAGCCTCCCGCGACGGCGGACGGACTCGCCGAGGGCGGCCCGGCCGACGTGGGCGTGTCCGACGGGACCGGTGCGGAACGGCCGGCGGTGGGACCGACCGCGGGAGCGGCGGTGACCTCGGGCACCCGGGGCGCCGGTTCCGGCCAGGCCGCGTAGGTGGCGGCCCCCGTGACGAGGACCGCGCCGACTGCGAGGCCCGCCAGCGGATGAGCGGTCACCGCCTGGAGTTTGCCGGTCACCGCGCCGTGCAGACCGCCTCCCTTCGCCGCCGTGCCCGAGGCCACGGGGAGCATGGCCGCCCCGGCGGCGCTTGCGGCCGAACCCGACAGCAGGCCCTTGGCGGTCAGAGCGGCGATGAGTCCGGCGGGGACGGCCAGGGGCACGAGGCTGAGGAGCAGCAGCTCAGCGGGGACCCGGTTCGCCGTCGTCGCCGTGCAGACCGGGCAGTCGCGGGTGTGCCGCGCGATCCGCTTCCGCCACACGGATGTGTGCAGACCGTCCCATCCGGCGACGGTCTGCGCCAGCTGCGGGCATCGCGGGTGGGCCGCCAGCGCGGCGACGATGGTCCGGCTCAGTTCCAGCTGCTCGCGCATGCGCTGCAGGCGCACGCCTGCGTGGGCGGCGGTGAGGCCCGTCGCCGCGGCGATGTCCTCACGGCTCAGCAGTCCGGCGCGCTCCTGCCACCACAGTGAGAGGAGCACCCGGTGGTCCGGGTCGAGCCACCGGCCGGCTTCGGCGATCTGGCGGCGCTCGTCCGACACGTGCAGGCGCAGGATCGTCGCGTCCTCGGGTTCGGGGCCGGCGTCCGGCATGTGGAGTGCCTCGTCGATGACCGCGGTCCGGCCGGCGGCGACGCGCTGCCGCTGCCAATGGGTCTGTATCTGGCGGAGCGTGATCGACACCAGCCAGGAGCGGAAGCTGTCGGGAGCGCGCAGGGCAGGCAGATCGCGCACCACGCGCAACAGCGTCTCCTGGACGACGTCGTCGGCGTCGGCATGTCTGCCCACAGCTCGCCGGACGACGTTGTAGATCAACGGCAGGTAGGCGGCGATCAGCTCTTGGCGCGCCCGGTCGTCCCCGGCCTGCGCCGCGACGACCAGCTCCGCGTGGTCCGCGTCCGTGAGCCCCATTCCCACCCTCCTCGTCACGGCGTCAGACCCTAGCGTCCGCACGCGTGTGCGACCAAAGCCCGCGCGTGGGCCGTGGATCATGCCCCTCCTGGTGCGGACGAGAGGGATGGTCCTTCCCGCCGAGGTAGGGGCGGGGGCCTTTTAGGCGGTTGCGTGGGGGGTGTCAAGTCCCGACTTTCCGCAACATGACCCGGGTGCGGCGGCCGGGGCTTACTTGTGGTGCGGGCCTCACCGGAAAGGAAACGAGGCGACGCGGAAGGGCCAGGAAGACCTCGCAAGAGGAATTCCACTCCCTCCGGAGTCCACCGCAACCCGGAATTCCGGGACACCCCCTATATCCCTTTGCAATGGCAGGAGAAAGTCATGATCCGCAAGATTCACACCAACGAAGTCACCCGCCCCAAGCGCCGGAGCTTTCGTATCGCGTCGCTGGTTGCTTCGGCTGCTGTGGTGACCGGAGGGGTCCTGCTCCCGGCCGCTGCCGCCTCGGCGGCCCCGATGCCCTCCCAGGCGGTCGCCTTCGCCTTCCCCGAGGGAGGCGGCAAGGGCGGCGACGGCGGTGACGGCGGCGGCGGCCTGGTCGGCGGCGGCGGTGGCTCCGGCGGCTCCGGTGGCGGCAGCGTCCTGGGCACCGGCGGCGACGGCGGCAAGGGCGGCAACGGCGGCGACGGCATCCTCTCCGGTGGCGGCGGCGGTGGCGGCGGTGGCGGCGGCGACGGCAAGGTCGGCGGCAACGGCGGCGACGGCGGCAAGGGCGGCAGCGGCCTCTTCGGTGGGAACGGCGGCGGCGGCGGTGGCGGCGGCGACGGCTGGATCAAGGGCGGCAACGGCGGCAAGGGCGGCGGCGGCGGCTTCGGCGTCTTCGAGGGCGGCGACGGCGGCAAGGGCGGCAAGGGCGGCTTCGGCGGCATCTTCGGCGGCCAGGGCGGCGCCGGTGGGGCCGGAGGCGGCAGCATCTTCTGACCCCCGCGCGACCGGTCCTACGGGTGGAGGCCTTCGGGCCTCCCCCCCGGGGGGGGCGGGGGCCCGCGGCCCCGCCCCCCCCCCCCCCCGCCCCGC
>NZ_JAJAUY010000049.1 GCF_020532625.1 Streptomyces antimicrobicus | reverse complement strand
CCCCCCCCGCCCGCCCCCCCCCGCCCCCCCCCCCCCCCGGGGGGGGCCCCCCGCTTCCGTGTGCTCCGTGGGCGCGGTGCCCGGCATGATCAGAAAGAGACGGCCTAGGGGCCGCTGCTCTCGGCGACCGTGCGCCACACCTCGGCGGCGAGGTCGGGCATGCTCGCCGACTGCACCTTGGCCGCGAGATCGGTGAGGCGGCGGCGCGCGTCCGTGTCCCCGCCGTGCAGGGCGATCAGGCCCTGCAGCACCTCGAAGCGGACCTGGTCGCGGTAGGAGAGCAGCGGGACCCCCGCCTCGACCTGGGCGGCGAGCTGCGTGGCCCGCTCGACGTCGCCCTGGTGGAAGGCCAGCTTCGCCTTCAGGAACAGCAGCTCCTGGAGGTTGCGCGGGGTACCGGTGAGCTCGAGCGCCGGCTCGACGCTCTCCAGGAAGGCCTGTGCCTCCTCCAGCCGGGCCGGCATGGCCTGTATCGACAGGGAGGCGGCCGCCAGGCGCAGCCGGATCCACAGCATGAGGTCCTCACGGCTGTCGACGGCGTCCAGCGCCTCCATCAGGCGGGCGTACGCCCGCGGATGGTTGCCCTGGCGGGTGCTGACGGTGGCCGCGGTCCAGTACGCCTCGGCCGCGAGTGCCCCGCGGGTGCCTTCCAGCACCTCGCAGACTTCGTCGCTCAGCCGGGCCGCCTCCGCCAGGTCGCCCAGTTCGGCCTCGGCGGAGACCAGGACGAGCTTGCTGCGGATCTGGTCGGAGGTGGAGATGCGCAGGTGGTGCTCCTGGCTCAGCGCGAGGGCCTCGCGCACCGCCTGCCGGGCGGCCGCGGGGTCGCCGACGTCGCGTGCGCAGCGGGCCATCCAGATCCGCGCCCGGACCTGCAGCGCCGGGCGCCCCAGCTCCTCGGCGAGCTCGGTGAGCTCGGTCAGCGCCTCGCGCTGGGCCGCGGCGTCGCCCACGACCTCGTGGATGCGGCCGAGCTGGGCCAGCCCGTGCCAGCGGTTCATGAGGTCGGCGCCCGGGTCGGTGCGCAGGGCGTCGGCGAGCATCCGGCCGGTCTCCGCGTCCAGTTCCCGCTCGGACAGCGAGCCGATGGTGGCGACCACGTCGGCGAGGCTGTCCTCGGGCTGTTCGGCAAGCGTGCGGACGGGCACGCCCAGGCGCTCGGCGAGGTAGCCGACGGCCCGGTCGGTGGGCCTGCGGGCACCCGACTCGAGTCGCGAGAGGTAGGTCGCGGACATGCCCGGACCGGTCAGATCGGCCTGTGACTTGCCCTGCTGCTGCCGCAGTTGGCGCAGGCGGCGGCCGAATCCTGGCTGCTCCAGCAAAATTCCACTCCTGTGTGGAGATCAACCGACGTTGCGCACCCCGGCCTGGAAACGCCTGGGGGGTGGGCCGCACGCGGCCCACCCCCCATGTTCCACCCGCGGCCAAGATTGGTCAAGTCTTGCCCAACTTTGGCAACTCGGTGTGCGGAGTCGTTCGTCCACCCCTCCGGATCACTGCGCGGCGACGGGCCAGTCGATGCCGGGGGCGGCCACGACCGCGACCGAGTCGGTCGCCGGACGCGACGGCCAGTCTATGACGCTGCCGACCGCCCGGTCCGTGGTGGCGACCGTCCCGGGCGCGTCGGCCAGGACGGCGATGCCGCCGAGCGCCAGCAGGGCCGCTGCGGCGGCTCCGGCGAGGCGGGCCGGTCGGACTGCGGCGATCTTCGTGATCTTCACTGTTGCGTTCCTTACATATGCGGGCAATCCACCTCGATGGATGTGTCATCCACCGATCAGGCCGCACTCGGTCCAGACCTTGTGGGCGCAGGACCGACACTAGGTTCCAGTCATGTTGTTTGGCAATACCTAGACAAGATTCGGCAAGACAGGGTAGGGGCCCGGTGGGCGCCCTGGAACTGGTCTTTCTCCTCGCGGAAGACGGCCGGACGCCCCCGAGGCGGGCCACCGGGAGGCGGATCCGTCGGCGGCATCCGTTCCGGTTCTTGCCAAGATGTCACCGCTGTCGCAGGTGTACCGTCCACACCAGTACCGCCGCCAACGCGAGCGACACCACCGCCGCCGACATGCCGGCGCGGATCCCGAAGTGGACGGTCGTGGCGCTGGCGACCAGCGCCCCGAGCGGGACGCCCAGCCCGGAGGCGAGCATCCGGCGGGTGGTGTTCACCCGGCCCTGGAGCTCCGCGGGCGTGACCTCCTGGGAGTAGGTCATCGTGTTCACCAGCACCACGAGGTACGCCGATCCCCACAGGGCGAGGGCACCCACCGCCACCCACCACGTGGAGCTCAGCACGACGACCACCCCCAGCAACGCCCCGAGGGGCAGGATCAGCAGCAGGATCCGGAACGCCTCCAGCCGGCGGCGCAGACGGGGCACGAGCAGCGAGCCGCTGATGCCCCCCGCGCTCCAGGCCGCGTAGAGGAAGCCGATGCGGGCGTCCGTGCCGTGGATCCCCAGCCCGCGGTCGGCGTAGACGACCAGCTGGCCGACGATCGCGCCGCCCGCGAAGGACTGGAGGGTGCCGACCACCGTCAGGGTGCGCAGCACCGGATGACCGCGCAGGAACCGCAGTCCCTCACCGACGGATTCCTTGAAGCCGGGCCTCGGGGCGGCCGGCGCCGCCTCGCGCGGACGGCGTGCGACCGCCCGGAGGAGCAGCGCGGATGCGATGAAGGACACCGCGTCGAGCACCAGGGCGCCGGCCGGCCGCACCAGGACCATCAGCGCGCCGGCGAGCGCGGTGCCGGTGATCCGCACGATCGATTCCGCGCCGTAGATCAGGCTGTTGGCCTGGGCGAGGTGCTCCTTGCCCACCGTCTCGGGCACGAAGCCGTAGACGCCGGCGTCGAAGAACAACGCGAGGCTGGAGGACACCAGCGCCACGGCGATCACCTGGGCGCCCGTCAGGACGCCGAGCGCGGCGGCCAGCGGGACGGTGGCGAGCACGGCCGCGTTGAGCAGGTCGGCGGCCACCATCAGCCGGCGCCGGTCGACCCGGTCGGCCACCGCCCCGGCCACCAGGCCGAACAGCAGGTACGGCAGGGTGCCCGCCGCGGCGACCAGGGAGACCAGCAGCGGGGAACCGGTCCGCTCGTAGGTGAGGACGGGCAGCACCACCGTGGTGACCGCGGACCCCAGCCCGGAAATCACCCGGGAAAGGAAGAAGAATTGGAAACCCCTCAGTTTTCTGAGGGGCCGGGCCGCGGTATCCGGGGATCTGGCGACGTCCTGTTTCTCGAAACTCGAAGACATGGTGGTTTATAGGCAGACTTCGGAAGGCGCGTCAACCTGCCCCGGAAAGTGCTCACTCGGGTTTTTCGGCCAGCCCTCGGAGCACTGCTGGAATTTCACCGGTGTGCACCACTCCCAGCCGTCGCGTGGCCCGGGTGAGGGCCACGTACAGGTCACCGAGGCCGCGCGCCGACGATTCCAGCACCGATCCCGGCTCGACCAGCAGGACGGCGTCGAACTCCAGCCCCTTGGCCTGCCGCGGGGTGAGCACCACCGTCCCCCGGTCCAGGTCCGCCTCCGGCCCCCAGGAGGCGTCGGGCACGGCCCGGCGCACCACGTCGGCCAGCCGCGCCAGATCGGTGGCCGGCACGAGCACCGCGAGCCGGCCGGCCCCGACCGCCGCGGCCTCCTGCCGGACGCGTTCGGCGAGCCGGGCGGCCAGCTCCCCGGCCGGCACCCGCTCGCGCCACGGCTCCTCGCCGCTGGCGCGGACCGCCCGGGCGGCCTCGATCTCCGGGTGGATCGCGGCCAGCACGCCCGCGGCGGCCCCGACGATCTCCACGGGCGTGCGGTAGTTGACGCTCAGCCGTTCCAGCCGCCACCGGTCGCCGAAGTGGGGCGCGAGCGCGTCGCGCCACGACACCGACCCGGCGGCCTCGCCGGTCTGCGCCACATCGCCGACCACGGTGAACGACCGGGAGGGACAGCGGCGTACGAGCAGCCGCCAGGCCATCGCCGACAGCTCCTGCGCCTCGTCCACGATCACATGGCCGAAGGTCCAGGACCGGTCGGCCGCGGCGCGTTCCGCCACGGTCGACAGGTCCGCCTCGCGGTATCCCGCGGCGAGCCGCTCGGCGTCCACCAGGTCGGCGGCCGTCAGCCGCGCCCCCTCACCGCCGTCCTCGTCCTCGCCCGCCCGCGAACCGCGGGCGATGTCGATCACCCCCTGGGCGTAGGCGACCTCCTCGGCCCTCTCCCGGGCCGACCGCTCCAGCGCGGCGCCGTGGTCGAAGCCGAGCAGTTCGGCGGCCTCGTCGAGCAGCGGCACGTCGGCGGTGGTCCAGGGGCCGCCCGGGGGACGCCGCAGCAGGGCCCGCTCCGCGGGCGTGAGCGAGGGCGCGGCCGCGGCGAGCGCCGCCGGGTCCGCGTAGAGCTCCGTCAGCAGGGACTGCGGTGTCAGCACCGGCCAGAGCCGGTCCAGCAGCCGCCGCATGCCGGGGTCGCCGGGCAGGACGGCCAGCCAGTGCTCCTGCGCGTCGGCCAGCTCCTGCCGGCCCTGGAGGGCGAGGTCCACCGGTGGCGCGTCCGCGCCGAAGACGGCGGCCAGGTCCCGCGCCACCGCGCGGTCGAGCTGCGCCGCGTCGATCCGGTCGGACAGGTCGTCCTCGAACCGGTCCTCGATGTCGGCGATCACCCTCGCCAGGCGCCGGGCCACCTCGCCGATGACCGCCCGGCAGAAGACGGGTCTGGCCAGGTTGTGCGGGAGCAGCGTGCGCCGCGCCGCGTCGGCGGTCTCCCGGAGCCAGTGGTGGTCCAGCGTCAGGTCCTCACCGCCCAGCCGGACGCGGACGGGGGCTGCGGCCTCGGCCTGGTGGGCGCGCACCGCGGCGGCCAGCACCTGCGCCATCACCGCCCGGCCCTTCACCTCGGCCGCGGCGTCGGACTCCGCGCCCGTGGCCGTCACCCCCGGGTACAGCTCGGCCACCGCCCGGTGCAGCACGCTGGTCTCGCCCAGGCCGGGCAGCACCTGGCTGATGTAGCCGCGGAACACCGTGTTGGGGCCGACCACGAGCACGCCGCGGTCGTTCAGCCGCGGGGCGGTGTACAGCAGGTACGCCGCCCGGTGCAGGGCGACCACGGTCTTGCCGGTCCCCGGGCCGCCCTGCACCACCAGCACACCGGTGTGCGGGGCCCGGATGATCCGGTCCTGCTCCGCCTGGAGGGTGGCCACGATGTCCCGCATCCTGCCGGTGCGCTCCGCGCGCAGCGCCGACATCAGCGCGGCCTCCCCGGTCAGCCCGGTGTCCGCGGCACCCGCCGCGTCGGCGTCCAGCAGCTCGTCGTCCACCCGGACCACCGTGCGCTCCCGCACGTGCAGGTGGCGCCGGCGGGCGACGCTCTGCCGCGCGGCCGGGGTGGCGGTGTAGAACGGCCGGGCCGCCGGGGCGCGCCAGTCGATGAGCAGCGGATCGTCCTCGGGCCGCGGTCCCCGCACGCCGATCCGGCCGACGTAACGGCGCTCACCGTCGTCGAGGTCGAGCCGGCCGAAGCAGAGCTGCTGCTCGGCCGCCCGCAGCGCGGTCAGCTGCCCGGCCAGTCGCTCGGCGTCCGCCTGCCGCTCCAGGCGGGCCTGCGCCGTCCCCCCGCCCCCGGCGGCCAGCGTCGCCGCGAGCTGCCGCGACAGCTCTGCGGTGCGCGCGTCGACCTGGGCGTGGAGGAGGTCGAGGAAGGCCTGCTCGGATCCGAGTTCCGCTTCCTCGGACCGCGTGGCCGGGACGGCGCTCACATCTGCTCCCCATCGTCGTACCTGGCCCTGGACGGGGCCGGGACCGGGCCCGGGCCCAGGACCGGCTGCGGCCCTGCGCACCGGGCCTCCCGGGGGCACCCGGGCATTCCCCCGTCCGATTGTCCGCGCATTCTCCGCGGTGCCCGCCCGATTGGCAACAAATGGCCAATACGAATGCCCCGCCGGGCGGCCCGGCTAGTGTCGCTCCTGCTCCGGCGGGCAGTTCCCCCGGACATTCGGACGGCCCGCCGGAAACCGGCTCGGACAGCGTTCGACCTCATTTTCCCCTGGAAAGCACCCGGACGTTTTCCGGTGTGCGCGGGCGGGCCACCGAGAAAACGAATCGAAGGGGACGGAACGTGATTCTGGACAGCGCCCTTGTCACCTACTACGAGCAGATCCGCGCCGCGCTGCGCGACCTGCTCGGCGCCCACGAGAGCGCGGACCCGGGCGACTTCACCCCCGGGGTCGAGCTCCCGGAGCTGACCCCGGCCATGCGGGAGTACCTGTCGGTGTCCGGCATGAGGCACGCGCCGATGGGCGAGTACCGGGGCAAGAACCTCTCGCTGCTCGACCTCACGGGCAACCCGGCCACGATGACGACGAAGACCTTCGCCTCGCTCATCATCGTGGCCCGGGCGGTCCGGTACATCCAGGACACCGGTGAGCGCGTCACCATCGTCACCCCCTCCTCGGCCAACAAGGCCACGGCCATGCGGGACGCCGTACTGCGCGCCGTCACCACGGGACTGGTCACGGCCGAACAGCTCAACGTCGTCGTGGTCGTGCCCGAGCGCTCGGTCGCCAAGATGCGCTGCACCGAGCTGTTCACCGATCCCGTCCTGCGGGAGCGCAACCCCGTCTGCGTCTACCGCGGCGAGCAGCCCGGCACGGTCAAGACGATCGCCCGCGGCCTGGTCGACAACGACCGCGAGCTGATGGAGACCGAGCGCAAGACGCACCTGTGGTACACCCTTCAGCTGGAGAACTACCTCGCGGCGGACATCGTGCGGGCGCTGGCGGAGGCCGAGCACTTCCCGGGGTCCCCCGACCGCCCCCGCCTGCACGCCCACGCGGTCTCCAGCGCCTACGGGCTGCTGGGTCACGCGTACGGCAGGAGCGTCCTCCCGGCGGCCGACCGCGCGCGCACGCTGCCCTCGCGCTACTTCCTGGTCCAGCACCTCGGCGCCCCCGACATGGTGCTGAGCCTGTACCACGGCGGAACCGTCGACGAGGCGGACCGGCCGGCGTACACGCTGCGCGCCGAGGACGGCCTGTACGTCCAGGAGGACGACCCGCGCTTCCCGGCCGTCACCTTCGACCCGTACGAGACGCTCGACCCGACCTTCTACACCCGCAAGCCCCCCACCTCGGCCCGGATGAACGAGCTCGTCCACACCCAGGGCGGTGGCGGCATCGTGGTCTCGCTGGCCGAGTGCCTCCAGCGGTACGGCCAGGTCCGCGCCCTGCTCGGCGCAGCGGGGGTCGAACTGCCCGCCAACCCGACCGCGCTGCGCGAGTGGTCGCTGACCATGGCCGTCGTCGGCGTCCTGAACGCGATCGACCGCGGCCTGATCGCCGAGGACGACGTCCTGGTGCACGGCTCGGGCAGCTACGCCGCCGGCGACTTCGACGGTCTGACCCTGCGCGACCTGCACCAGGTCGAGGACGCCGAGTCGCTGCGCCACGTGGTCCTCGACGCCACGGTCCTGTGACCCGCCCGTCCGCGGCCGCCCGCTCCCCGCTGCTCCGGCGGCTGGCGATGCACGCGGCCTACCACTGGCGCAACAGCGGCCACCGCCTGCTGACCGCGGCCCGTACCGTCTGGGACACCCGGGACGGGGCGCTCTTCCCGAGCGTCACCTCCGAGCTGGGCGGCATGTCCGTGAACTACTCCGGGCTGGCCGAAGGCATCGCCTACACCCTGGAGTTCACCGAGCTGCGTCGCGAGGGCGGTGGGGCCGCCGCGAAGCGGACCACGGGTACCGTGCGCGGCAAGGAGCTCCGCGATCCCGCCCGGCTCGCGGCGAGCGACATCCGCATCGTCGGCACCAGTGCCACCAAGGCGCGCCGGCTGCCCCGGTCCGCGTCGTTGGTGGTGCCGATGCGGGTGCACTTCGTCATCGACTTCGACGGGACCGACGACGCGACGGCGCGGATCTCCAAGCGGGAACGGGCCCAGTTCCGCGGCGCCCTGCGCCGCCACGCCTGGACCTGGGCCGAGGAGCACGCTCCGGAGTGGTTCGACCGGTTCTACGACCGGATCTACCGCGCGACGATGCACCAGCGCCACGGTGCGCGGGAACGCACCGAGACGAAGGAGGTCTCCTACGAGGTCCTCTTCCGGCGCGGCCGCATGTTCCTGCTCTCCGAAGGGTCGGAGCCCGTGGCCGGCGCCCTGTGCCACTGGGACCGGCGTTCGGGCACCCTCACCCTGCGCCTGCTCGGGGTGCTCGACGGGGACCGGCGCCACCTGGACAGCGGGGCGTTCAAGGCGGTCTACCACTTCCTGATCGGCTGGTGCGCCGACCACGGCGTGCGCGCCCTCGACTTCCAGGGCACCGAACCCTTCCTCAGCAAGGGCACCTACCAGTGGAAGCGCCGCTTCGGGACCCGCGTCGTCCTCCCGCCCAACCACTTCGGCCGCAAGCGGCTGTGGTTCCAGGTGCGCCGCGACACCCCCGAGGTCCGCGACTACCTGGTGGCCAACCCGCTGTTGGCGGAGAACGAGGACGGCGCGCTCGAAGCCGTCTACTTCTACGACGCCGAGCGGCCGGTCCGCCTGGACTACGCGGCGAACTCGCCGGGCGTGAGCGGTGTCCGCCACGTCGACCTCGACGAGTTCCTCGCGTCCGTGCCCCGCGCCCGCGAGAGGAAGGAACGCGTATGACCGCCCCGTGGTACGGCGTCGAGCCACCGCCGCTCGACGCCCGCCTGGACCTCGCGACGGTGCGGCAGGAACTGCTGCGGCTCGACGACGGGGAGTACGCGCACGTCGTCCCCTCGGGGGTGTCGATGCGGCCGGTCTTCCTGCCCCGCGCCTCCTACGACGAGCTGTTCACGGCGGGCCGCGCCCTGCTGCGGCTGCTGCGCTGGACCCTGCTGGAGTCCGCGCCCACCGCCGCCGGCCGGGTCGCCGCCCTGGGCGCGGACGAGGAGATGTACCCGCTCTTCATGGACGACCCGGCGGAGGAGGCGTACGCCACCTGCATCGCCCGGCCCGACGTGATGGTGAGCGCGACCGGCCCGAAGTTCGTCGAGTTCAACATCGGCTCCGGCATCGGCGGCGTGGTGGACACCGCGCTGCACTCGGCGGCGTGGACGGCGGCGTTCGGGGGCGCGGAGCGCGCGCCCTTCCGCGCGGTCGACCCGCTCGCGGTCCGCGACGCGTTCTTCGCGCGCACCGTCCGCGACCTGCGGGTCAAGCCGGCCGTCGCGGTCGTCGGCACCCTGCGCGACCTCGGCGGGCGGCCCAGCCGGTACTTCGAGCTCCAGGCGGAGTCGCTGCGGCGCCGTGGTCTGGAGGCCGAGTTCTTCGAACCGGAGGACCTGCTGGAGGGGCTCGGGCTGCCGGGAGCGCTGCGGTTCCCGGTGGGCCTGCGCCATTTCACGGTGCTGGAGTGGCGCGCCCACGGCATCGACTTCGCCCCGATGCGTGCCGCGCTGGACGCCGGCTGCAAACTGATCGCCAGCCAGACGGCCTACCTGATCGCCAACAAGAAGGTGCTCGGCTGGGTCTCGGAGGGCCGGCCCTGGATGAGCGTGCGCGACCGGGAGACCGTCGAACGCTATCTGCCGTGGACCCGTGTGGTGGCCGACCGGACCGTCTCGTGGCGCGGCACCGCTCGGCCGCTGCCCGACCTCCTGCTGTCGGCGCCCGAGGAGTTCGTGCTCAAGCCGGCCATCGGCATGAGCGGCCAGCAGGTGCTCGTCGGGCGGCACTGCCCCGAGGACGCGTGGCGGCGGGCCGTGGCCGCGGCGGTGGCCGCGGAGGACCACATCGTCCAGGAGTACGTGGAGCCCGCGCCGTACCTGATGGAGTTCACCGGCGCCGCGTCCGGTGCCGGTCGCGTCGGGGACGGCGGGGACGGCGACACCTACGAGGCGGAGATCGTCCCCGTGTTCAGCCCGTTCCTCTTCGACCAGCAGGACGCGGGGTGCATGGTGCGCTACCTCCCGCCCGACGGCAGCGGGATCGTCAGCGTCCACGGCACCGGTGCCCTGTCGAACGTGGCCCTCGCGACCCGCTGACCCCCGCACGACGGCGGGCCCGCGGCCCGTCCCTGCCCCACCCAGGACCCACACAACCGAGGAAGTGTCCCGCATGCACCGCACCATGATGAAGTCCAAGATCCACCGCGCCACCGTCACCCAGGCCGACCTGCACTACGTCGGTTCCGTGACGGTCAGCGCCGACCTGATGGAGGCGGCCGACCTGCTCCCCGGGGAGAAGGTCGACATCGTCGACATCGACAACGGCGCCCGGCTGTCCACGTACGTCATCGAGGGCCCCCGCGACTCGGGCGTCATCGGGATCAACGGCGCCGCGGCCCGCCTCATCAGCCCCGGCGACCTGGTCATCCTCATCGCCTACGCCTCGGTCTCCGACGAGGAGGCCCGCGACCTCAAGCCCCGGGTGGTGTTCGTGGACGGGGACAACAAGGTCGTCACCGAGGGCAGCGACCCCGCGGACGTGCCCCTCGGGTACGGCCTCGCACGCGGCGACCAGCTCACCCGCTGACCAGGACCGAGGAGTCCGCAGAACATGAATCAGCTGATCACCTGGATCTACCACTCCGAGGACTACGACCCGTACGAGGTGGCCCGGTTCGAGCAGAGCATCACCACCAGGTACTCGGCCCTGGCCCGGCCGCACGGCCTCGACTTCCGGGTCATCAGTGCCACGGAACTGGTCCCGTCCTGCGTCGGCCGGCCCGTGCTCCGCTACCGCGGCGCCGACCTGCTGTCGCAGAAGCAGTGCTACATCGTCGAGGACATGAGCACCGACTCGCAGGGCGCGCAAGCGCTGCGGGCGGTCTACCGGACCATCGCGGCCAGTGACTCGGTCCTTCTCAACCGCTCCTTCAGCGGGCCCGACTACCTGGAGCGCGACAAGCTGGCACTGATCCAGTACGCGGCCGCGCTCGGCGTGCCGACGATCGACACGGTGGGTGTCCCGCCGGGGAAGTACGCGCGCCGCGCCATCGACGAGGCCCGCCTGGCGCTCGGTCCGGGGCCGCTGGTGATCAAGCCCCGGGAGCTGTCCGGCGGCACGGGCGTGCTGCGCACCGACTCCGACCAGCAGCTCGCGGCGGCCGTGGACATCGTGGCCCAGACCGGCGCCGGGTACGTCATCCAGCCGTACCTCGTCCACCACGGCGACATGCGGGTCTACGTGGCGGACGGCCAGGTCGTCTGCTCGCTGACCCGCCGGCCGCGCAAGGACGGCTACCTCGCCAGCGTCAGCCAGGGCGGCTCCATCGAGGTCAACAAGGACCACGAGCTGGTCGCCGAGCACTGCGAGCGCATCGCCCGGAGCCTGAACGCCGAGTGGATGTGCATCGACTGGCTGATGACCGACTCCGGGCCGATCCTCAACGAGTGGAGCACCGCGCACGGCGGCTTCACGATGATGCCCGAACCCGAACGCACGCAGGTGGCGAACGCGTTCTTCGGCTGGATCAGGCGGAAGGCCGCCACCTGGTCATGACGCCGGCGGGACGGCCGGGCCCGCCGCGCCGTCCGCCCCCGCCGGGCCGAGGGCGGACCAGGCCTTCAGGAGCTCGTCGGTGGTGGTGAGGGTGGCGACCAGGGCGAGGGAGTTGCGGATGATCAGGGGCGTGTAGTCGGCGGGGACCCCGGCGACGGCGTCCGTGGGCAGGACCACCCGGTAGCCGAGGTTCACGGCGTCGAAGACGGTGTTGGGGACGGCCACGTTGGCGGACACCCCGGTGACCACCAGCGTGCGGCAGCCGAGGTTGCGCAGCAGGGCGTCCAGGTCCGTGCCGGCCAGCGGCGACAGGCCGTGCAGCCGGCGGACGACGAGGTCGGTCGCGGCCACCTCGATGGGCGCGGCGACCCGCACCGCCGGGCTGCCGCTGAGCTGGCGCACCGGCAGCCGCTCGGCGGCGCGGAACAGCCGGGCGTTGGTGCTGGCCCCCCGCCCGTCCGGGCGCCGTTCGGCCACGGCGTGCACGACCTGTACGCCGGCCGGGCGGGCCGCGGCCACCAGCGCGGCGATCCGGTCGAGCATCCCGGACGTCCGCGCCTGGGCGGCGAGTTCGGGCAGCGCGCTGTCCTCCCCGACCACGCCGTTCTGGCACTCGACGGTGAGCAGCGCCGTGGTGGCGGGATCGAGCTCGGTCATGGCACCCCCTGGCGGGACGGCGGAAGAACCCTCATGCTTCCTGACACACAGTCAGATGTGAAGGGGTGCGGGACGGATGGACGAGACGCAGCGGCGCGGCCGCCGGATCATGATGACGCCCGAGGAGACCGACGCCTTCCTGCGCGAACAGCGCACGTGCCGGGTCGCCACCGTCTCCCCCGACGGTCGCCCGCACGTGGGCGCGCTGTGGTTCGCCTGGGACGGCCGCTCGCTGTGGCTGTACTCGCTCACCCGCAGCCGCCGCTGGGCCGATCTGCGCAAGGACCCGCGCGTCTCGGTCGTGGTGGACGCGGGCGAGTCCTACGACCAGCTGCGCGGGGTGGAGCTGAGCGGCAGCGTGGAGTTCGTCGGCGAGGCCCCCCGCACCGGGGAGCCGTGCCCTGAACTGGCCGAGGCCGAGCGGATCTTCCCGGTGAAGAACTTCGGACTGCACCGGATGCCCCACGACGGCCGCCACGCCTGGCTCCGGCTCACCCCGGAATCGGTGGTGTCCTGGGACTTCCGCAAGCTGTAGGCACCGCCGGCTCAGTGCGCCGGTCCGGGGCGGCTCGCCGCCGCCCTCAGCGCGGCGACGCCCGCCTGGACCGACGGGCGCCGGGCCGCGTCGGCGCGCCAGACGGCGTACACGTGCCGGCGCACGCCGTCGCTCACGGGCAGCAGCCGGACCCCGGCCGGCACCGGACCCCGGCCGAGCCGCGGGGTCACGCACACCCCGAGCCCGGCCGCGACGAAGGCCAGCTGGGTGTGGTGCTCCTCGGCGATGTGGGTGATCCGGGGCTCCACGCCCAGTCCCCGCAGGGTGAAGACGAGCCACTCGTGGCAGAACTGCCCCTCGTTCCACGAGATCCACTCGTCGGCGGCGAACTCGGCCAGCGAGATGCACGAGGTGCCGGAGCGTCCGGCCAGCGGGTGACCGGCCGGCACCGCGATGTCGGCGGCGTCGTCCAGGAGGTGGGCGCGGTCGAGCTCGGCGGGCACCGGCATGCGCTTGTTGTGCCAGTCGATGGCCAGCGCCAGGTCCAGGTCCCCGCGCACCACCGCGGCCATGGCCTCCTCCGGCTCCTGCTCGCGGACCCGGGCCCGCAGGTCCGGGTGGTCGGCGCGCAGGGCCGTGAGGGCGGCGGGCAGCAGCCCGCGCATGGCGGTCGGAAAGGCGCCGATCCGCAGCTCGCCGACGGCGCGGCCGCGGTGCGCCTCGACGTCGGCCTGGGCGAGCTCGACCTGCGAGATGATCCGGGCCGCGTGGTCGGCGAGCAGCCGGCCGGCGTCGGTCAGCCGCACCCCGCGCCCGTTCCTGGCCAGCAGCGGCTGGCCGATCTCCCGCTCCAGCTTGGCCATCTGCTGCGACACCGCGGAGGTGGTCACGTGGAGGCCGTCGGCGGCGCCGCTGACCGAGCCGTGGCGGGCGAGGGCGTCCAGGGTGCGCAGGCGCTCCAGATTCAACATGTAAGCGATGCTACGACGTCGACCGTAAAAAATCTCGCTTGTCCTACGAGATCATGCCGAGCAGAGTACCTGGCATGAGCGCACCGACCACCCTGCCGGAGACCGGACCGGACGCCCTTCCGGACCCCCCGCCCGCCACTGCCGCCACCCGCACCTCCCCCGCCCCGCGCACCGCTCCTGCCCCGCGACGCGGCCCGCTCCGCCGGGCGGCGGCCGACTGGCGGCTGCGCTTCGCCTTCCTCTCCCTCGTGTGGGGCTTCAGCTTCCTGCTGATCAAGGTCGGCACCACCGCCTACGCGCCCTTCCAGGTGGCCTTCGGCCGGGTCTTCTTCGGTGCCCTCGCCCTGCTGGCCGTGCTGCTGCTGCGCCGCGAGGCCCTGCCGCGCGGGATCCGCACGTGGGGCCACCTCGGGGTGGCCGCGCTGCTGCTCAACACCGTGCCGTTCTCGCTGTTCGCGTACGCCGAGCTCACCATCCCCTCCAGCCTCGCGGGCATCTGCAACGCCACCTCGCCGCTGTGGGGCATGGCGCTCTCGCTCGTCGCCCTCTCCGAGGACCGGCCGACCCGGCGCCGTGTCGCGGGCCTGGGCCTGGGCTTCCTCGGCGTGCTGACGGTGCTCGGCGCCTGGCAGGGCTTCGCCGGGATCGACGCGCGGGGCACCGCGCTGGCCCTGCTGGCGTCGCTGTGCTACCCGATCGGCTGGATCTACGTGCGCCGGACGCTGGCCTCGCGGGGCGGCTCGGCCGTCGCCATGACCGGCGGCCAGCTGCTGCTCTCCGCCGGCCAGCTGGCCGTGCTCGCCGCGCTGTTCACCCCGGCCCCGGCCGGCTTCCCGCTCTGGCCCACCCTGGCGGTGATCGTGCTGGGCGCGGCCGGCACCGGCCTGGCGCTGCAGATGCAGTACGGCCTGGTCGCCGAGATCGGTCCGACGACCGCGCAGATGGTCACCTACTTCATCCCGGTCGTCGCCACCACGGCGGGCGTGCTGGTCCTCGGCGAACAGCTGCACTGGAACACCCCGGTCGGCGCCGCCGTCGTCCTGGCCGGCGCGGCGCTCACCCAGAGCCGACCGCGCCCGACCGACGCCTGACCGGCCGGGGCCGGACGAGGGGGGACGGCACGCTCCGTCCCACCCTCGTCCGGCCCCGCCCCCCCTCCGGCCCCGTCCGGCCCCGGCCCCTCCGTCCCCGGTTCCTCGGCTCGCCGCCGGGCCCTCAGTCGTAGCGCACCCCGACCGCCGGGCGCGCCGCCGCGGCCACCGCCTCCGCGAGCGGCTCGACGTCCGCCGCCACCAGGGGCGAGACGGTGATCCGCACGGCCGGGCCGGTCTCCACACGGAAGCGCGCGCCGGGCGCGACGGCCCAGCCCGCCCGCACCAGCCGGGTCACCGCGCTGGTCTCGTCGGCCACCGGCACCCACACGTTCATCCCGCTGCGCCCGTACGCCGCGACCCCGCGCCGGGCCAGCGCCCGCAGCAGCGCCCCCCGGCGCTCCCCGTAGGAGCGGGCCACCGCCGCCGGGTCCACCGCCCCGGAGGACCACAGCTCCACCACCGCGTACTGCAGCAGCCGGCTGACCCAGCCGGCACCGAGCCGCTGCCGTCCGCCCACCCGGTCCAGGGTGGTCCCGTCGCCGGTCAGCACGGCCAGCCTCAGGTCGGGCCCGTAGGCCTTGGCGGACGACCGTACGAAGGCCCAGCTGCGGGTGGCCCCCGCCAGCGGGTGCAGGGGCTGGTCGACGATGGCGTGCCCGTGGTCGTCCTCGACGAGCAGCACCTCGGGACGCCCGCCCAGTACGGCGCGCAGCTCCGCCGCGCGCTCGCGGCCGAGCGCCGCGCCGGTCGGGTTCTGCGCCCGGCAGGTGACGACGAGCGCCCGCGCGCCCGCGGCGAGCGCCCGGTCGACGCTCTGCGGCACCGGCCCGTCCTCGTCCACGGCGACCGGCAGCACCCGCAGGCCCATGGCCGGGACGAGGTCGAGCAGGCTGCCCCACCCCGGGTCCTCGACGGCGACGGCGTCGCCGGGCTTGAGGTGGGCGGCCAGCACGCGTTCGATCCCGTCGAGCGCGCCGGAGGTCACGGCCACCGGCCCCGCGGGCACGCCGTCGGCCTCCAGCCCCGCCCGGGCGAGCGCGGCGAGCTCCGGGACGACGCTCTCCCCGCCGTACAGCCCGCGCCGCTCGGCGTCCCGGGCCGCGGCCACCGCCAGGGCGGGGCCCAGCGGCGGCAGCAGCGCGGGGTCGGGGTTGCCCGTGGACAGGTCCCTGGTGCCGGGCGGGGCCTCCACGGTCATGGCCTCGCGCGGGGAGCTCGCCGGGCGGGCCCGCACCCGGCTGCCGCGCCGCCCGTCGGTCTCGATCACGCCGCGCTCGCGCAGCGTGCGGTAGGCCGCGGCCACCGTGTTCGGGTTGACCCCGAGCACGGCGGCCAGCTCCCGCATCGGCGGCAGCGGCGCGCCGGGCGCGAGCGCTCCCGCGCCCACGCCCGCTTCCACACTGGCCGCGATCTCCGATGCGCGGCGCCCCTCGATCCGATATTCTCCTAGCACAAACAACATTATGCACTAGTGCAATGGAGTCGGCACCATGACCGCTGCCACCACCGGGGCCCCCGGGACCACCGCGAACACCGCGGCCCCCGCCTACGCGAAGACCGACCGCACCGTCCCGAGCCGCTCCCGGGAGCGGGCCCACTACGACCGCGAGACGGTGCACTCGATACTCGACGCGGCCTACCTGTGCCACCTCGGTTTCGTCCGCGACGGCGCCCCGGTCGTGCTGCCCACCCTCTACGCCCGGGTCGGCGAGCGCCTCTACATCCACGGCTCCACCGGTTCGCGCCCGCTGCTGGCCGCGGGGAAGGCGGACCCGGGGCTGCCGGTCTGCGTGACGGTCACCCACGTCGACGGGCTGGTGCTGGCCAAGTCCGCCTTCCACCACTCGATCAACTACCGGTCGGTCGTCGTCCACGGCACCGCGTACCAGGTGACGGACGAGGCCGAGGCCCGCACCGCGCTGGACGCGCTGGTCGACCAGGTGGTCCCGGGCCGCGCGGCCGACTCCCGGCCGGCCAACGCCAAGGAGCTGGCCGCCACCGCCGTCATCCGGCTGGACCTGGAGGAGGTCTCGGCGAAGATCCGTACCGGCGGCGTGAACGACGAGCCCGAGGACCTGGCGCTGCCGTACTGGTCGGGCGTGGTCCCGGTGACCCGGACCTACGGCACGCCGATCCCGTCCGAGGGCCAGGACCCCGCCCTGACCACTCCGGACTACCTCGCGGCGCTCTGAGCCGGGGCGGGCCGGCGTCCCGGCCCGGGGACGAGCCCGGCCGCCGGCCCGTCCGCCGGGCGCCGGGCCTCGCCCGCGATCAGCGCGACCACGGCCGCGAGCAGCAGGACGGTGCCGAGCACCACGGCGCCGGTGAGCCGCTCCCCCAGCGCCAGCACAGCGATCAGGGCCGCGCTGACCGGCTCGATCAGCATGATCACGGAGACGGTCGCGGCCCGGACCGCCGCCGTCCCCTTGAAGTAGAGGACGTACGCCAGCGCGGTCGGCACCGTGGCGAGGTACGCCATCAGCGCCGCCACCTGGCCGAGCGCGGCGGTGTGCGGGAGCAGGCCCTCGACCGCCGCCGGCAGCAGCAGGCACACCGCGCCGACCGCAACCGACCACGCGGTGGTGACCAGGACGTCCCCGCCGGCGCCGCGCCGGCCCTGCGACCTGGTCCACAGGGTCATCGCGGCGTACCCGGCCGCCGAGAGCAGCGCGAGGCCGACGCCGAGGGGGCGCACCTGCGCGCCCCCGCCACCCAGGACCAGCACGACCAGTCCGGCGAGCGCCCCGCACACGGCGGCCGTGCCGCCCGCGCCGAGCCGCTCGCCCATGCCGTAGCGGGCGCCCAGCGCGATCATCACCGGCCCGGCGCCGAGCGTGACCACGGTGCCGACGGCGAGCCCGGTCTGCTGGACCGCGCCGAAGTAGGCGGCCTGGAAGACGGTGAACATCAGCCCGGTGAACAGCAGCGAGCCCGGCGCGGGCCGAACCGCCGGCCGAACCGCGCCCCGCCCGCGCCGGCGGCGGCGGACCGCGAGGACGCCCAGCAGGACCACCAGGCCTCCGGCGCACCGCCAGAAGGACAGGGCGAGCGGGCCGAGGTCACTGGCCAGGAAGAGCAGGGAGGCCGCCGCTCCGGCGGTGCCCCAGGCGATTCCGGCGACGACGAGGTAGAAGAGGCTGCGTCCGGCAGCCGAGGTGTGCGACACGTAGGTCTCCGCGCGTGCGTGAAGGATGGCAGGTTCAGGTCATCGCTTCGCGGGCAGCACGGTGACGGCCCGGGACACCCGGACCTAAGGCCTGGTCAGGAAGGCCTCGACGGTGTGGCGGCCGCCCGCGTCAGGCAGCGGGAGGCGGGAGCACGGTCGCATGCATGCCAGTCACCCTAGGCGCTGGCCCGTTCGCGGTCCAGCGCGGCCGGGTCCCCTACCCCCGCCACCGCCTCGGGACCGGACGCCGCAGGGGACGCGGAAGCCGGGGCGGCCGACCGCGACGACTGGGCGATGAACGCCCCGCCCAGCACCAGCGCACCCCCGAGGATCTGCGGTGTGGAGAGGTGTTCGCCCAGCAGCACCCAGGCCAGCACCGTCGCCACGACCGCCTCCAGGCAGGCCACCACACCGGCCACCTGGGGGGAGAGCATGCGCACGGAGACGACTCCGGTGAGGTAGGCGAAGACGGTGGCGACGAGCACCACCCAGCCGACGAGCACCGGCGCGGGCACGCTCGTCCCGGCCACCTCGGCGCTGCCGGCCAGCAGCTGCCAGTCGATCTGCCAGGGGCGGGCGAGCACGGTCATCACGAGGGCGCCGACGGCCATGCCGTACGCGATGACGCCGATCGGGTCGGGCACCTCGGCGCCGTCGGTGCCCTGGTCGGCGAAGACGAAGTAGAACGCCTGGCAGCAGGCGGCCGCGAGGCCGAGCAGCACACCGAGCGGGTCCAGGCTCAGGCCGGACCAGATCTCCACCACACAGGCCAGACCCACGACGGCCACGGCGGCCCCGGCCGCGGCCGCGCGGGTCACCGGCTTGCGCTGCACGAACCGGATCCAGCCCAGCAGCAGGGCCGGGCCCAGGTACTCCAGCAGCAGGGCGACCCCGACCGGGATCCGGGACAGGGAGGCGAAGTAGCAGGCCTGCACACCGGCCACGGCGACCAGACCGAACCCGGCCAGCAGGCCCGGTCGGCGGCGCAGCAGGTCACGGTGGCGCCAGGTGAGCGGGGACAGCACCAGCGCGGCCCCGGCGACCCGTATCCAGACCATGTGCAGCGGGTCCAGCCCCGCCTCGATCAGCGGCTTGGCCGCCACTCCCGAACCACCGAACGCGAACGCCGAGACGAGGGCGAGGCCCAGTCCGGCATGTCTCCCTGACGCTTGCATCGGGCCATCATGACATCACCTGTCAGGAGCGTCACGAGGGTGACACCTGTTGAGACGGTATCGACGCGACCGCCGCGTTTCTGACAGGTCGTCAGTATTGAATGTTCCGTCCACCGGGGCTACGTTCCGCCGCACGGACCCGACGAGAAGGGGTGGCCGCATGGCCGAAGTCAGCGCGCAATCACGCATCGAGGCGCCCGCCGCGAAGGTCTGGTCCCAGCTGACGGACTGGGACGCGTACGGCGAGTGGAGCATGACGCACACCGGCTTCCCCAAGGGCGGCCCGCAGACCCTTGAGGTCGGGACCACCTTCGAGGAGAACATGAAGATGATGGGCTTCCCCGCCGAGGTCACCTGGACCGTCGAGGAGCTGGAGGCCGAGCGGGTCCTGGCCATCAGGGGCAAGGGACCGATGGGCGTGATCGTCGGCACCCGGTACACGCTGCTCCCCGACGGCGGGGCCACCACCGTGCGCATCGACGGCGAGTTCACCGGCGCCGCCGTCTCCCTGATGGCGGGCAAGCTCAAGGACTCGGCCACGGCCGCGCTGAACGAGTCCCTGCGCAAGCTGGCCGGACTGCTGGCCTGAGACGCGCAGCGCCCCGCGCGAGGACCGCGCGGGGCGCCCGGTTCACCCCGGCCGGCTCAGTGCTCGTCGGCCAGGATCAGGTAGAGCTTCTTGCGGGCCTCGTTGATGACGGCGACGGCCTTCTCGCGCTGCTCGGGCGTGCCGGTCTTCCAGACCTGGCCGAACGCCTCCATCAGGCCGAAGCCGGCGGTGCGGATCTCGTTCATCGACTCGCGGTCGATGCCCCGCCCGGCCGCCTCCCACGGCGCGTCGGAGCCGGCTTCGGCCTCCGCGCGCCCGGCGTCGGTGAGCGTGAACAGCTTCTTGCCGCCCTCGCTCTCGCTGCGGATCAGCCCCTCGTCCTCCAGCATCTGGAGGGTCGGGTAGACCGAGCCGGGACTGGGCCGCCAGGCCCCGCCGCTGCGCTCGCCGATCTCCTGGATCATCTCGTACCCGTGCATGGGGCGGTCGGCCAGCAGCGCCAGGATCGACGCGCGGACGTCGCCGCGCCGGGCCCGCCGGTGCGGTCCGCCACGCCCCCCGCGCCCGCCGAAGGGGCCGCCGCCGAAGGGCGGCCCGAACGGGCCGAAGGCGCGCCGGCGCCCCTCGAACTCTCCCTGACGGTCGGGGCCGCAGTGCGGTCCGCTCCCGTACCGGTGACCGTGCCCGTGCTCATGGCCGTGCTCGTGTCCGTGTCCACGTGAACGCATGACTGCGCTCCTTTCGTCTGGGTCGGTTGAAAACGGTGTGACATCACGACCATCGTCGAACGGTCGCGATGCGTCAACGATATATCGGGACTGTTCGGGTGGCAAGGCCAGTCGTCCCGGATTGGCCTTGTCGCCGGTCCGGCGGCGGCCTCTACGGTCGGGGCATGCGCTTGCGAATCGTCGACGCCTTCACCGACCGGCCCTTCCAGGGCAACCCCGCCGGGGTCCTGCTGTTCGACTCCGCCTTCCCGCCGGACCGCTGGCTCCAGCAGGTCGCGGCGGAGGTCAACCTCTCCGAGACCGCCTTCGCCCGGCCGCTGCCGCCCGGCGGGGACGCCGACTGGGCGCTGCGCTGGTTCACCCCGGCCGCCGAGGTCGACATGTGCGGCCACGCCACCCTGGCGACCGCGCACGTCCTGGCCGGTGCCGGGCTGGCGACGGGCCCGGTCCGGTTCTCGGCCCGGTGCGGTCTGCTGACCGCCGAGACCGCCCCGGACGGCACGGTCACCCTGGACTTCCCCACGTCCTCACTGACGCCGGTCGAGACCCCCGCCGAGATCGACGCGGCGCTGGGCGGTGTCGCCGTCCGCTCGGTGCACGACACCTCCGACCACGTCGGCGACCTCGTGGTGGAGCTGGCCGACGAACGCACCGTGCGCGAGCTGACCCCGGACCTCACGGCCCTGCGCCGGTACGCCCGGCGCGGAGTGATCGTCACGGCCCCCGCCGAGGACCCCGCCCGCGGCTACGACTTCGTCTCCCGCGGCTTCTTCCCGGCCTTCGGGATCGACGAGGACCCGGTCACCGGCAGCGCCCACACCGCACTCGCGCCGTTCTGGTCGGCCCGGCTGGGCGGCCGTACCGAGCTGACCGGCCTGCAGGGCGGTACCCGCACCGGCCGGGTGGGAGTCACCCTCAAGGGTGAGCGCACCCTGCTGACCGGCAGGGCGGTCACGGTCCTCGACGGGGAGCTGCTCACGGCCCCCTGACCGGCCCGGGGCTCAGTGCGGCGGGGTCGGCAGCCAGCCCACCTTGCCGGCCAGCAGGGCGTACCCGCCGAAGGCGACGACGTCGAGCAGCGTGTGGGCGACCACCAGCGGGCCGACCCGCCCCCAGCGGCGGTAGAGCAGGACGAAGACGGCACCCATCACGGCGTTGCCGACGAACCCGCCGACGCCCTGGTACAGGTGGTACGAGCCGCGCAGCAGTGAGCTGGCCAGCAGCGACGCCCGCGGGGACCAGCCGAGCTGGTCGAGCCGGCGCAGCAGGTAGGCCAGCACGATCACCTCTTCCACCACCGAGTTCTGCACGGCGGAGAGGATCAGCACCGGGAACTTCCACCACACGTCGGGCAGTGCCTCCGGCACCACCGTCAGGTTGAACCCCGAGGCCCGCGCCGCCAGGTAGAAGGCCAGCCCCGCGCTGCCGATCCCGGCCGCGACCAGCGCGCCCCGCGCGAGGTCCCGGCCGGGCCGGGAGCGGTCCAGGCCCAGCGCGCGCAGCCCGGGCACACCCTCCCGGGTGAGCAGATGGGCCACCAGCAGGACCGGGACCAGCGCGGTCGCGATGCCGAACAGCTGCCAGGCCAGGTCGAGCCACGGCCGGCCGGGGGCGTAGGAGCCGTTGAGCGTGGCGGCCTGGTCCTTCAGGCCGCCGGGCCTGGTCAGCGCGCCGATGAAGCTGATCAGCGAGGAGACCGCGCTCGCGCCCAGCGACAGGGCGAGCACGAGCAGCGTCTCGGCGCGCAGCGTCCCCCGCCCGTCCTGGCGCAGCTCCAAGGTCACCGGCTCCCGCTCCGCCCGCACTGCGTGACTCCCGTCCTGCCGTCCCGATCCGACCACCCCATACTGCCTCGCCGCGGGGCGGTACGGATCACCGGACGGCCGGGAAGGGTCAGCGCAGGCCGCTCGGCCAGGTGTGGACCGGGTCCCCCTTGTGCATCAGCTCCGAGTACCGCCGCGTGGTCGCGGCCAGCGCCCCCGCGCGGTCCAGCCCGGACGCCAGCGCCGCCCGGTAGGCGTCCACCTGCCAGGTGGCCCCGTTGACCCGCCGCCGGCAGCGCTCCTCGATGATCCCGAGGTAGTGGTCCCGGTCGGCCGGCTCGATCCCCCAGGCGTCCAGCCCCGCCGCCGCCATCGGCAGCAGCTCGTCCAGGACCAGCCGTACGGCCGGGACGCTCGCCAGCCCGCCCGCCCGGCCCCGGCGCGGCCAGCGCAGCCGGGCGTCGATCCCGTACCGGCAGGCGGCGTCGAAGTTGGCCTCCGCCTCCGCGAACGGCATCCGGGTCCACACCGGCCGCGGTTCGTCGGCGAGGGTGCGCACGAGCCCGTAGTAGAAGGCGGCGTTGGCCACCACGTCGGCCACGGTCGGGCCGGCGGGCAGCACCCGGTTCTCCACCCGCAGGTGGGGCACGCCGTCGGCGACGCCGTACACCGGCCGGTTCCAGCGGTAGACGGTGCCGTTGTGCAGGACCAGCTCCTGCAACGAGGGGATCCCCCCGTCGGCGAGCACCCCGAGCGGCTCCTCCTCGTCGCAGATCGGCAGCAGCGCCGGGAAGTAGCGGACGTTCTCCGCGAACAGCTCGTACGCCGAGTCCACCCAGCGCTCGCCGAACCAGGTGCGCGGGCGCACGCCCTGTGCCTGGAGCTCCGGCGGCCGGGTGTCGGTGGCCTGCGTGAACAGCGGCGGGCGCGACTCGCGCCACAGCTCCCGCCCGAACAGGAACGGCGAGTTGGCGCCGACGGCGATCTGCGCCGCCGCCACGCACTGCGCGGCGTTCCACAGGTCCGCGAACCGGTTCGGCGTCACCTGCAGGTGCAGCTGCACGGAGGTGCACGCGGCCTCGGGCACGATCGAGCCGGAGGTGCACCGCAGGCGTTCGACGCCCTCGATGTCGAGGGTGAAGTCCTCGCCGCGCAGCATCAGGATCTGCTCGTTGAGCAGCGAGTAGCGGTCCACCGCCGAGAGGTTGGCGGAGACCACGTCGTCCTGGGTCAGCGTGGGCAGGATGCCGATCATCACCACGCCCGCGTCGATGTCCGCGGCCTGCCGGTGGGCGTAGCCGAGGCCGGTGCTCAGTTCCTCCGTGAGCTGGTCGAAAACCCGGCCTCCCAGCCGGTGCGGGAGTATGTTGACCTCCAGGTTGAACATTCCGAGTTCGGTCTGGAAATCGGAGCTCGCAATCCTCTCCAGAACCTGTGCATTCACCATTCTCGGCAACCCGTCCGGACCCGCCAGATTCAGCTCGATCTCAAGTCCCATCATGTTCTTCGGGCGATCGAACCTCTTCTCCGCCAGAAGCCGCTCCAGCCCCTCGAGGCACTCGTGAAGCTTCCTTCGATACCTCTGCCGATCGGACAGGTCGAATCCGCCTGCCACGACCTTCTCCCCCATCGAAGCGTCCCTCCTCGCATGGGCCCGCCCGGGCTCCCGGGCGCGCTGTACGGTCGATGATGCCCCGGCGCCGTGATCCATAACGCGCGGGGGGGCGCGAGTGGCAAGGAGCGTGCGCCGGTTTGGCCGAGCGGCGCCCGGGCACATTCACTTGGCAAGGCGCCCGACGCAATTTCCGGACCGCTTTGCCGGCTCAGCAATACCGGAGCTTTTCAGCCGAGCCCTTGTCAGGTAACCTCCGAGGTCAGCGCGTGATGTCCGCGTGCCCACGGCATGAAATCCTGGACAGCGGGACCGGTAAGCGTCTTGCCGGCAATAGCCGGGACAGCTAGCCGAAACACTGTGTGAACACATGTCGTATAAACTCCGCAAACGAGGCAGAGAGTTGGCGCGCGGCCATTGCCCCTCAGCCCACCTCTGACCCCAGAATGCGACCCAGCGCCGTCCGTACCACCCCCTCATCCCCAAGGTCTCCCGAGTGAGAGGCGACCCACCATGCCGCTGCATGTCCCCCCGGCACCCGCGCCCGCCCTGCGCAGCGTTCTTGCGGCTCTGAGCACTCCCGCCGGTTTCGACGAGGTCCTCACCCCGGGCCTGCGGGCCCTCCCGGGACCCAAGACCGCCGAACTGCCGCTGCCGCTCCACGTCCTGGACCGGGTCACCGCCGGCGGCCGGCCGCCCCGCACCCGGCTGGCCGGGTGGCGGTTCCTGATCCGCAGCGGCGACCGCCACGTGGCGGCGGCCGACACCCGGCTCACCCCGGACGGCTGGGTCTTCTCCCACTTCTTCGAGGGCCCCTACGTCACCGCCACCGAACGGGCGCTGCGCCAGGCCGAGTCGCTCGGCAAGAGCTACCAGCCCAGACTGCTGTCCGTGCCGGAGCTGTACATGCTCACCCTCTGGCTGCACGGCGCGGTCGGCGCCGACGCCTCGGCCGGGCTGCCGGCCGCCGCGGACCTGCTGGTGCCACTGGCCCCGGCGCCGCCCGGCATCGCCGCGTACCGTCCGCACCCGGTGTCGGAACTGCTGCCGGTGATGACCCTGCGGCTGACCCCTCCCGCACCGCCCGTACCGCCCTCGCTGGCGGCGCCGGCGGCGTGAACCGGCCACCCGCCCGGTTGGCCCATCCGGGGTAGTCCGCTCGGGCCACTCGCGAACCACCCGAAATGACAGGGGAGTTGAGCTGAACCGCCCGCACGGGTGATGCGTCATCAATCCATGAGGACAGCTGCCGGGAAATCCCTGCGGACGGAGGTCCGGAGGGCAAGACTGGGACCCTGACCACACCGAGATTGATACGGGGGGCGGCCATGAGCAACGTGACGAGCCGCAGCACACAGACCACATCGCAGCGAAAGAACGCATCCATGTGCCAGCACCAGCCTGTCTGCCCATCAGCCGACTCAGCCGACCGGGAGGCCGCTCAGCCGGTGGCCAATCACCCGGAGCAGGGCTGGAGCCTGCTGTGCAACGGCGTCCTGCTCTTCGAGGACACCGGTGAGCTGCTGCCGGACGGCCAGATCATCGCACCGCACCGGCCGCTCGCGGCGGCCTGACCGACCGGCACGAACGACCGCAGGGGCCGGTCCGGGAGTTCCCTCCCGGACCGGCCCCTGCGGCGTGGCGCGTCAGGCTCAGGCGTCGTACTCGTCCAGCGGCGGGCAGGAGCAGACCAGGTTGCGGTCGCCGAAGGCGCCGTCGATCCGGCGCACCGGCGGCCAGTACTTCTCGTCCGCGCTGACCCCGCCCGGGAAGACCGCCTCGTCGCGGGTGTACGGGTGGTTCCACTCGCCGCCGAGCGCCGCCGCGGTGTGCGGGGCGTTGGCCAGCGGGTTGTCACCGGCCGGCCACTCGCCGGAGGCGACCTTCTCGATCTCGGCGCGGATGGCGATCATGGCGTCGCAGAACCGGTCGATCTCGACGAGGTCCTCGGACTCCGTCGGCTCGATCATCAGCGTGCCGGCCACCGGGAACGACATGGTCGGCGCGTGGAAGCCGTAGTCGATCAGGCGCTTGGCGATGTCGTCGACGGAGACGCCGGTCGCCTTCGACAGCGGGCGCAGGTCGATGATGCACTCGTGCGCGACCAGGTTGCCCGGGCCGGTGTACAGCACCGGGTAGTGCGGCTCCAGACGCTTGGCGATGTAGTTCGCGCCGAGCACCGCGACCTGGGTGGCGCGCTTGAGGCCCTCGCCGCCCATGAGGCGCACGTACGACCACGAGATCGGCAGGATGCCGGCCGAGCCCCAGGGGGCGGCCGAGATCGGGCCGACGCCCGTCTCGGGGCCGGCGGTCGGCTGCAGCGGGTGGTTGGGCAGGTACGGCGCCAGGTGCGCGCGGACACCGACCGGGCCGACGCCCGGGCCGCCACCGCCGTGCGGGATGCAGAAGGTCTTGTGCAGGTTCAGGTGCGAGACGTCACCGCCGAAGTGGCCCGGCTTGGCGAGGCCGACCAGGGCGTTGAGGTTGGCGCCGTCGACGTAGACCTGGCCGCCCGCCTCGTGGACCAGGCCGCAGATCTCGGCGACGTGCTCCTCGAACACACCGTGCGTGGACGGGTAGGTGATCATCAGCACGGCGAGCTCGTCGCGGTACTGCTCGATCTTGGCGCGCAGGTCGGCGGCGTCCACCTCGCCGTCGTCGGCGGTCTTGACGACGACCACCTTCATGCCGGCCATCACGGCGCTGGCGGCGTTGGTGCCGTGCGCGGAGGACGGGATGAGGCAGACGGTGCGCTGCTCGTCGCCGTTGGCGCGGTGGTAGGCGCGCACGGCCAGCAGGCCGGCGAGCTCACCCTGGGAGCCGGCGTTGGGCTGGATCGAGACCTTGTCGTATCCGGTGACCTCGCAGAGACGTTCCTCCAGCTCACGGATGAGCGTGAGGTAGCCCTCGGCCTGGTCGACCGGGGCGAAGGGGTGCAGCTGGCCGAACTCGGGCCAGGTCACCGGCTCCATCTCGGTGGTCGCGTTGAGCTTCATGGTGCACGAACCCAGCGGGATCATGCCGCGGTCCAGCGCGTAGTCCTTGTCGGCGAGCTTGCGCAGGTAGCGCAGCATCGCGGTCTCGGAGCGGTGCTGGTGGAAGACCGGGTGGGTCAGGTACGCGTCGGAGCGCAGCAGACCGGCCGGCAGCGCGTCGGGGGTGACCTCGTCGAGGGCCTCGACGTCGGCGCTGACGCCGAAGGCGGCCCAGACGGCCTCCAGGTCGGCGCGGGTGGTGGTCTCGTCGCAGGAGACCGACACCAGGTCCTCGCCGGCCAGGTACAGGTTGACGCCGCGGTCACGGGCGGCGGCCACGACCTCGGCGGCCTTGCCGGGCACCCGAGCGGTGAGGGTGTCGAAGTAGCTGCCGTGGACCAGCTCGACCCCGCCGGCGGTCAGACCCGCGGCCAGGATCGCCGCGTAGCGGTGGGTCCGGCGGGCGATCGTCCGCAGGCCCTCCGGGCCGTGGTAGACGGCGTACATGCCGGCCATGACGGCGAGCAGCACCTGCGCGGTACAGATGTTGCTGGTGGCCTTCTCCCGGCGGATGTGCTGCTCACGGGTCTGCAGCGCCAGGCGGTAGGCCTTGTTGCCGTCGGCGTCGACGGAGACGCCGACGAGGCGGCCGGGCAGCGAGCGGGCGTGCTTGTCCTGGACGGCCATGTAGCCGGCGTGCGGACCGCCGAAGCCCATCGGGACACCGAAGCGCTGCGTGGTGCCGACGGCGATGTCCGCGCCGAGCGCGCCGGGCGAGGTGAGCAGGGTCAGCGCCAGCAGGTCGGCGGCGACGGTGACGATCGCGCCGAGCTCGTGGGCCTGGTCGATGACGGCCTTGATGTCACGGACGGCACCGGAGGCGCCCGGGTACTGCAGCACGACGCCGAAGACGCCGCGCTCGGCGACCTCGGCCGGGATGCCCTCGCTCAGGTCGGTGACGACGACCTCGATGCCGAGCGGTTCGGCACGGGTCTCGATCACGGCGATGGTCTGCGGCAGCACGTCGGCGTCGACGACGAAGACGCCGCCCTTGACCTTGCCCACGCGCCGGGCCAGCGTCATGGCCTCGGCCGCCGCGGTGCCCTCGTCCAGCAGGGAGGCGCCGGAGGTCGGCAGGCCGGTCAGGTCGGCGACGACGGTCTGGAAGTTGAGCAGCGCCTCCAGCCGGCCCTGGGAGATCTCCGGCTGGTACGGGGTGTACGCCGTGTACCAGGCGGGGTTCTCCATGACGTTGCGCAGGATGACCGGCGGGGTGAAGGTCCCGTAGTAGCCGAGGCCGATCATCGAGGTCAGCACCTGGTTGCGGTCGGCGAGCTGGCGCAGCTCGGCCAGCACCTCGGCCTCGGTACGGGCGCCGGGCAGGTCCAGGGCCTCGGCGCTCTTGATCACATCCGGCACCGCGGCGGCGGTCAGCTCGTCCAGCGAGCCGTAGCCGATGTGCGCGAGCATCTTGGCCTGGGCCTCCCCGTCGGGCCCGATGTGGCGCTGCTCGAAGGGGATGCCACGCTCCAGCTGGGAGAGCGGAATGCGGTTGGCGGTCATGGGCGGAGGCCTCCTGGTCTGTACGACCTGCGAGGGGTGCCGCGGCGCGGGCACCCGGACGGCCTCCCCCTCTGTCATCTCAACCTGAGAGCTTCACCGGCCCGCGCGGGGATCGCCCGCTCCGGCCGGCTTTCACCGTCGGTGAGGGAGGGGAACCGGTACTGCCCGCCGGGACCCACCCCTGCTTTCCAGAGTGGCCTCGTCCGTGCGGTACGTCTGCCTGAGAGATTCCGGGGAGGATTTGCTCCTTCGGCGCCTCCGTCGAGCTTGGTCGGAGGACTCTCCCGCACAGGGTCAGCAGCCGTTCACCAGACTACCAGCGAGGTTCTGGGGGCTCCCTCGAGTGGCCCCCTCCCCGGTTATGCACTTTTGTAGTCATACGTGAGGAGTGGCGACCACCCGGCGACCACATGGAGGGACCGTGCGCACCGACATCGATCCCCGCAGCCTGATCGGCCGCAAGGCGTTCGACCGCAACGGCGCCAAGATCGGCACCATCGACGAGGTCTACCTCGACGACGCCACCGGCGTGCCCGAGTGGGCCGCCGTACGCACCGGACTGTTCGGCCGGGACGCCTTCGTCCCGCTGGAACCCAGCGAGCTGGTCGGCGACGCCCTCCGGGTGCCCTTCGAACGCTCGCTCATCAAGGGCGCCCCGGACTTCGGTGTGGGCCGCCACCTCTCCCCCGAGCAGGAACTCCAGCTCTACCACCACTACGGCCTGGACGTGGCCCTGCCCAGCGACGTCCAGCGCGACTTCGGCCGGCTGGCGGGCGAGGACTGACGCGGCCGGCCGCCCTCACGGCTCGCGCCCGCCGGTCGGGGGCGGACCGGTCAGCGGCAGCGGGTCGGACGGCGTGAGCTCGGGGTCGTCCACCCGGAAGGTCCGCACCCGCCCCGGCAGCGACCCGGGCGTCTCGAACCGTACGGTGACCCGCCCGACCCCGCTGCCCTGCACCCAGCCCGGCCCGTAGACGGTGTGCCGTACGTCGCTGCCGGCCGCCCAGCGGCGTTCGGCCAGGGGCACGGGCTCCTGGCCCGGGGCCTCGCCGCCGGGCCCCTCACCGGGCCCTGCGGCCCCCTCCGGGGCCCCTGGCACCTCCTGCGGTCCCTCGCCTGCCGGCGCGTCCTGCGCGGCTGCGGCCTCCTGCGAGCGGACCTGCGCGAACAGGTCCTCCTGGGTGTAGTCGGCCAGCCCCGAGACGCCGACCCCGAGCAGCCGGACCCCGCCCGTGGTGTCGACGGCCTCCAGCAGCCGGGCCGCGGCCTCCCGGACCACCGCCTGGTCGTCGGTGGGCCCGCGCAGGGTCTCCGAGCGGGTCAGCGTCGAGAAGTCGTAGCGGCGCACCTTCAGCACGATCGTGCGTCCCGAGTGCCCCGAGGCGCGCAGCCGCTGCACGCACCGGTCGGCCAGCCGCTGCACCTCGTACCGGATCCGGACCCGGTCGTGCAGGTCGACGTCGAAGGTGTCCTCCACCGAGACGCTCTTGGCGTCCCGCTCCGCGACCACCGCCCGGTCGTCCAGGCCCAGCGCCATCCGGTACAGGGCGACCCCGTGCGAGCGCCCCAGCATCCGCACGAGCTCGTCCTCGCCGGCCTCCGCCAGCTCGCCGACGGTGGTGATCCCCGCCCGGCGCAGGTGCTCGCCGGTGGCCGGGCCGACGCCCGGCAGGGTCCGCACGGTCATGGGGGCGAGCAGTTCGCGCTCGGTGCCCGGCTCGATGAGCAGCAGGCCGTCGGGCTTGGCCTCCTCGGAGGCCACCTTGGCGAGCATCTTCGAGCCGGCGAGCCCCACCGAGGCGCTCAGGCCCGTGGCGGCCCGGATGTCGGCGCGCAGCCGCCGGCCGGTGGCCCGGGCCGAGGCGGAGTCGAAGGCGGCGCCGCCGGCCTCCAGGTCCACGAAGGCCTCGTCCAGGCTGAGCGGCTCCACCAGCGGGGACAGCTCCCGCAGCAGCGCCATCACGCCGTCGCTGACCGCGCGGTAGAGGGCGAAGCGCGGGACGAGGTACGCGCCGTTCGGGCAGAGCCGGCGGGCCTGGGCCATCGGCATGGCCGAGTGCACGCCGAAGCGCCGGGCCTCGTAGGAGGCGGTGGCCACCACCCCGCGCGGCCCGAGGCCGCCGACGATGACGGCCTTCCCGCGCAGGCTGGGCTTGGCCGCCTGCTCCACGGAGGCGTAGAAGGCGTCCATGTCCAGATGGAGGATGGTCGGCGCGGCTCTCACAGGACCGATGCTGCCGCATCCCACCGACAAAGACCGCAAGGGCGTTCGAGGGCGGCCCGGGAGCCGCCGTCAGACCGCCCGGTTGCGCCGCGCCGCGAGCTCGTCCGCGGGGTTGTGGCCCACCAGCGTCTCGCCGGTGTCCACCCGCTCGCCGTGCAGCTGGGACAGGGCGTGCTCCACGTCCCGCCGCACCACGCCCACCGCGATGCCGAAGATGCCCTGCCCGCCCTGGAGCAGGTCCACGACCTGGTCGGCGGAGGTGCACTCGTAGACCGTGGCGCCGTCGCTCATCAGCGTCATGCGCTCCAGGTCCGCCAGATCACGGCCGCGCAGGTGCTGGACGGCGGTACGGATGTTCTGCAGGGCCACCCCGGTGTCGAGGAAGCGCTTGACGATCTTGAGGACGACCACGTCCCGGAAGCTGTACAGCCGCTGCGTGCCCGAGCCGTACGCCGGCCGCACACTCGGCTCCACCAGGCCGGTCCGCGCCCAGTAGTCCAGCTGGCGGTAGGTGATCCCCGCGGCGGCACAGGCCGTCGGCCCGCGGTAGCCGATCTGCTCGGTCGCCGGACGGGGCCCCACCTGGCCGGCCGTCGGCGCCGTCTCCGGCTGTCGGCGCGCGGCGCCCACCGCACCGCCGTGCAGCGGGTACGGGCCGCCCTCGCTCCGTGCGGGGATGCCCCCGGTCGTACCGTCGCCCGTGATCCTCACGCCCGACCCTCCGTCCTTGACCTGCCATCTCGACGGTAGGCAGTCACCAGGGGTGCGTCAACGATCGCCACACTCGGCACGCCGGGTGATAATCACCCTGAGAGTGGTTTCACGTATCCCAATGCGGGGAATGCCTACTCGAATGGGCCGACAAGGCCTCGAAATCGGGCAGAACGGGACGGGCCGGAGACCGGCCCCGGGCCTACTGGTTGCTGGTCCCGAAGTCCTCCGGCGAGATCTGGTCGAGGAACTCGCGGAACTTCTCCACCTCGTCCTCCTGCTCGTCCGGGATGGCGATCCCGGCGTCGTCCAGCACGCCGTCGCTCCCGTAGATCGGCGTCCCCGTACGCAGGGCCAGCGCTATGGCGTCGGACGGCCGCGCGCTCACCTCGACCCCGCTGGCGAAGACGAGCTCCGCGTAGAAGACGCCCTCGCGCAAGTCCGTGATCCGTACCTCGGAGAGTTCCTCCCCGATGGCTTCCAGCACGTCCTTGAACAGGTCGTGCGTCAGCGGTCGCGCCGGGGCCATGCCCTGCTGCGCGAAGGCGATGGCGGTCGCCTCCCCCGGTCCGATCCAGATGGGGAGGTAACGGTCGCCTCCCACTTCGCGCAGGAGCACGATCGGCTGGTTGGAGGGCATTTCCACCCGGACACCCACAACGTCGAGCTCGTTCACACAGCAACCCTAGGACCTGGTCGGCAGGTTTGGGTAGTCGGGGCGGCGCCGCTCAGTGCGGCCGCACCCCCAGAGCCGCCTGGAACAGCGCCTCGTGGAGCCTCGAAGAAAGTCCCGCGAGCTCCCTCAGCGTCGCCTCCGCGTGGGCCCTGGTCTGCGGATTGCGGTGCAGGCGCAGCGGTGCCACGAGCTGCTCGACCAGCCCGGCCTCCCGGTCCGCGGCCGCCTTCATCCCCCGCAGGTGCCGCGGCTCCAGCCCGAACCGGCCCAGCTCCGCCACCAGCCGCGCCACGGTCACCGCCTCCGCCTCGAAGCCGCCCTCCGGAGCCTCCGTGAGCAGCCCGTACGACTCCCACTCGGCCAGCTGCGCCTCGTCCACCTCGGCCGCGGCCAGCAGCTCCGCACGCCCCACCCGGGCCGCGGCGGGCCGCTCCGCGCCCTCGGCGGGGGCGTCCCCGTGCGGGGACGGCGACGGGATGCGCACGGGATCGCCCGGCGCCCGCCCGTCGAGCTGCTCCTTGATGACCTTGAGCGGCAGGTAGTGGTCCCGCTGCAACCGCAGCACCTGCGCCAGGCGCTCCACGTCGGCGGGGCTGAACTTGCGGTACCCGGAGGGCGTACGGGCGGGCTCCACGAGCCCCTCGGCCTCCAGGAAGCGGATCTTGGAGATGGTGATGTCGGGAAACTCGTCACGCAGCTGGTTGAGCACCGTACCGATGCTCACCGACCGCCCGGCCGAGCCGGCGGCACCGTTTCCGGCACCGCCCGTCGGTGTACGCAGCATGGACCTTCCCTGGGAGAACCCCCGGACCGGACCCGGCCCGGGGGGAAGGGATCAGATGCCCCGCTGGCTCGCGTAGAAGACCAGCCGGTACTTGCCGATCTGCACCTCGTCGCCGTTGTGCAGGGCGACCGAGTCGATCGGCTCACGGTTGACGTAGGTGCCGTTGAGGCTGCCGACGTCGGCCACCGTGAACCCGCCGTCCGGGTTCCGGCGGAACTCGACGTGCCGCCGCGAGACGGTGACGTCGTCGAGGAAGATGTCGCTCTGCGGATGCCGGCCCGCCGTGGTCAGCTCACCGTCCAGCAGGAAGCGGCTGCCCGAGTTCGGACCGCGGCGCACGATGAGCAGCGCGGAACCCGGGGGCAGCGCCTCCACCGCGGCCTGGGCCTCCGGCGACAGCGAGGACGACACGTGCGCCCCGCCCGCCTCGGCCTCGTAGGCCTCCAGACCCGAGATCGAGATGGTGGACGTGGTCTCCGAGGCGCGCTCGGGCGTCAGGCCCGCCCGCAGCGGAGCCCCGCAGTTCGAGCAGAAACGGCTCGCCGCATCGCTGCGGTGCCCGCACCTGCTGCACACCTGCTCGGCCGACATCGACGGCTCCTCGTGCCGCGGCTGGCCCGCGGAGACATGGGTGGCGTAGGGATCGGGGGCGAAACCGCCGCCCGTACCTGCGGCTGCCGGGGCGCCGTAGCCTATGCGGCCGGCGGCCGACGGGTCGGCCGGCGACGCGCCCGGCCCCTCGCCGGCACCGGGCACCTCGTCGCGGAACAGCGGCCGGTCGCCCTGCGCTTCCTCCCCGCCGGCGGCACGGTGCCGGGCACCGCTTTCGTCGCGGTTCTTCTTGCCGAACAACTTCTCAAACAACTTCACGGGCGATTCCCCTTGACCGAAACAGACCCGCCCGTGGGGCAGGACGAAGTCCGAATGCACACACCTGCCGACCCGGACATTCTCACAACGTCCGTAACCACCAGACAGTTTCCACCACGCACCACTCGTTCGGTGCGCCGACCCCCCGCAGGCCTCCGCCCGCGTGAGCCGTCCCACACGTCACTCCATCTCATGGCGATGACGACCGAGCGTAGTCAGGCTGCTTCGCCGGCCGCAAGGCGTCTACGACGATCTTCGCCGAGCGCGTGACGGTGGCCGTGGCCTGCTCCTTCTCCAGCGTCTGGATCACGCCGCCCGGGATGTTGAGCGCCGGCTCCAGATCCTGCGGCTTGCCGATCACCCGGAACTCGTACGGTTGTGAGATCTTCCTACCGTCGATCGCCACCCCGCCGTTCTCGTCCGAGAAGTACGAGCCCGCCACGACCCGCACACCGTTGATCTGGATCGCCTCGGCCCCGGCCGCCCGCAGCTCCTGGATGGTGTCCAGCAACATGTCCGACTCCACCTGACCCTTGGGATCGGTGACCTTCAGGGTGATCCCCGGTCCCTGCGCTGCCACCGTACCCGCCAGGATGCCCAGTTGACGCTCCTTCTCCACGGTCTGCTTGCGCGCCTCCTCGGCCTGGTCGGAACTGTTCTCCAGTTCCTTGCGCTGGTCCTCCAGCTTCTGCTTCTCGTCCTCCAGGCGCTTGGTCCGCCCGTCCAGCTCGTCCAGGATCCGCACCAGGTCCTCCTGGCGCGCCCCGCGCAGCGCGCTCGACTCACTGGTGGAACGCACCTGGATCGCCAGGCCCAGGCCCAGCACGAACAGCAGCAGCGCCACCACCAGTTGGGCCCGGCTCAGCCGCGGCGGCCACAGACCGGCCTTCAGCCGCTGCCGGCCCGTCTGCTCGGACCCGCCCGGCTGCGGCGCGGCCGGCTGCGGCCCGGCGGGCTGCGGCGGGCCGGGCACCGGCTGCTCGGGGGCGTTGTCGTTCGCGTCCATCGGCCTCACGCCCGGAAGACGTGCCGGCGGATGGCCGCGGCGTTCGAGAAGATGCGGATGCCCAGGACGACCACCACACCCGTGGACAGCTGCGCACCCACACCCAGCTTGTCACCGAGGAAGACGATCAGCGCCGCCACCACCACGTTGGACAGGAACGACACCACGAAGACCTTGTCCACGAAGATGCCGTCCAGCATCGCGCGCAGGCCGCCGAACACCGCGTCGAGCGCCGCGACCACGGCGATCGGCAGATATGGCTCGACCACGGCCGGCACCTCGGGCCGGACCAGAAGTCCGGCCACCACTCCGGCCACCAGGCCCAGTACCGCGATCACGACGCACCCTTCTTCGGCTCTGCTGCTCCTGCCGTGGCCGTCCGTACGGCCAGGCTCGACGCGGCCGGCAGCCGCACCTCGTTCTCGGGCGTCAAGGTGGCGCGGATGCCGTAGTTCTCCTGGAGCACGTGCAGGTACTGACCGTCCGCACTGTCCTGGAAACCGGTCCCCAGCCGCTTCTTGTCCCCGACCGCCAGCACCTCGTACGGCGGCACCAGCGGCTTGTTGTCGACCAGTATCGCGTCACCGGCCGCCCGGATCGCCGACAACGCCGTCAGACGCTGGCCGTTGATCGAGACCGCCTCCGCGCCGGCCTGCCAGAGCCCGTTGACGATCCGCTGCATGTCGCGGTCCCGCAGCCGGCCGGTGTCGGAGAAGCCGGTGTTCTCCCGCGGCCCGCCGCCACCCGCCGACGCGCCCTTGGCATCGTCGACGACCAGCTTGACCCCCGGCCCGCGCACCTCCGTCGCCCCGGACAGCAGGGCCACCAGCCGCCCCTGGCCGTCCCCGCCGGACTGCTTGAGCGCGGCGCGCTGGCGTCCGGCGACGTCGTCGCGCAGCCGCTCGATGTCGTTCTCCAAGGTGCTCGCGCGCCCGTCGGCCCGCTCCACCCGGTCGATCAGCTCCTGCCGTTCCTTCGCCAGCACCGGCGCCGCCACCCGGGCCTGCGCCGCACCGAGCGTGACCACCATGGCGGCGACCACCAGACCGGCGGCCAGCCCGAGTTTGGCCCGCAGGGTCCGCGGCAGCCCGGCCGTGCCCTCCGCCTCGCGGCGGGCAGCGGCCTCCGCGTAGCCCTCGTCGAGGCTGTGGTCCATGACGTGGGTCAGCAGCGACATGGACGCGTCCGGGCGGCCCGGTCCGGGGGCCGGACTCCGGTGGGGGGACGGCTGCGACATGCCGCTCATCGTCGCACGTCGCGGCGGCCGACACCGAATGCGCCCGAGGCGCGGACGGGGCGGGCCCGGACCGGACCCGCCCCTGCGGACGTCACCCGCCGCGACTCAGCGGCCGGCGCCGTCCACCACCGACGCCCACTCGTCCAGCAGCGCCTGCGCCGACGCGTCGTCCGGGCCCTCGGCCCACAGGTGCGTCACCGCCTCCGCCGGGTCGGGCAGCACCAGCGCCCACCGGCCGTCGGCCTCGACCACGCGCACACCGTCGGTGGTGTCCACCTGCCGCTGACCGGCCGCCTCCACCACCCGGCGCATCACCAGACCCTTCACGGCCCACGGCGTCGGGACGTCCCGCTTGAGGACGTGCGCCCGTGGTATCCGCGCGTCGATCTGGCTCAGCGTGAGCTGCGTACGCGCCACCAGCCCGATGAGCTGCACGAACGCCGCCGAACCGTCGAAGACGCTGCTGAACTCGGGAACGATGTAACCGCCCCGGCCGTCGCCGCCGAAGATCGTGCCCTCGGCCCGGCCCACCCGCGTCAGATCGTCCGGCGAGGTCGTCGTCCACTCCACCTGCGTGCCGTGGTACGCCGCCACCTGCTCGGCGATCCGGGTCGTGGTGACCGGCAGCGCCACCCGGCCGCTGCGCTTCTCCGCCGCCACCAGGTCCAGCAGCACCAGCAGCGCCCGGTCGTCCTCGATGATCCGACCGCGCTCGTCCACCAGCGAGATCCGCTCACCGACCGGGTCGAAACGGACCCCGAACGCCGCCCGCGCCGACGCCACGATCTCCCCGAGGCGCACCAGCCCGGACCGGCGCGACTCCGACGTCTCGGTCGGCCGCGTCTCGTCGAGACCGGGGTTGATCGTCAGCGAGTCCACCCCGAGCCGGCCGAGCAGGCTCGGCAGCACCAGGCCGGCACTGCCGTTGGAGGCGTCCACGACCACCTTCAGCCCGGCCTCGGCGATCCCGGTGGTGTCCACCCGCCGCAGCAGCGACCCCGTGTACGAGTCGAACACGCTGGACGGGAACTGCAGGTCACCGATCTCGCCCGGGAACGCCCGCCGGTACTCCTGACGCGCGTACACCCGGTCCAGCTTGCGCTGCTGCGCCTGGGAGAGGTCGGCGCCCCGCTCGTCCAGGAACATGATGTCCACCGAGTCCGGCACGCCGGGCGAGGTCCTGATCATGATCCCGCCGGCGCTGCCGCGCGCGGTCTGCTGCCGCGCCACGGGCAACGGCACGTTCTCCAGGTCCCGCACGTCTATGGCGCTGGCCTGGAGCGCGGAGATCACGGCCCGCTTCAGTGCGCGGGCGCCACGGGAGTGGTCTCGGGCCGTGGTGACGGTCGAGCCCTTCTTCAGCGTGGTCGCGTACGCGCCCGCCAGCCGGACCGCCAGCTCCGGGGTGATCTCCACGTTCAGGATGCCGGAGACGCCCCGGGCACCGAAGAGGTGCGCCTGGCCGCGGGACTCCCAGATCACGGAGGTGTTGACGAAGGCACCGGCCTCGATCGTCTTGAAGGGGTAGACGCGCACGTTGCCCTGGACGATCGACTCCTCGCCCACCAGGCACTCGTCACCGATGACGGCCCCGTCCTCGATCCGGGCCGACCGCATGATGTCGGTGTTCTTGCCGATCACGCAGCCGCGGAGGTTGCTGTGCGGCCCGATGTACACGTTGTCGTGGACGACCGCCTTGTGCAGGAAGGCTCCGCTCTTGACGACCACGTTCGACCCGACGACCGTGTGCTCGCGGATCTCCACACCGGCCTCGACCTTGGCGTAGTCCCCGACGTACAGCGGTCCGCGGAGCACGGCGTCCGGGTGGACCTCGGCCCCTTCGGCGACCCAGACCCCCGGAGAGATCTCGAAGCCGTCCATGTCGACCTGGACCTTGCCCTCGAGCACGTCGGCCTGGGCCTTCACGTAGCTCTCGTGCGTGCCGACGTCCTCCCAGTAGCCCTCGGCGACGTAGCCGTAGATGGGCCGGCCTTCCTTCATCAGCTGCGGGAAGACGTCACCGGACCAGTCCACCGGAACGTCCGGGTCCACGTAATTGAACACCTCGGGCTCCATCACGTAGATGCCCGTGTTCACGGTGTCCGAGAAGACCTGCCCCCAGGTCGGCTTCTCCAGGAAGCGCTCGACCTTCCCTTCCTCGTCCACGATGGTGATGCCGAATTCCAGGGGGTTCGGCACCCGGGTCAGGCAGACCGTGACCAGTGCGCCCTTTTCCTTGTGGAAGTTGATGAGATCGGTGAGGTCGAAGTCCGTGAGCGCGTCGCCGGAGATCACCAGGAAGGCGTCGTCCTTCAACGCCTCCTCGGCGTTCTTCACGCTGCCGGCTGTGCCGAGTGGCTTCTCCTCATTGGCATAGGTGAGCTCCATCCCGAGCTCTTCGCCGTCACCGAAGTAGTTCTTGACGAGAGACGCCAGGAACTGCACGGTGACCACGGTTTCGGTCAGCCCATGCCGCTTGAGCAGCCTGAGCACGTGCTCCATGATCGGCCGGTTGGCCACCGGCAGGAGCGGCTTGGGCATGCTCGAGGTCATGGGGCGAAGGCGTGTGCCTTCGCCACCGGCCATCACGACGGCCTTCATGTCGGAAGAGTCCTCCTTGAGAGACGACGTACACGCCGACCTCACTCGTCCCGGACTCCGGTTCCGCATCTCCTCCGTGCGTCACTGCACCGAGCGAGCTCAATCGGCAGCGGCGTCCGCCTTGACGAGCCGGCGGACTTGAACCACGTAAAGGATTCCTGCCCACCAATAGAGGGTTGTACCCCATCCGGCGAACGCCCATCCGAAAACTGACGCCAGCCACGCCAACCAACCACTGCCATCACTCAAGAGCAGCAAGGGGAACGCGTACATCAGGTTGAAGGTTGCAGCTTTGCCCAGAAAGTTGACCTGCGGCGGCGGATAGCCGTGCCGGCGCAGGATCAGCACCATCACGCCGAGCATCACTTCGCGTGCCAGCAGGGCCACGGTGAGCCACAGCGGCAGAATCTCCCGCCAGGTGAGCCCGAACAGCGTGGACAGGATGTACAGCCGGTCCGCGGCCGGGTCCAGCAACCGTCCCAGACTGCTGATCTGGTTCCACTTCCGAGCGAGCTTCCCGTCGAGGTAGTCGCTGACCCCGCTCAACATGAGCACCAGCAGCGCCCAGCCGTCGTGCTTCGCCAGAATGAGCCAGAGGAACAGGGGGACGCCGGCCAGGCGCGCCATGCTCAGAATGTTCGGGATCGTGAAAATTCGGTCCGTCTGAACCCGAGTCTCCTGGACCTCCACCCGGGGGCCTCCACTTGGAACGTGCGAACGATGCTTCTCGACCCTACAGGAGTTTCTCCGGACCCAGAACGCAGGAAAGCCCCGCACCACAGAT
>NZ_JAJAUY010000048.1 GCF_020532625.1 Streptomyces antimicrobicus | reverse complement strand
CGAGCCGCCCGCCCCCTTGCCCACCAGCCGGGCCGCGGCCGCCAGGCGCGCGGCGGCCTCCTCGGCCACCGGGCCGCCGACGGTGAACGGCAGCCGCACGTAGCCCTCGAAGGCCCCGTCCACGCCGAACCGGGGCCCCGAGGGCACCCGTACGCCGACCCGCTCGCCCACCTCGGCGAGCCGGGAGCCGGACAGGCCGCCCGCGCGGGCCCACAGGGTCAGGCCGCCGAGCGGGACCTCGAACTCCCAGTCGGGCAGTTCCCGGCGGACCGCCGCGACCAGCGCGTCGCGGTTCTCGCGGGCCTGGGTCCGGCGCACGGCCACCGCTTCCTCCCAGCCGCCGGTGCGCATCAGCCAGTTCACGGCCAGCTGCTCCAGCACGGGCGTGCCCAGGTCGGCGTAGGCGCGGGCGGCGACCAGGCTGCGGATCACGTCGGGGGCGGCGCGGACCCAGCCGATGCGCATGCCCGCCCAGAAGGCCTTGCTGGCGGAGCCGACGGTGATCACGCTGCTGCCGGCCGGGTCGAAGGAGCAGACCGGGCGGGGCATGTCCAGGTCGTCCTGCAGCCGCAGCTCGGCCATGGTCTCGTCGACGACCAGCACCGTGCCGGCCGACCGGGCGGCCTCCACCATGGCCCTGCGCTGGTCCTCGGTGGCCAGCGCGCCGGTCGGGTTGTGGAAGTCGGCGACCACGTAGGCCAGCCGGGGCGCGGCGTCGCGCAGCACCTGCCGCCACAGGGGCAGGTCCCAGCCGGCGAGCCCGTCGGCCATGGCCACGGGCACGAGCCGGACGTCGGCGGCGCGCATCAGCTGGAGGATGTTGGCGTAGGAGGGGGACTCCACGGCGATGCGCTCGCCGCGCCCGGCGAACAGGCTGCAGATGGCGTCGATGGCGCCCATCGCGCCGGTGGTGACCATGATCTGCTCGGGCATGGTCGGGATGCCGCGGGCGGTGTAGCGGTCGGCGAGCATCCGGCGCAGGTCCGGCAGGCCGGCGGGGTAGTCACCGTGGGTGTGGGCGTACGGCGGCAGCTCCTCCAGGGCGCCCTGGACGGCCTTGGTCAGCCAGGGCTCGGGGGCGGGCAGCGCCGCGCAGCCCAGGTCGATCATGGAGCCGAGGGCCTCGGGCGGCAGCGGTTCCAGACCGCGGGCGGGCAGCGGGTTGCCGGCCGGGACGGAGGTCCAGCTGCCGGCGCCGCGGCGGGACTCCAGGAAGCCTTCCGAGCGCAGGGCCTCGTAGGCGGCGGCGACCGTGGTGCGGCTGAGGGAGAGGGCGGTGGCCAGTTCGCGTTCGGCGGGCAGCCGGGCGGCGACCGGGACGCGGCCCTCCAGGACGAGCAGCCGGATGCCGTCGGCGAGGCCGCGGTAGGCGGGGGGCTTGCGGGCGCCGGGCACGGCGGCCCGCGGCTGCTGGGAGGCGATCAGCCGGGCGAGCTGGGTCGCGCCCACCGCGGAGGTCCACTGAGCCATGTGTCCGGTCCACCTTCGTCGAATTGGCCCCGGCCCACCCCGGTCTGGGCAGGCATTGGATCGGTTCTGCGCCTCCAGAGTGTCATGCGGCACACGGTGCCTGCCAGACCGGGTCGAGGGGGGATACTGCCGCCGTGACGCATGTACGCCTTCGGCATCCCTATCTCGACCACCCGGCCCCCATCCCGTTCGCCCATCGCGGCGGGGCGGCGGACGGGCTGGAGAACACCGTCACCGCCTTCCGGCGGGCGGCGCAGGCGGGCTACCGGTACTTCGAGACCGATGTGCACGCCACCCTCGACGGCAAGCTGGTGGCCTTCCACGACGCCACCTTGGACCGGGTGACCGACAGCCAGGGCCGCATCAGCGAGCTGCCGTGGAGCCGGGTGCGCGAGGCGCGGGTGGCCGGCACCGAGCCTCTGCCGCTGTTCGAGGAGCTGCTGGAGGAGTTCCCCGACGCCCGCTGGAACATCGACGTCAAGGCCGAGTCGGCGCTGCACCCGCTGGTCAACCTGATCGCCCGGGCCGGGGTCTGGGACCGGGTGTGCGTGGGCTCGTTCTCGGAGAGCCGGGTGGCCCGGGCCCAGAAGATCGCAGGTCCCCGCCTGGCGACCTCGTACGGGGTGCGGGGCGTGGTCGGCCTGCGCCTGCGGTCGTACGCGATCCCGGCCGCGCTGCGGGTCGGGGCGGTGGCGGCGCAGGTGCCGGAGGTGCAGGCGGGCCTGCGCGTGGTCGACCGGCGGTTCGTGCGCACCGCGCACGAGCGGGGTCTGCAGGTGCACGTGTGGACCGTGAACGAACCGGAACGTATGGAGGCTCTCCTCGACCTGGGGGTCGATGGCATCATGACCGACCGGATCGACATCTTGCGCACGGTGCTGGACCGGCGCGGGGCCTGGGCGTAACCGCCTGACGGGCCCGCGCGCGGGCCGGACTGCCGGGCCTACGGGGAGCAGCGAGGGGGCACCGGTGAGTGCACAGACCGCCGACGAGGCGGAATCCGGTTGGGCGGGTGAGCCGGACCCGGCCGCGCGCAAGCAGCAGCAGCGCGGCTGGTACTTCTACGACTTCGCCTGCTCGGTGTACTCGACCAGCGTGCTGACGGTGTTCCTCGGCCCGTACCTGACCTCCGTGGCCAAGGCCGCCGCGGACGCCGAGGGCTACGTGCACCCGCTGGGCATACCGGTCCGGGCGGGGTCCTACTTCGCGTACACGGTCTCGGTGTCGGTGATCGTGGCGGTGCTGCTGATGCCCCTGGTGGGCGCGGTGGCCGACCGGACCGGCCGCAAGAAGCCGCTGCTGGCGGCGGCCGCGTACACCGGGGCGGGGGCCACGGCCGCGATGTTCTTCCTGGCCGGCGAGCGCTACCTGCTGGGCGGGCTGCTGCTGATCGTGGCCAATGCCGCCCAGTCGCTGGCGATGGTCCTGTACAACGCCTACCTGCCGCAGATCGCCACGCCGGACGAGCGGGACACGGTCTCCTCGCGCGGCTGGGCCTTCGGGTACACCTCCGGCGCCCTGGTGCTGGTGCTGAACCTGGTGCTCTTCCAGGGCCACGAGTCGTTCGGCATCTCCGAGGGCACGGCGGTGCGGATCTGCCTGGCCTCGGCGGGGCTGTGGTGGGGCGCGTTCGCGATCGTCCCGCTGCGCGCGCTGCGGGACCGGGCCGCGGTGCGGGTGGCAGGAGCGGCGCCGGTGGGCAGTGGCTGGAAGCAGCTGCTGGCCACGCTGCGCGACATGCGCAAGCACCCGCTGACGCTGGCGTTCCTGCTGGCCTACCTCGTCTACAACGACGGCATCCAGACGGTGATCTCGCAGGCCTCGCTCTACGGCGCGGAGGAGCTCCAGCTGGAGCAGTCCACGTTGATCGTGGCGGTGCTGCTGGTGCAGGTGCTGGCGGTGGCGGGCGCGCTGGGGATGGGCCGGCTGGCGCTGACGTACGGCGCCAAGCGGACCATCCTGGGCTCGCTGGCCGCCTGGGCGCTGACGCTGGCGGCCGGATACTTCCTGCCCGCCCGCACCCCGGTGTGGTTCTTCGCCCTCGCGGCGATGATCGGACTGGTGCTGGGCGGCAGCCAGGCGCTGTCGCGCTCGCTGTTCTCGCACCTGGTGCCGCGCGGGAAGGAGGCCGAGTACTTCTCGGCGTACGAGATCAGCGACCGCGGCGTCTCCTGGATCGGACCGCTCGTCTTCGGCCTGACGTACCAGGTCACGGGCAGCTACCGGGACGCGATCATCTCGCTGGTGGTCTTCTTCGCGCTGGGGTTCGTCCTGCTCGCACGGGTGCCCGTACGGCGGGCGGTGGAGGCGGCGGGCAATCCGGTCCCCGAACGGATTTAGACGTCGAAGCAAACGGCCGGTAGTGTACGCCTTTGGCCTGCCAGGCGGACCGTTACTGCGTGTTGAAGAAGTGAAGACGTTGGGTGACATCTGCTGCCAGATGTGACAAAACGGGCATTGGTGGGTACAACAAGGGGCGGCACGACGGGCGACGCATGAGCGGAAGCGGGAATCTATACCGCCGACCGGACGTTGACCGGATGACGACGACAGCGACACCTGTCCTGTGGGCGACAAGCCCGGGAGGCACGATTCATGAGTGAGCGAGCTCTCCGCGGCACGCGCCTCGTGGTGACCAGCTACGAGACGGACCGCGGCATCGATCTGGCCCCGCGCCAGGCGGTGGAGTACGCATGCCAGAACGGACATCGATTTGAGATGCCGTTCTCGGTCGAGGCGGAGATTCCGCCGGAGTGGGAGTGCAAGGCGTGCGGCGCCCAGGCACTCCTGGTGGACGGCGACGGGCCTGAGGAGAAGAAGAGCAAGCCCGCGCGTACGCACTGGGACATGCTGATGGAGCGGCGTACCCGTGAGGAGCTGGAGGAGGTCCTGGCCGAGCGGCTGGCGGTCCTGCGGTCCGGCGCCATGAACATCGCGGTGCATCCGCGGGACAGCCGCAAGTCGGCCTGAGTCCCGCGCGCACCGCGCACCGCACAGCCGAGGGGCCGTGTCACACCTCGTGTGACACGGCCCCTCGGCTTGTCGTGCTCGTGGTCCGGGCCCGGTCCGGGTCGTGCTCGTGGTCCGGGCCCGGACCGGGTCGTGCTCGTGGTCCGGGCCCGGTCCGGCGTGGTCTCGTCAGGGCGCCAGCGGCGGGCGGTACGACTGCGGGCCCGGGCCGCCCTGCCGGCCGGCGCCGTCCTCACGGACGACCTCGCCCGGCACGACCATGCCGTCGGGGTGGTGGATGCGGGCCTGCTGGAAGGCGTTGCCGAAGGTGCCGGGGGCCGCTCCGGCGATCCGGCGCTCCACGGCGCGTTCGGTGCGGCGCGCGACCCAGGACCGGACGGGCGGCACCAGCAGGAGCAGCCCGGCCAGGTCCGACAGCAGCCCCGGCACCATCAGCAGCAGGCCGGCCAGCATGGTCGTGCCGTTGCCGGAGCCCTTGCCCGACCCCGGTCCGGTGGCCGGGGCCCGGCCCGCCTGGGCCTCCTGGAACGCCCGGGTCATGCGGCCGAAGGCCCGCCGCCCGGCCCGCTTGATCACCACCGCGCCGAGCACCACGCCGCCGAGCAGCAGCGCGGCCACGGCGGGCGCGCCGGCCGCGTCCGCGACCAGGGTGAGCAGCCAGATCTCCAGGACCAGCCACGCGGCGATGGCCAGGGGGGTGAAGGTACGGGCGGGCGAGCGCCGCCGGGGGGCCGTCGAAGTGGGAACGCCGGTCGTCATACCCCCAGTGTGCCTGGACCGGGGTAAAAGCGACCTCAGCCGGAGGTACCGGACCGCCCCTAGGGGTCCCCCGCGCGCCCCGGGCGGACCCGGTGCGGCTCAGGCGGGTGGCCTCAGGCGCCGCGCCGCCCGGTCAGCTTGGCGGCACGCGCGGCCAGGCCCCACTGGGTCACCCGCCACAGCGCCTCGACCACGATGTCCCGGCTCATCTTGCTGTCGCCGAACTCGCGCTCCACGAACGTGATGGGCACCTCGACCACGTGGAAGCCCTTGGCCACCGCCCGCCGGGCCAGGTCGACCTGGAAGCAGTACCCGGCCGAGGCCACCTCGTCCAGGCCCAGGCCCTCCAGGGTCTCGCGGCGGAAGGCGCGGTAGCCGCCGGTGACGTCGCGGATCGGCACGCCGAGCATCAGCCGGGAGTACGTGGAGCCGCCGCGCGAGAGGAACTCGCGGGACTTGGGCCAGTTCACCACCCGGCCGCCGGGCACCCAGCGGGAGCCGAGCACCAGGTCGGCGCCGCCCAGCGCGGTCAGCAGCCGCGGCAGCTCCTCCGGCTGGTGCGAGCCGTCGGCGTCCATCTCGACCAGGACGCCGTAACCGCGCTCCAGGCCCCAGGCGAAGCCGGCCAGGTAGGCGGCGCCCAGGCCCTCCTTGCCCTTGCGGTGCAGGACGTGGACGTGGTCGTCGGAGGCCGCCAGTTCGTCGGCGAGCTTGCCCGTGCCGTCGGGGCTGTTGTCGTCCGCGACCAGGACGTGCGCCTCGGGGACCGACTTGCGCACCCGGGCGACGATCGGCCCGATGTTCTCCGCCTCGTTGTAGGTCGGAATGATCACCAGGGCCGTACCGAGCGGCCCGTGGCGCCGCTCACCGCCGTTGCTCACAGATTCCCCTTCGCGCGTCGCGACTCAGCGCTCGATCGAGCTGATCAGGCAAGCAGGATTTTATGACATCGGCGACAGCGGGTCGGGGCCGGCGGTCCTTCGGGCCGGCCCCGCTCCCGCTGGCCGCGGGCCGTCGTGGCCGTTGTCTACTGGACCGCCGGGCCCCGCCGCGGGGCCACCCGCCCGCAGGGGGAAACCTTCCCTCGCCCCGCGGGCGCGGGCGCGCGGACGGGACGGATCCGCCCGGTACGGACGTCCGGTGGTGGACCCGGCCGAACCTATCCGGGTCCGGCCGCCCGCACCGAGCCGAGGACCGCCGGATCACCCCTGTGGCCGTACGAATACCTCCCGCCCGCCGACGACCGTCGCCAGGCACACCGGCAGCTCCACGCCGGGGGTCAGGTCGGGCAGTCCCGGGGTGCCCGAACGCGGGTCGGTGGACCAGCGGGCGACCCGGTCGTCGGGGGCCTGGACCACCAGCTCCGAGGTCCGCCAGACCGCGTAGTCGGCCGGGGCACCGGGGACCAGGACGCCCGCGTCGTCGCGGCCCAGGGCCCGCCAGCCGCCGCGGGTGTGGGCGGTGAAGGCGGCGCGGACGGAGATGCGGTGCTCGGGCGTGCGGTGGAACGCGGCCGCCCGGACCGTGCCCCACGGGTCGAGCGGGGTGACCGGGGCGTCGGAGCCGAAGGCCAGCGGGACACCTGCCTTGAGCAGCGCCGCGAACGGGTTGAGCGTCCGGGCCCGCTCGGCGCCCAGCCGGTCCGCGTACATGCCGCCCTCGCCGCCCCAGGCGGCGTCGAAGGCGGGCTGGACGGACGCGGTCAGACCCAGGTCCGCGAAGGCGGCGATGGTCTGCGGGGTCATCATCTCGGCGTGCTCGACGCGGTGCCGGGCGGCCCGGACGCGGGCCAGGCCGACCTTCTCGGCGGCCGCCCGCACGCCCTCGACCACGGCGCCGACGGCGGCGTCGCCGATGGCGTGGAACCCGGCCTGGAGCCCCGCCTCGGTGCAGGCGGCGACATGGCCGGCGACGTCCTCGGCGGTCAGGTACGCGGTCCCGGTGTGGCCGGCGTCCTGGTACGGGGCGTGCAGGCAGGCGGTGTGGGAGCCGAGGGCGCCGTCGACGAACAGGTCGCCGCCGGCGCCGACCGCGCCGAGCTCACGGGCGAGGTCGAGGTCACGGTCCGCCCAGTACCCGAAGACCCGGGGGCCGTCCTCCTCGCGGGCCAGCTCCAGCAGGGCGGCGAAGTCCTCGGCCGAGGAGATGTCCGGACCGCCGCACTCGTGCAGGGTGCCGATGCCCAGGGAGGCGGCCCGCCGCAGCGCGGCCCGCTGCGCGTCGCGGCGCTGGGCGGGGGTGACGGCGGCGAACGCGGCGGCCCGTACGGCGTGGTGGGCGTCGCGGGTCAGCGGCTCGCCGTCGTGGAAGCCGTCCTCGGCGCGGATACCGGGGACCCGGTCGAGCAGGGCGGTGGTCACCACGGCCGAGTGCACGTCGATCCGGCTGAGGTACAGCGGCCGGCCGCCGGCCGCCTCGTCGAGTTCCGCGCGCCGCGGGGCGCGCCGCTCGGGCCAGCGGGACGCGTCCCAGCCGTGGCCGAGCAGCACCCGGTCCGTGGGCTCCCGGCCCGCGTGGGCGCGTACGAGCTCCAGCGCCTCGGCGAGCGAGCGGGCCCCGGTCAGGTCCAGCCCGGTCAGCGCGAGCCCGGCGGAGGTGGTGTGCACGTGGGCGTCGGTGAACGCGGGGGTGACGAGCGCGCCGTCGAGGTCGACCACCTCGTCCACGCCCGCGGCGAAGGCGTCGGCGGCGCCCTCGGACCCGACCCAGGCGATGTGCCCGCGCTCGACGACCATCGCGGTGGCGAACGGGTCGGCGGGGCTGTGGACGTCCCCGCCGCGCAGCAGCACGGTGCGCTGCGGCGCCTGGGCGGAGCGGGCGGCGGTGGCCGCGAGGGGGTCGTGCTGGGGGGTGTGCTCGGTCATGGGGACCAGTCTCCCCCCTGCGGCGCCGGCGCCCGCGCGGGGGCCCGGCGCGGCGACCGCGGGGCCCGCGGGTGCGGCGGCGACGGCCGGTCAGATCTTGGGGGGACGGGCCTCGTAGGGGGTGGACAGCACCACCGTGGTGCGGGTCGAGACGTGGGCCAGGGCGCGGATGCGGCCGAGCAGGTCCTCCAGTTCCAGGGGCGCGGCCACCCGGACCTTGAGGATGTAGTTCTCGTCCCCGGCGACGCTGTGGCAGGCCTCGATCTCGGGGACGCCCGCGAGCCGCTCGGCGATGTCGTCGGGGTCGCTGGGGTCGAACGGCTTCACCGAGATGAAGGCGGTCAGGGGCAGCCCGACGGCCTCCGGGTCGACCACGGCCGCGTAGCCGCGGATCACCCCCCGCTGCTCCAGCCGGCGTACCCGCTGGTGGACCGCCGACGTCGACAGTCCCGTGGCCTTGCCCAGATCCGTGTAGCTCATGCGGCCGTCCCGCACGAGCAGCTCCACGATCTGGCGGTCCAGCTCCTCCATTGCGCTCATAGCCGCTCAACTTAAGCCCCCGGACGGCCTGGGCCCAGTACCGTCTCACCGCCGGGCGGCACCTGCGGCAGGCATGTGACCAAAGCCACAGGGGTATGGAGTCGTACGCCACGGTGTGTTGTGGTTACTCGTGCCGCGCCACGGGAAGTGCTTGGTGTGGCCGAGGCCCTAGGAACAAGCCCGCCCGGCCCACCCAAGGGGGAGTACATCCATGCAGAACACCAAGCGCGCCGGTCGTACGGAACCGGAGCCACTCGAACTCCTCGGCACCGAGGACGACGACTACCTCGAAGAGGCCGACTCCTTCGAGATGCACCACGCCACCTGCCCCGACTGCGGACAGTCGATCGCGCTCCTCGCGGACGAGGAGTTCCTGCCGCAGCACGCGCTGTGCCTGACCCCGTGGAACCCCTTCGGGCTCACGGTCTGCGCCGGCACCGGCCGTCCCGCCGCCGACGCCCTGCCCGCCGCGGCCGCCGTCGCACCCGACGAGGCGGAGCCGGCCGTGGTGCTGGCCCTCCCCCAGGGTCTGGACTGGCGGACGCAGCCGTTCTCGCACGTCGGCGGTCCGGGTTCGCGCCCGGTGCGGCTGGTCACGCCGGCGCCGCGGCCCGGTGCGCAGCTGCGCGGCCGGCACGTCCAGGCCGCCTGACGGCCCGGCGGCCGGCCGGTCCGGCCGTCACCAGTAGGTGCCCTGCACCATGGCGGCGAGGCCGGCGTGGTGCAGGATCAGGCCGTCGACGTCCTCGGCGGCCGCCGGGATCTCCACCTCGCCGAAGTACGCCTGCCGGTAGGCGATCCGCAGCATCACGATGCCGTGGCGCAGGGCCGCGTACAGGGTGTGGAACTCCATGTCGCGCGGGGTGTGCCCGGTCAGTTCGGCGTACCGGCGCTCCAGGTCCTCGCGGCGCAGGAAGTCCGGCAGGCCGGGCTGTCCGAAGCCGACGGTGAGGTCCTGGAAGAAGCGGTGCAGGTACACGGTCCAGCCGAGGTCCACCTCGCGCGGGGCGTAGCCGGCCATCTCCCAGTCCAGGACCGCCACCGGCCGGAAGCCGTCGGGCTCGTAGACCACGTTGCCGATGCGGGCGTCGCCCCAGGTGAGGACCGGTTCGCCCTCGTCGGCGGGCCAGAGCTCCTCCAGCCGGTCGAAGGCCCGCTCCAGCAGCGGGGACGGCGCGAGGTCGCGCACCACCCAGGCGTAATAGGCGCGTTGGGCGTCGACGTGGCGGCGCAGCGGGCTGCCGGTGCCCTCGGGCAGCAGGAACTCGGCCTCCTTCGCGGGGAACTGGTCGTGCAGCCGGGCGAGCAGGGCGATGCTCTCCTCCTGGAGCACGGCCCGCTCGGCGTCGGTGGCCGCGTGCAGCCAGTTGCCCTCGTAGGTGTACGGCATCACGTCGGGCGGGACCCGGCCCTCGGCGCGGGCCATCACGAAGAAGGGCGCGCCGAGCGGGGCGGGGTCCTCCTCCAGCCACTGCACGCGCGGCACGGGCACGTCGGTGTGCCGGGCGACCAGGTCCATCACCCGGTGCTGGCGGGGCATGTCGTAGGAGGGGAAGACGGTGTACGCGGCCGGGTCCGCGGCCAGCCGCAGGGCGCAGGAGCGCAGCGGGGTGTCGGGGTGCTCGATGTCGAAGAGCAGGGTCTCGCTGGACATCCCGTTGGAGCCGGGCACCCGTACGCCGGTGACCTCGGCGCCGGGCAGCCGCCTGCGCAGCCACGCGGCGAGGCGCCGGCCGAGCTCTTCGGGGTCGCGGGTGGTGGTGCGCGGACGTGGTGCGCTGGCCATTCAGGAACCCCCTGGGGCGGGCGGAGTCACGGGGCGACGGAGGCGTGGTCGGTGAAGCCGCTGGGATCGTGGCGGCCGAAGCTGCCGTGCTCGAAGATGCCGAAGCCGGTGCGCCCGTCGAGGGTGAAGCGGGCGGAGTGGTCGGTGACGCCGTAGGCGGCCATGGGGTGGGCGGCCGGTTCGGAGAGGTCGTAGACGCGGCGGTCGGTCCAGCCGCGGCCCTGCCAGCTGCCGTGCTGCCAGTCGGGGGCGGGCGGGTAGCCCGCGCCGACGGCCAGCGGGGAGGAGTTGAGAATCTCCACGCCGAGTTCGAGGGGCTTGCGGGACGGGTCGGTGAGGTGGAGGACGGCGCGTTCGGGGTGGCGGCTGCCGGGGCGGTAGTGGATCTCGCTGTGCGGCCAGCCGAGTTGGACGTCGGGCAGGCCGCTGCCCTCCGGGAAGACCTGGACGGCCTCGTTGAGGGTGCGGTGGCCGTCGGCGTCCTCCTGGACGACGACCATGACGAAGCGGTCCTCGAAGCGGACGGGGACCCACAGCCAGTGGAACCCCTCGGTGCGGTGCTCCTCGGCGCCCCGGCCGCCGTCCTCGCCGGGCAGCGGGCGGACGCCCCAGCTGCGGTCGCGGGTGGCGGTCCACTCCCCCACGGTGGGCCGCAGTTCCTCGCCGGCGACGCGGACGACGCCGGTGGCGTGGCCGGCCTGGACGAACCGGCGGCCTTCGAGCGTGAGCCGGTCGCCGCGGCGCTGGATGTGGTGCGGCTCCCACAGGGCGGGGAACTCGGCGGTCCAGGTGAGGTCGTAGGACAGGCCGCCGGGGTCGTCGGGGTCGGGGGCGCAGTGCAGGGAGAACTGGCGCAGCGGGACGTCGACGGTGATGCGCAGCGGGCCGACGCAGAGGTTCATCCGGTCGTCGCCGAGTGCGTCGGAGGCGCGGACGGCGTGCAGCCGGTCGCCCAGGCGCAGGGTCGCGTAGGCGTCGATCACCCCGGCGTTGGGGTAGACCCCGAGGCCGAGGACGAGCACGGCCCGGCCGGCGTGGTCGAAGACGTGGAAGATGCAGCGGTCGTAGGCGTTCCGGTCGCCCGTGACGACGTGCTTCATGGACAGCGGGGCCTGGTGGACGGGGTACTCGTCGAGCGCGACGGGGCGGTCCGCGGACACGGCAACCTCCTGGGCGGGGGCACGGCGGCTCAGCGGATATGACGGTACGTCAGAAACCGTGCCCGCGACCAGAGTCGCGTCATCCGTGGACAGCACGGCACGTCGTGCCGCGCCGTGGGAGCCGGGGCGCCGGGCCGGGAGCCGCCCCGCGAGGAGCCCCGGCGCGGGGGCAGGGGCGCGGGGGCAGGGGCGGGGCCGGCGGGCCGGGGACACGTCGAACGCAGAGCCGCAGTGACCCCGGGCCGGGGGACGGCGTTGGCCGTGCATGACCCTGCTTGACACGTCCACGGGCAGACGGCGCCGGCCCGCGCCCCCCGGCTTCGAAGAATCGGTTCAGCAGTCCGATCCGCCCATCTACCGGGACCTGATCGACCGCTGGACCGTCGAGGGCCGCACCCTGCCGGGGCGCCGCGACCCGGAATGGTCGCGGCTGACCTCGTCCCCGGTCTGGCCGCACGGCCCCCTGTTCGCGGACCGGCCCTGACCCGGCCGGGCCCGCCTCAGCCGCGGGTCTCGGGGCCCGCCAGGTGCCGGGCGATCACCATGCGCTGGATCTGGTTGGTGCCCTCGACGATCTGCAGCACCTTGGCCTCGCGCATCAGGCGCTCCACGGGGAAGTCCTGGGTGTAGCCGTAGCCGCCGAGCACCTGGACGGCGTCGGTGGTCACGGCCATGGCGGCGTCGGTGCAGAACAGCTTGGCCATGGCCGCCTGCCGGGAGAACGGCTTGCCCGCGTCCCGCAGCCGGGCCGCGGCCAGGTACAGCGACCGGCCGGCCTCGATCCGGGTGGCCATGTCGGCGAGCATGAACCGCAGGCCCTGGAAGTCCGCGATCGGGTGCCCGAACTGCTTGCGGTCCAGCGCGTACGCCAGCGCCTGGTCCAGGGCGGCCTGGGCGACACCGATGGCGCAGGCCGCGATGCCCAGCCGGCCCGAGTCGAGCGCGGACAGGGCGATCGTGAAGCCCTGGCCCTCCTCGCCGATCCGCCGGGCGTCCGGGACGCGCACGCCGTCGAAGTGCAGCTGGGCGGTGGGCGAGCCCTTCATGCCCATCTTCTTCTCGGGGGCGGCCGCGGACAGGCCCTCCGCGTCGCCGGGGACCAGGAAGGCGGTGATGCCCTTGGCGCCCTCGCCGCCGGAGCGGGCCAGCACCGTGTAGAAGTCGGCGACCCCGCCGTGGGTGATCCACGCCTTGGTGCCGGTCAGCACCCAGTCGTCGCCGTCACGGACGGCCTTGGTGCTCAGCGAGGCCGCGTCGGAACCGGAGGACGGCTCCGACAGGCAGTAGGCGCCGAGCAGACCGCCGCCGAGCATGTCGGGCAGGTGCCGGGAGCGCTGCTCCTTGGTGCCGTACCCGGCCAGGCCGTGGCAGGCGAGGGAGTGGACGCTGACGCCCAGGCCGACGGTGAGCCGGGCCGCGGCGAGCTCCTCCAGGACCTGGAGGTACACCTCGTAGGGCTGGTCCCCGCCGCCGAACTCGGAGTCGTACGGCAGGCCGAGCAGTCCGGCCTCGGAGAGCAGGGTGAAGACCTCGCGGGGGAAGTGGCCGGCGCTCTCCTCCTCGGCGGCGCGCGGCGCGATCTCCCGCTCGGCGATCTCTCGTACGAGCGCGAGGAGGTCCCGGGACTCCTCGGTGGGCAGCTGTCGGTCCACCGGCTGCGGGGCGCGGTCGATCATGGCGGCGCTCTCCTCCCTCGTCGGGCACGGCGGCGACGCGCGAGGTGTGGGACGCGCCGCCGGTTCGGTGCTCACACAGCCCCATGCTGCCCTCATGGGTCGCATGGGGCTCTGTTCCGTGGCTGCGGCGGGACGAGTATGCCTGATCAGCCGCGTCCCGTCACGGGTGCAAGATCAAGAAGGCTCACAGCCATCCGACTTGCGTGACGAACATGGCCACAACGACCACGAGCGTCCAGCCGAGCACGTTCTCCAGCCACTTCGACCCGTCCTCGGGACCGCCGGTACGGACCAGCTGGCGGGCACGGTGCAGGGCGGCGCTGTTCGCGGTCATGGTGTCTCGCATCGGTCGGCGACATGGGGGGAGATGTCCAATATCCCAGCGATTGCGGCTTCCGTGGGAGAGATGTTCGTCACGGTGCCCGGCCCCCGGCCGGGCCGGTCACGCCGCGAGCAGCCCGAGGCCCGTCAGCGCGGCGGCCTGGGCGGCGCTCGGCCGGGCCGGGGCATAGACGTAGCAGATGCCGCCGGTGCCGGAGGCGACCTTGCCGGTGGAGTCGTGCCGCTTGGTGCGCAGCCAGATGTTCTCCCACTGCCGGCGCCGGTAGACCCGGCGGACCGCGTCGTTGGTGGGCGAGTTCGGGTCGTTGGCGATCACGTCGCCGGCGGCGGTGAAGCCGACGACCGTCATCAGGTGGCCGGCCGTGCCGTAGCCGGCCCCGGTGAGCTCCTCCTTGCGGAAGGACTGCGAGGTGATCACCGGGATGCCCGCCCGGATCAGGGTCTCCAGGTCGGTCAGCGAGGTCAGCCGGGTCACGACGCCGCCGAGGCCGGGGTAGGTGGCGGCGTAGGCGGGGTTGAAGGGCCAGTTGCCGCAGCCCCGGTACGCGAAGTCGTACGTGTGCCGGGCGGCGTGGCAGACCTGGGGGTCGCCGTAGCGGGCGTCGACCCACGCGAGCTGCTCGCGGCTCGGCCGGCGGCCCCAGTACTCGATCACCATCTGCGAGGAGGTGGGGCTGCACCAGGCCTCGCCGCCGTTGTCGTACTGGGGGTAGCGGCCGGCGTGGACCTCCTGGGAGTACCGCGGCACCGCCAGCTCGTGGGCCGGTCCGGGGGTGGAGGCGGGCACCGTGAACCGGTCGGGGACGGCCGAGGCCATCGCCCCGGCCAGCCACACCAGCGGGGCCGCGGTGGAGCCGGGCCGGCGGTACAGGGTCAGCCGCAGCTGCCAGTCCCGCAGCCGCAGCCCGGAGGCCGGCCGGTCCACCGCCAGGGTGTCGGTCCACACCGTGGAGCGGCCGTCGCCCTGGCCGTCCACGGAGGTGCGCCGGATGTCGGCGTCGGAGGCGGCCCAGCGGCCCATCACGTACCAGGGGGTGCGGGTGCCGTCGGTGTAGGTGCAGCGCAGCTCGGCCTGGAGCCAGCTGCCGGTGGGGGTGCGCGCGTTCCAGGACACCACGGCCTCGGTGGCGGGCACGGCGGGGCGGTGCACCGGCGAGGTCCAGGTGGCGTACTCCCAGGTGGCCGTGCGGCCGGTGTGCGGGTCGGTGTAGGCGGTACGGCCCGCGGGCGCGGCGAGGGTCAGCGCGGGCCGGTCCCCGGCGAGGGCGGCGGTGCCGCGGTGGGTGCCGGCCCGCCAGTGCCGCAGGGCGTACCAGAAGCGGTTGTCGACGGTGGGACCGGCGAGGCCGGTGCCGCCGGAGCCGCGGGGCGCGGGGGCGGCCGCGGCCGGGCCGCCGGTTCCGGGGACGGTGGCGGCGGTGGCCGCGGCGAGGACGGCGGCGAGCAGGGCGCGGCGCGGGGCGGGTGCGCTGGCGGACATGGGCGGCTACCCCCTGGGTGATCGGTCGGTCACGTTCAGCGTCGCAGCTCGCGCGGGGGCGGGCCAGGGCCCCGGCGCCGTGTCGCGCGCGCCGTACGCTGGGCGGGTGGAATCCCTCGACCGCCTCGCCGCCGAGCTCGCCGCGCTGCCGCCCTCGCTGGGCCCGGTGCGGCTGATCGGGGTGGACGGGCACGCCGGCTCGGGCAAGAGCACCTTCGCCGCCCGGCTGGCCGGGGCACTGGGCGGGGCGCCGGTGCTGCACCTGGACGACGTCGCCACGCACGAGGAGCTGTTCGACTGGACCGAGCGGCTGCGCCGGCAGGTGCTGGAGCCGCTGACCGCGGGACGGGCGGCGCACTGGGCGCCGTACGACTGGGTGGCGCGCCGGTTCGGGCCGCAGCGGGTGCTGGAGCCGGCCCCCGTGCTGCTCGTGGAGGGGGTGGGCGCGGGCCGGCGAGCGCTGCGGCCGCACCTGGCGCACCTGGTGTGGATGGAGACCCCGCGCGAGCTGGCGTGGCGCCGGGGCCGGCGGCGCGACGGGAGCGAACTGGGCGCGTTCTGGGACGGATGGGAGCGCGCCGAGCGCGCGCACTTCGCCGACGATCCTTCGCGCCCCTTCGCCGACACCCTGGTGCGCCAGGGCTGTACGGGATACGAGTGGACTTCCGGGAGCGGTGTGCCCGCAGGAACGTCCGGTTCCGTCACGGAGCGTGAGGGGCTCCCCCGGGCCTGAGCGGCCCCCCGCCACCCGGTGCGGACGGCTGCCCTGGGGCGCTTGACCTGATGCCCGCACCGGCCTTACGTTCTCAATGCGCGGTCTTTCACGGCCGCAGCGGACACGAAGCCCCCGATTGTTCCCCCGTGATCGGGGGCTTCGTTCTGCCCGGAACGCCTCTCACGGCCCTCGCGGAGCTCACCCTGCGTCACCGCCGCGGTCCGGGATCCACCCCGCAAGGTGCCTGTCGCACCCTACGTAGCGCCGCGTACCGAAGGTACGATGCCACCCAGATTTCATCGGCGCATGTGACAACTCTTGTCCCCGGGACGGGGGTTGCAGCGCACCACGGGGGCAGGCTTGTGGGGGACGTGATGGATTTCGGCACGCAGGGCAGCCCGCACGCCCCGGCCGAACTCGCCTGGCTGCGCGGAGTGGACGCCTGCACCATGGGCGCCTATCCGCAGGCCGAGGAGGAGTTCCGGACGGCCGTACGACTCGATCCCGCGATGGCCGACGCCTGGTTGGGCCTGCACGCGTTACGGGTCGACACCACCAACGCGCTGCTGCGGATGTACGCGCACCGGGACCGGTTCGGTGAGCAGCGGGCCCGGCACCGGCGGACGCTGAACTCCTGGTACTGGCTGGGCTGGTGGGTGCAGCCGGTGCTGGAGAGCCGCCGGGACCTGCTGCTGGCGCACGCCTCGCACTGGCTGGACGGCCGGCACGTGCCCGAGCTGGACCAGGCGCTGGCCGGGCTGCCGCCGGTGGACACCGACGCCCAGGTCCGCTTCCTGCACGCCTGCCGGGCCTATCTGGTCAAGGACTGGGAGCAGTTGGTCCGGCACACCGAGCCGCTGGTCGACGATCCGCTGCTGGGCATCGAGGCCGGGCTGTTCGGCGGGATGGCCCGGGTCCGGCTGGAGATGTACGGGCAGGCCGAACCGATGCTCGCCACCGCGCTGATGCGCTGCCGCAGCGAGCAGCCGCAGCGCAAGGAGCTGCGCTACTGGCTGGCCCGGGCCCACGAGGGCACCGGGCGCAGCGCGGCCGCGCTGCCGCTGTACCGGGCGGTGCACCGGGTGGACCCGGCCTTCATGGACACCGCCGCCCGGCTGACGGCCATCTCCGAGGCCGACGGGCTCGACGACTACGACCTCTCGCCGGTCGGCGGGGACCTGGCGGCCGTGGCCCTGGGCGAGCCGGACCCGGTGCTCGCGCCGGAGCCGCCGGTGGAGCCCCGGCCGGCCGGGCCGGTGCCGGGGGTGCCCCCGCAGGGGCCGCCGCCGGGCGGGGGCCGGCCGGAGGGGGTGCGCCGGCGGGTCTCCGTACCGCCGCCGGGCGCGCCGTACGGGCTGCCCGCCGGGCCCTCGGACCCGGCGCTGCTGGCCCAGGCGCTGGCGGAGCTGGAGCGGATGGTGGGGTTGGAGCCGGTCAAGCGGCAGGTCAAGGCGCTGTCGGCGCAGTTGCACATGGCGCGTCTGCGGGCCGGTCAGGGGCTGCCGGTGCAGCCGCCGAAACGCCACTTCGTCTTCTCGGGCCCGTCGGGCACCGGCAAGACCACGGTGGCCCGGATCCTGGGCCGGGTCTTCTACGCGCTCGGGCTGCTGGGCGGGGACCATCTGGTGGAGGCCCAGCGGGCGGACCTGGTGGGCGAGTTCCTCGGGCAGACCGCGGTCAAGGCCAACGAGCTGATCGACTCGGCGATCGGCGGGGTGCTGTTCGTGGACGAGGCGTACAGCCTGTCCAACTCCGGCTACAGCAAGGGCGACGCGTACGGCGACGAGGCCCTGCAGGTGCTGCTGAAGCGGGCCGAGGACAACCGGGACCACCTGGTGGTGATCCTCGCGGGCTATCCGGCCGGGATGGACCGGCTGCTGGCGGCGAACCCGGGGCTGTCGTCCCGGTTCACCACCCGGGTGGACTTCCCCAGCTACCGGCCGGCGGAGCTGACCGCGATCGGCGAGGTGCTGGCCGCCGCCGACGGCGACCGCTGGGACGAGGAGGCCCTGGAGGAGCTGCGCAGCATCAGCGGGCACGTGGTGGAGCAGGGCTGGATCGACGAGCTGGGCAACGGCCGCTTCCTGCGCACGCTGTACGAGAAGAGCTGCGCCTACCGGGACCTGCGGCTGGCCGGCTACCCGGCGACCCCGTCCCGCGAGGACCTGGCGACGCTGCGGCTGCCGGACCTGATGCAGGCCTACGGCGAGGTGCTCTCGGGCCGCGGCCCGCACGACCGGGGCCGCCCGGAGCCGCCCTCGATGTAGCGGGGCCGCCCGGAGCCGCCCCCCGTGTAGCGGGGGCGGCCCGCCGGTGGCGGACGCGGGCGGTCGCGCCGGTGCGGGGCTCGGCTCAGCGCGCCAGGGCCACGGGTGCGGCCGTACGGTGCGCGGGGTCGCGGACCTCGCCGACCAGCATCTCCAGGACGTCCTCCAGGGCGACGAGGCCGAGCACCCGGCCGGCCGGGTCGGCGACCTGGGCCAGATGGGTGGCGTCCCGGCGCATCACGCTGAGCGCGTCGTCCAGCGGGAGGGTGGAGCACAGGACCGGCATCCGGCGCCATATCCGCTGCGGCACGGCCCGTTCGCGCTCCTCCAGGTCCAGGACGTCCTTGACGTGGACGTAGCCCATGAAGGCCCCGCCCTCGGCCCGGACCGGGAAGCGCGAGTAGCCGGTGCGCACGGTGAGCTGCTCGATCTGCCGGGGCGTGGCCGTCGGGGCGACCGTGACCAGCCGCTCGCGGGCCAGCAGGACGTCGGTGACCGGGCGGCTGCCCAGCTCCAGGGCGTCCTCCAGCCGCTCCTGCTCGCCGGGTTCCAGCAGGCCGGCCTGCCGGGAGTCCTCGACCAGGCGGCCCAGTTCGGCGCTGGTGTAGACGGCCTCGACCTCGTCCTTCGGCTCGACCTTGAACAGCCGCAGCACGAAGTGCGCGCACGCCCCGAGGGCGGTGGTGACCGGACCGCAGAGCCGGGCGAAGGCGACCAGGCCGGGACTGAACCACAGCGCGGTCCGCTCCGGGGCGGCCATCGCCAGGTTCTTGGGCACCATCTCGCCGATCACCAGGTGCAGGAAGACCACGGCGGCGAGCGCGAGGGCGTAGCCGAGGGGGTGGATCAGGCCCTGCGGGACGTGGACGGCGTGGAAGACGGGCTCCAGCAGCCGGGCCACGGTGGGTTCGGCGACGGCGCCGAGGGTGAGCGAGCAGACGGTGATGCCGAACTGGGCGGCGGCCATCATCCGCGGCAGGTTCTCCAGGCCGTGGAGCACCTGCCGGGCCCGCTTGGAGCCGGCCGCCAGGGGCTCGATCTGGCTGCGCCGCACGGAGACGAGGGCGAACTCGGCGGCCACGAAGAAACCGTTGGCCAGGACCAGGGCGAGGGCGAACAGCAACTGGAGCACGCTCACCGGCCGGCCCCTTCCAGTGCGGCGGGCCGCTCGGACCGCTGCCCGTCGCCCCGTGCGAGGGCGCCGGCCGGTACGGCCGCGCGGCCGGGGACGCCGGTCGCGGCGGTCCTGGCCCCTGCCCCGGAGCCGCGGCCCGGCTGGCCGGGCCCGCCCAGGACGGGCGCGGGCACGAGCCGGACCAGGCGCACCCGCTCGGCGCGGTTGCGGCCGACCTGGCGGACGGAGAGCCGCCAGCCGGGGAGCTCGGCCCGGTCCCCGGGCGCGGGGATCCGGCCGAGCAGGTCCGCGACGAGGCCGGCCACGGTCTCGTACGGGCCCTCGGGGACCTCCAGGCCTATCCGGCGCAGGGTCTGCACCCGGCAGCTGCCGTCGGCCTCCCAGGACGGGCGGCCGTCCTCGGCCGGTACGGGGGCCAGCTCGGGGCGGGCGTCCTCGGCGAGGTCGTGCTCGTCGCGGACCTCGCCGACGAGCTCCTCGACGATGTCCTCCAGGGTGACCACGCCGGCGGTGCCGCCGTACTCGTCGACGACGACGGCCATGGGCTGTTCGCTGCGCAGCCGTTCCAGCAGCGGCTGGACCGGCAGGGTGCCGGGCACCAGCAGCGGTGCGTCGCAGATGGCGCCGACGGTGGTGCGGGCGCGCTCCCGCTCGGGCACGGCCAGGGCGTCCTTGAGGTGGACGACGCCGGTGATCTCGTCGATGCGCTCGCGGTAGACCGGGAACCGGGACAGGCCGGTGGCCCGGGTCAGGTTCAGCACGTCCGCCGCGGTGGCGGTGGACTGCAGGGCGCTGACCTTCACGCGCGGGGTCATCACGTGCTGGGCGGTGAGCTCGCCCAGCGACAGGGTGCGCACGAACAGGTCGGCGGTGTCCTGCTCCAGGGCGCCGGCCCGGGCCGAGTGGCGGACCAGCGACACCAGTTCGCCGGGGGTGCGGGCGGAGGCCAGCTCGTCGGCGGGTTCCACGCCCAGGGCCCGGACCAGCCGGTTGGCGACAGCGTTCAGGCCCGCGATCACCGGCCGGAAGGCGCGGGAGAACACGTCCTGCGGGCCGGCCACGAACCGGGCGACCTGAAGGGGCCGGGAGACCGCCCAGTTCTTCGGGACGAGCTCGCCGACGACCATCTGGACGGCGGAGGCCAGCAGCATGCCGATGCCCACGGCGATGCCGGAGACGGCGCCGGCCGGCAGCCCGGTGGCGCGCAGCGGGCCCGAGAGCAGGGCGGCGAGGGCGGGTTCGGCGAGCATGCCGACCACGAGCGAGGTGAGGGTGATGCCGAGCTGGGTGCCCGAGAGCTGGAACGACAGCTCGCGCAGGGCCTTGACGACCGTGCGGGCACGGCGGTCGCCCTCGGCGGCGGCCCGTTCGGCGTCGGGCCGCTCCACGGTGACGAGACCGAACTCGGCCGCAACGAAGAAACCGTTGGCCAGGATGAGCGCGAACGCCGCCGCGAGCAGGAGTAGCGGGATGGTCATGCCGCCGCCTCGGGGGAGAGGGCGGCGCGGGTACTACCGGACGGTCCGTCCATTGCTGGAGGGAGTCACTCCTCTGGTCGAAGGTGCCCTGGGGCCCCGGTGTCCCGGGGCTCACGGGAGGGCGCACGGGTGCGCCCCGCCACCAGGGTAGTCACTGAGATCGCCGCCGCAATGGCACGCGGCGGTCGGTCTGCCGGCCGGGGTCAGTTCCCGTGCGGGCCGGAGCCGCGTTCCTCGGCCAGCGCCCGCAGGGCGCGGGCGTCGCTGACGGCCCGTTCCTTGGCGATGCCGGGCTGGATGCCGAGCACCGGCAGGCTGGTGCCGTCGCTGAGGTCGAGGAAGACCCAGGGGTCGCCCGGGCGGAGGTTGACCCGCAGGATCTCCGCCCAGGCCAGGCGCCGCCGCGTGGTGAGGTTCACCACGGTGACGCCGTCCTCGTCGACCACCACCTTGGGGCGGCTGAGCAGCACCAGGACGGAGGACAGCAGGACGGCCGTGAGGACGAAGCTGAGCCGCTCGCCGGGGCCGAGTCCGTCCAGCACCAGGCCGATGGCCGTGACGGTGGCGAACATGACGGCGCCGACGCCGAGCAGGACGACGCGGGTACGGGTCGGCCGGAAGGTGGCCGGCAGGGCCGGCCGGGCCGTGGGGTCGGCGGCCATCACAGGCGGCAGGCGTGGATCGAGGTGGTCAGGATGGCCCGCGCACCGATGTCGTAGAGGTCGTCCATGATCCGCTGGGCCTCCTTGGCCGGGACCATGGCCCGGACCGCGACCCAGCCCTCGTGGTGCAGCGGGGAGACGGTCGGGGACTCCAGGCCGGGGGTGAGCGCGACGGCGTTCTCCAGCTGCTCGACCCGGATGTCGTAGTCCATCATCACGTAGCTGCGGGCGACCAGGACGCCCTGCATGCGGCGCAGGAACTGCTGGGCCCGCGGGTCGTCGGCGTCGGCCCCGGTGCGCCGGACGACGACCGCCTCGGACTTCAGGATCGGCTCGCCGATGACCTCCAGGCCGGCGTTGCGCAGGCTGGTGCCGGTCTCCACGACGTCGGCGATCACCTCGGCGACCCCGAGCTGGATGGCGGTCTCGACCGCGCCGTCGAGGTGGACGACGGAGGCGTCGATGCCCTGCTCGGCGAGGTGCTTGGCGACGATCCCCTCGTAGGAGGTGGCGATCGTCATGCCGTGGAAGTCCTCGGGGCCCTTCGCGGTGCCGGGCCTGGTGGCGTAGCGGAAGGTGGAGCGCCCGAAGTTCAGCGCGAGGATCTCCTCGGCGTTGGCGCCGGAGTCCAGCAGCAGGTCACGGCCGGTGATGCCGATGTCCAGCTTGCCGGAGGCGACGTAGATCGCGATGTCCTTGGGGCGCAGGTAGAAGAACTCGACGTCGTTCTCCAGGTCGACGGTGACGAGTTCCTTGGACTCCTTGCGCTGGCGGTAGCCGGCCTCATGGAGCATCTCCGACGCAGGCCCGGAGAGAGAACCCTTGTTGGGGACGGCGATGCGCAGCATGAGGTCGGTTCCTTTGTTCGCGATAAGGGTGGTGCGCTGTGCGGAGCGGGCTGGGGCGGGCGGGGCGGCCGGCGGGGTCAGAGGTGCTTGTAGACCTCGTCGAGCGAGATCCCGCGCGCGACCATCATCACCTGGACGTGGTACAGCAGCTGCGAGATCTCCTCGGCGGCGGCGTCCTTGCTCTCGTACTCGGCGGCCATCCAGACCTCGGCGGCCTCCTCGACGACCTTCTTGCCGATGGCGTGGACGCCCTTGCCCACGAGTTCGGCGGTGCGGGAGGTGCTGGGGTCGCCGGTGGCGGCCTTGTGCTGGAGCTCGGCAAAGAGCTCTTCGAAGCTCTTGGGGGTCTGGTTCGCCATGATGCCCTTAGGGTACGGGTTCCTCCCGGTCCCCCGTTGCCAGGGTTCACTCCGTGGACTACCGCCAGGGCTCGCTGACCGTCCGCAGGGTCATGGCGGTGGCGACGGCGGCGGTGACCGCTTCGTGGCCCTTGTCCTCGCTCGATCCCTCCAGGCCGGCGCGGTCGAGCGCCTGCTCGTCGTTGTCGCAGGTCAGCACGCCGAAGCCGACGGGGACCCCGGTCTCCACGGAGACCTGCACCAGGCCCTGGGTGACGCCCTGGCACACGTAGTCGAAGTGCGGGGTGCCGCCGCGGATGACGACGCCGAGCGCGACCACGGCGTCGTAGCCGCGCCCGGCCAGCACCTTCGCGACCACCGGGAGCTCGAAGCTGCCGGGGACCCGCAGCAGGGTGGGCTCGTCGATGCCCAGCTCGTGCAGGGCGCGCAGGGCGCCGTCCACGAGTCCGTCCATGACCTTCTCGTGCCACTGCGCGGCCACGACCGCGACCCGCAGGTCGCCGCAGTTCTTCACGCTCAGTTCGGGTGCGCCCTTGCCGCTCACAGCTCTCCTCGTGCTCTTGGTTGTCGTCCGGTGCCTGGGTGGCGGGTTGTGCCTGGATGGCGGGTGTACGTCGGTGCTACTGGTTGCCGCACGCCGAGACGGCGGTGGCGTCCAGCCAGGGCAGGTCGTGCCCCATGCGGTCGCGCTTGGTGCGCAGGTACCGCAGATTGTGCTCCCCGGCCTCCACGGGCATCGGCTCGCGCTCGGCGACCACGATGCCGTGGCGGATCAGGGCGGCGGCCTTGTCGGGGTTGTTGGTCATGAGCCGCACGCTGCGGACTCCGAGGTCGGTGAGCATCTGGGCACCGGCCCCGTAGTCGCGGGCGTCGGCGGGCAGGCCCAGTTCCAGGTTGGCGTCGAGGGTGTCGCGGCCGCGCTCCTGGAGCTCGTACGCGCGCAGCTTGGACAGCAGTCCGATGCCGCGGCCCTCGTGGCCGCGCAGGTAGACGACGACGCCGCGGCCGGCCTCCTTGATGCGCTGCATGGAGGCGTGCAGCTGGGGCCCGCAGTCGCAGCGCAGGGAGTGGAAGATGTCGCCGGTCAGGCACTCCGAGTGCATCCGCACCAGCACCTCCTGGCCGTCGCCGACGTCGCCGTGGACCAGGGCGACGTGCTCGACGCCGTCCACGGTGGAGCGGTAGCCGTACGCGGTGAACTCGCCGAAGGCGGTCGGCAGGGTGACCTCGGCCTCGCGGCGGACGGTCGGTTCGGCGGAGCGGCGGTAGGCGATGAGGTCCTCGATGGAGATGATCGTCAGGCCGTGCTTGCGGGCGAACGGGATCAGCTCCGGCAGGCGCAGCATGACGCCGTCCTCACCGGCGATCTCCACGATGGCGCCGGCCGGGCGCAGGCCGGCGAGCCGGGCGAGGTCGACGGCGGCCTCGGTGTGGCCGTTGCGGACCAGGACCCCGCCGGGCTTGGCGCGCAGCGGGAAGATGTGGCCGGGGCGGACGAAGTCGCCGGGGCCCGAGACCCCGTCGGCCAGCAGCCGCAGGGTGGTGGCGCGGTCGGCGGCGGAGATGCCGGTGCTCACGCCGTGGGCGGCGCTCGCGTCGACGGAGACGGTGAAGGCGGTCCGCATCGACTCCGTGTTGCGGTCGACCATCTGCGGGAGCTCCAGCCGGTCGAGCTCGTCGCCCTCCATGGGGGCGCAGATCAGGCCGCGGCACTCGCTCATCATGAACGCGATGATCTCGGGGGTGGCCTTCTCGGCGGCGATGACGAGGTCGCCCTCGTTCTCGCGGTCCTCGTCGTCGACGACCACGACGGGCCGGCCGGCGGCGATGTCCCGGATGGCCTGCTCGACCGGGTCGAGCGCGAAGAACTCGTCGGTGGTCATGCCGTTGCTCCTTCGAGGGCCGAGGGGTTGGCGGTGGTGCGCGAACGCTGGTACCAGTCGTGGGCGCCCCACAGGACGAGGGCGAAGTAGACGACGTAGACCAGGCCGGAGAAGGCCAGGCCGCTGCTGAAGGCGAGGGGGACGCCGACCAGGTCGACCAGGAGCCAGGCGAACCAGAACTCGACCAGGCCGCGGGCCTGGGCGACCATGGCGACGAGGGTGCCGACGAAGATGTAGGCGTCGGCCCACGGGCTCCAGGACAGGTTCGGGAAGGCGGTGAACAGGCCGCCGACGGCGAGGGTGCCCAGCGCCGCGCCGGCGAGCAGCAGTCCGCGCTCCTTCCAGCTCGCGGTGCGCACGGCGATGGTGCCGTCCTGCGCCTGCTGCCGGCCGCGCCGCCACTGCGTCCAGCCCCAGGCCGCGACGCCGATGACCAGCAGCTGCTTGCCGACGCCGCCGGCGAGGTGGGCGGAGGCGTAGGCGGCGACCAGGATCAGGCCGGAGACCAGCTGGGCGGGCCAGGTCCATATGGAGCGGCGCCAGCCGAGGGCGAGGGCCGCCAGGCCCATGGTGTTGCCGATCATGTCCGACCAGATGACTTTCTGGTCGAAGACGGTGAAGGCCTCGGAGTTCAGCCAGGTCAGGGCGCTCACCGGTGGTTCTCCTTCGGCTGCAGCGGGTCGACGCCGGCGGCCAGCAGCCGCTCGACGTACTTGGCGAGGACGTCCACCTCCAGGTTGACCGGGTCGCCGGGCTGCTTGATGCCGAGCGTGGTCAGGGCGAGGGTGGTGGGGATGAGGCTGACGGTGAACCAGTCGGCGGCGGCCTCGACCACGGTCAGGCTGACGCCGTCGACCGTGATGGAGCCCTTCTCGACGACGTAGCGGGACAGCGCCGCCGGCAGGGCGACCTTGACGATCTCCCAGTGCTCGGACGGGGTGCGGGAGAGGATCTCGCCGGTGCCGTCCACGTGGCCCTGCACCAGGTGGCCGCCGAGCCGGCCGCCGAGGGCCATGGGGCGCTCCAGGTTGACGCGGGAGCCCTTCTCCAGCGCGCCGAGGCTGGAGCGGTTCAAGGTCTCCTGCATCACGTCGGCGGTGAACTCGCCGTCCGCCGTCTCCACGACCGTCAGGCAGACGCCGTTGACGGCGATGGAGTCGCCGTGCTTGGCGCCCTCGGTGACGAGGGGGCCGCGCAGGCGGAAGCGGGAGGCGTCGGGCAGCTGCTCGACGGCGGTGACCTCGCCCAGTTCTTCGACGATTCCGGTGAACACGTCAGTGCTCCTTGGGGACGGTGGTGGGGACGGCGGTGATCCGGAGGTCGGGGCCCAGGCGGACGGCCTCCGTGAGGTCCAGGCGCAGGGCCTGGGCGATGTTCGTGACGCCCGCGTCGGCGAGGGCGGCGGGGCCCGCGCCGAGCAGGGCGGGGGCGAGGTAGCCGACGACGCGGTCGACGGCGCCGCCTTCGAGGAAGGCTCCCGCGAGGGTGGGGCCGCCTTCGAGGAGGACGGAGCGCACGCCCCGGGCGTACAGCCGGCCGAGCAGGTCGTGGACGCCGATCCGGCCGTCGCGCAGGGGCAGCCGGAGCAGCTGCGTACCGGCGGGCAGGTGCCGGGTGTCGGCGTCCTCGGCGACGACGAGCAGGGTGGGCGCCGCGTCGTCGAGGATGCGGGCGGTCGGCAGGACCGAGGCGCGGGGGTCGAGGGCGACGCGCAGCGGCTGGGTGGCGCCGTCGATGCCGCGGACCGCGAGGTGCGGGTCGTCGGTGCGCAGGGTGCCCGCGCCGACCAGGACGGCGTCGGACTCGGCGCGCAGCCGGTGGACGTCGGCCCGGGACGCGGCGGAGGTGATCCAGCGGCTGGAGCCGTCGGCGGCGGCGCTGCGCCCGTCGAGGGTCGCGGCGTACTTCCAGGTGACGTGCGGGCGGCCCAGGCGTACGGAGGTCAGCCAGGCGATGTTGCCCGCCTCGGCCTCGGCCTCCAGCAGCCCGCCGGTGACCGCCACCCCGGCCGCGCGCAGGGTGGCGGCACCGCCGCTGGCCTGCGGGTTCGGGTCGGGGACGGCGTAGACGACCCGGCTGACGCCGGCCTCGACCAGGGCCTGGGCGCAGGGGCCGGTGCGTCCGGTGTGGTTGCAGGGCTCCAGGGTGACGTACGCGGTGCCGCCGCGGGCGGCCTCGCCGGCCGCGCGCAGGGCGTGGACCTCGGCGTGCGGGCCGCCGGCCCGCTCGTGCCAGCCCTCGCCGACGACGTTCCCGGCGGTGTCGGTGACGACGCAGCCGACGACGGGGTTGGGGCTGGTGGAGCCGAGGCCGCGGGCCGCGAGGTCGACGGCACGGCGCATGGCGCGCTCGTCGCGCGTGGCGTTCGCGTCGGCGGATGTCGCCACCGGGTCCTCCTGCCTCGTCGGGCACGGACTCCGGGGCCTGTCGGGACACGACAGATGGAACGGGACGAAGCGGCCGGGGACGCCGAGGCCGAGGGGGCGGATCCGTCGTGTGCACGGAGCACGAACGAAGGACCGCCGGCGGAGCGGCGTACCGGTCACTGCCCGCCGCGCACTGCCTCCCATCCGGACTTTAACCGTCGGTCCAGGAATTTCACCTGGTCAACCGGCCGCTGGCTGCGGTCGGGTCGCGGACTGTAACCGCCGGTTCGGACTTTCACCGACCCCGGAGTGCGCTGCTACTGGTACTTACGGCCAGTGTGCCACGGCCGATCGACACCCATGCGGGTGACGGGCTGTGGCCTGGCTCACAACCTTCGCCGCGCGAGTCGGGCGCGACCGCGGCGGGAGCGGGGCACGAGCGGGACACGCGCGCGGGGCGGGCGCGGGGCGGGCGCGGCGGAGGCCCGACCCTCGGCTTTGGTCCAGACCTATTGACGGGTTGGTCTAGTCCTTTTAACGTCTCCTTCATCTTCCCCGGGAGACAGCCCGCCAGATGTGCGCACGTCACGGGCCAATGAGCGCCACTTTTCCGCAAGTTGTGTCCGTCATCCTCCCCTCCCCAGGAGGCACGATGCTGTCCCCCACGCGTACGAGAGCGATGCTCATGGCATCCGGCGCCGCCATCGCCGGACTGCTGCTCGGCGGGCTCTCCTCCGGCGTCTCGCACGCCGCCGAAGACTGTCGCCCGGACGGGCTCCACCGCACCGCGGGCGTCGACGTCCCGTACTGCACGGTCTACGACTCCGAGGGCCGCGAGAAGATGGGCGCCGACCACCAGCGCCGCGTCATCGGCTACTTCACCGGCTGGCGCACCGGCAAGGACGGCACCCCCGCCTACCTCGCCAGCGACATCCCGTGGTCCAAGGTCACCCATCTGAACTACGCCTTCGCCCACGTCGGCGGCGACAACAGGATCTCCGTCGGCGCGGACGGCCCGAACAACGCCGCCACCGGGATGACCTGGCCGGGCGTCGCCGGCGCCGAGATGGACCCGGCCCTGCCCTACAAGGGCCACTTCAACCTGCTGACGAAGTTCAAGAAGCAGTACCCGAACGTCAAGACGCTGGTGTCCGTCGGCGGCTGGGCCGAGACCGGCGGCTACTTCGGCGAGGACGGCAACCGGGTCGCCTCCGGCGGCTTCTACTCGATGGCCACCAACGCCGACGGCTCGGTCAACCAGGCCGGCATCGACACCTTCGCCGACTCCGCGGTCGCCTTCGTCCGCCAGTACGGCTTCAACGGCGTCGACATCGACTACGAGTACCCGACGACGATGAAGGACGCGGGCAACCCGCTGGACTGGCAGCTGGCCAACGGCCGCCGCGCCGGTCTGGTCCAGGGCTACGCGGCCCTGATGAAGACGCTGCGCGAGAAGCTCGACCGCGCGGGCGCCGCCGACGGCCGGCACTACCTGCTCTCGGTCGCCGCCCCCTCCTCCGGCTACCTGCTGCGCGGCATGGAGACGTTCCAGGTCCAGAAGTACCTGGACTACGTCAACATCATGTCCTACGACCTGCACGGCGCCTGGAACGAGTTCGTCGGCCCCAACGCCTCCCTCTTCGACGACGGCAAGGACGGCGAGCTCGCCGCCGCCGGCGTCTACTCGACCTCCCAGTACGGCGGCATCGGCTACCTCAACACCGACTGGGCGTACCACTACTTCCGCGGTTCCATGCCCGCGGGCCGGATCAACATCGGCCTGCCGTACTACACCCGCGGCTTCAAGAACGTCCAGGGCGGTACCGACGGCCTGTGGGGCAAGGCGGCGGCCACCAGCTGCCCGGCCGGATCCGGCCTGACCAAGTGCGGTGACGGCGCGGTCGGCATCGACAACCTGTGGCACGACAAGGACACCAACGGCGCCGAGTCCCCGGCCGGCTCCAACCCGATGTGGCACGCCAAGAACCTGGAGAAGGGCGTCGTCGGCGACTACGTCACCCGGTACGGCTTCCCCGCGAACACCACCCTGACCGGCACCTACGTCCGCAAGTACGACGCGACCCTGGTCGCCCCGTGGCTGTGGAACGCGCAGAAGAAGGTCTTCCTGTCCACCGAGGACGAGCAGTCGGTGGCCGCCAAGGCGGACTACGTGGTCAGCAAGGGCATCGGCGGCACGATGGTCTGGGAGCTGGCGGGCGACTACGCGTACAACGCGGCCAAGGGCCAGTACGAGCCCGGTGACACCCTGACCACCACCATGTACGAGAAGTTCAAGTCGGCCTCCCCGTACGGGGCGCGGAAGGCGGGCTCGGCCCTGCCCACCCAGGCCCTGGACATCGACGTGCGGTTCACCGACTTCAAGCTGGGCGACTCGAACTACCCGCTCACCCCGAAGATCAAGATCACCAACAACACCCGGTCGACGCTGCCGGGCGGCACCGAGTTCCAGTTCGACTACGGCACCTCGGCCCCGGCCAACGCCTCCGACCAGTCGGGCTTCGGCGCCAAGGTGATCAGCAGCGGCCACACCGGCAGCAACGTGGGCGGGCTCAAGGGCGACTTCCAGCGCGTGTCACTGAAGCTGCCGGCCTGGCAGTCGCTGGCCCCGGGCGCCTCGGTCGACCTGGCGTTCAACTACTACCTGCCGGTGTCCACCCCCTCCAACTGGACGGTGTCCGTCGCGGGGACGACGTACGCCCTCGCCGGGGACCTGGCGCGCGGCACCACGGTCGGCGAGCCGGGCGGCGGCAGCACGCCGCCGACGACCCCGCCCACGACGCCGCCCACCACTCCCCCGACCACCCCTCCGGGCGGCACCTGCACCGGCCCGGCGTACGTGGCCGGCCAGGTGTACACCGGCGGCTCGGTGGTGTCCCACAAGGGGCACACCTGGAAGGCGCAGTGGTGGACGCAGAACGAGGAGCCCGGCACCACCGGGGAATGGGGCGTCTGGAAGGACCAGGGCGCCTGCTGAACGGGCCGGCGCACCGGACCGGCCGCAACGGGCCGGCCGCAACGGGCTGACGACAACGGGCCGGGCCCGCACCGGCCGACCGGAACCGGCTGACCGGGAGGGCCCGGTGGCACCGTGCCACCGGGCCCTCTGGCACGCTCACGTCCATGGTCACTCCCACCGACGTCGACGTCTTCGAAGCACACCGCGGCCGGCTCTTCGGCATCGCCTACCGGATGCTCGGCTCGGCGGCCGAGGCCGAGGACCTGGTGCAGGACACGTACCTGCGCTGGAGCGCCGCCGACCGCCGCGAGGTCGAGCACCCCGGCGCCTGGCTGGCCAAGGCCGTCACCCACCTGTGCCTGAACCGGCTCGACTCCGCCCGGGTCCGCCGCGAGAGCTACGTCGGCCCGTGGCTGCCGGAGCCGGTGCTGACCTCGGACGGCGCGCTGGGGCCGCTGGAATCGGCCGAACAGCGCGACAGCGTCTCGCTCGCCCTGCTGGTGCTGCTGGAGCGGCTCACCCCCGTGGAACGGGCCGTCTACGTGCTGCGCGAGGCCTTCGCGTACAGCCACCGGGAGATCGCGGGGCTGCTGGACCTCACCGAGGCCAACTGCCGCCAGCTGTACCACCGGGCCGGCCGGCGGGTGGCCGCGCCCCGGCCGCGGGTCACCCCGGACCCGGAGGAGCTGCGCGGGCTGCTCGACGCCTTCCTCGCAGCCGCGCAGCAGGGCGACATGGCCCGGCTGGAGCGCATGCTGAGCGCGGACGTGACGTACGTGTCGGACGGCGGCGGCGTGGTCAACGCGGCGCGGCGGCCGGTCCTGGGCGCGCAGAAGGTGGCGCGCTTCCTGGTCGGCGCGATGGGCAAGTACGTGGCGGGCGTGCCGGTCGGCCACCAGGAGGTCAACGGGGCCCCGGCGCTGGTCTTCGGCGAGCTGGCGGTCGTGGTCGTGGAGTTCGACGACGGCCTGGTCAGCGGCGTGCGCGCGGTGGTCAACCCGGAGAAGCTGGGCTTCCTGCGCCGCCAGCTGTCGTCCGGCCCGTCACATCCGTGAGGGCTGTCCGGTCCTTGCTGACGACCGTGTGCCGCACGGCTCGGAAAGGACGGACACCATGAGCACCATCATCGTCACCGGAGGAACCGGAACCCTCGGCTCGCTCGTCGTGGAGCGGCTGCGCGCGGCGGGCCACGCGGTCCGCGTGGTCAGCCGCCACGCCCCGCAGTACCCCGTCGACCTGCGCGACGGCACCGGCCTGGACGCGGCCCTGGCCGGTGCCGACACCGTGGTGCACTGCGCCAGCAGCCCGCGCGGCGGCGACGACCGGGCGGCCCGGCACCTGGTCGAGGCGGCCCGGCGGGCCGGGATCCGGCACCTCGTCCACATCTCGATCGTGGGCGTGGACGTGGTCCCGCTCCGCTACTACACGGTGAAGCACCGGGTCGAACGGATACTGCAGGAGTCCGGCCTCGGCGTGACGATCCTGCGCACGACCCAGTTCCACGACCTGGTCGCCCAGGCGGCCGCCACGCTGGCCCGGCTGCCGCTCGTGCTGGTCCCGGCGGGGGTGCGGTTCCAGCCGGTCGCGGCCGAGGAGGTCGCCGACCGGCTCGCCGAACTGGCCGTCGGGGCACCGGCGGGCCGCGTCCCCGACATGGGCGGCCCGCACACCCGCACCCTCGCCGACCTGGTCCGCGCCTACCTGGCCGCGCGGGGCTCGCGCCGCCGCGTCGTGGAGGTCCCGCTGCCGGGCAAGGCCTACGCCGGCTTCCGGCGCGGCGGGAACCTGGCCCCGGACCACGCGGTCGGGCACGGCACGTTCGAGGCGTACCTCAGGGCGGACGGGGCACGGCGGCGGCCCTGAGCCGGGGCCGCCCCGGACCCTGGGGGGCCGCAGCCGGCCTGCGGGGCCGCGCGGGTCACGCCGTGGTGAACAGGGTGTCCTGGGCCGCGTCGCGGGCCGCCAGGCGGGCGCCCTCCAGGACGGCGTCGTCGCCGAGGGCGGTCGCCCGGACCTCGGTCGGGACCGGGGTGAGGTCGGTGAGCCGGGCGGCGACGCGGGCCGCCAGGGGCGGGCCGCCCGCCAGGCCCAGGCCCCCGGCCAGGACCACGCAGCCGGGGTCGAGGACCGCCGCGACGGCCGCCGCGCCCAGGGCGAGGCGCTCGGCGAGGGCGTCCAGGAACGGCTCGCCCGCGCCGCCGGCCACCGCCTCCTCGGCCGGGCCCGTGAACCCGTGCTCCGCCGCGAGGGCGGTGACCGCGTCGCGGCCGACGAGGGAGTGGAAGCCGCCCCCGCAGTCGGCGGCCGAGGGCAGCCCCACCGTGCCGGGGACCGGCAGGAAGCCGATCTCGCCGGCGCCGCCCGAGGCGCCGCGGCGCAGCCGGCCGTCCAGCACCACCGCCGCGCCCACCCCGGCGCCGAGCCACAGCAGGACGAAGGAGTCCAGGTCGCGGGCGGCGCCCAGGCGCTGCTCGGCGACGGCCGCCAGGTTGGTCTCGTTCTCGACCAGGACGCGGGCGGGCAACTGCCGCTGGAGCGCCGCGACCAGCTCGCGGTGCCAGGCCGGCAGGCCGGTGGTGTCGCGCAGTTCCCCGGTCGCCGGCGAGACCAGGCCGGGGGCGCCGACGGCGACGGTGTGCAGCTCGTCGGCGCCCGCGACACGGGCCGCGCGCCGCAGTTCGGCGACGGCGGCCTCAGGCGCGTCCACCGGCAGCGCCGTCCGGGTCAGCGGACGGCCGAGCAGGTCGGTGACGACCGCGGTCGCGCTGTCGGTCCGTACGTCGAGGGCCGCGAGGAAGGCGCGGCGGGCGACGATCCCGTACAGCCGGGCGTTGGGGCCGCGCCGCTGCGCTCCCGACTCCCCCACCACCTCGATCATCCCGGCCCGGGCGAGCCGCTCGACGAGGTCGGCGACGGTCGGGCGGGACAGTCCCGTGCGCGTCTTGAGCTGAGCGGCGGTCAGGGGGCCCTCCTCCTGCAGGAGTCGCAGGGCCAGCCGGTCGTTGATCGCCCGGGCCGTGCTCGGCGAGGCCGGGGACGGCCCGGTCGGCGGGGCCGGGGTGGACGGCCCGCGCGGCGCCAGGGCCGCGGGGGGCGGGGGGAGGGCGGGGGTCACGGGGTCATCCTAGGCAGCCCGGTCAGGGAGTCGCTATCTATCAGGCAGGGTCCCTGATAGTTTACGGCTCATGACCGCGGAACCCGCTCCCGCCCCGCGCCGGCTGCGCCGGGCCCGCCTGTCCATCGCCGCCGTCTTCTGCGTGCACGGCGCCGTCACCGGCAGCTTCGCCACCCGGATCCCCTGGATCCAGGACCATGCCGGGCTCGACGCGGGCGCCCTGGGCCTGGCGCTGGCCTGCCCGGCCCTGGGCGCGGCCCTGGCGATGCCGCTCGCCGGGCGGATCAACCACCGGTTCGGCGCCCGCACGGCGCTGCGCGGCCTGCTGGCGCTGTGGACGCTCTCGCTGATCCTGCCCGGCTTCGCCCCGAACCTGGCCGCCCTGTGCGCGGCGCTCTTCGTCTACGGCGCCACCTCCGGCATGTCGGACGTGGCGATGAACGCCCTCGGCGTGGAGACCGAGAACCGGATGGGCCGCTCGATCATGTCCTCGCTGCACGGCATGTGGAGCGCGGGCGCCCTGCTCGGCTCGGCCGTCGGCACCCTCGCCGCGCACGCCGGGGCCGACGCCCGGCTGCACCACCTGCTCGCCGCGCTCGCGCTGACCGCGGCCGGGCTGGCGGCCGTGGGCGGGGTGCTGGACCCGCCCGGTGACGCGGACGCTCCCGCGCCCCCGCACTTCGCCCGGCCGCCCCGGTCCGCGCTGCTGATCGGCCTGGTCGGGTTCGCCGCGGTCTTCGCCGAGGGCGCGAGCCTGGACTGGTCGGGGGTCTACCTGCGCGACGTCCTGGACACCGGCGCCGGGCCGGCGGCGGCGGCCACCACCGCCTTCGCGCTGACGATGGCCGTGGCGCGGCTGGCCGGCGACCGGGTCGTGGACCGGTTCGGGGCCGTGCGCACGGTCCGGGCGGGCGGGGCGCTGGCGACGGCCGGCGGCCTGCTGGTGGTGCTGTGGCGGCAGCCGGCCGCCGCCCTGGCGGGCTTCGGGCTGATCGGACTGGGGGTCGCCGTGGTGGTCCCGCTGGCCTTCGCGGCGGCCGCCCGCAGCGGACCGGCGCCGGCCCAGGCGATCGCGGGCGTCGCGACGATCACCTACACCTCGGGGCTGATCGCCCCCTCGGCGATCGGCGCGGTGGCGGACGCGACCTCGCTGGTGGTGTCGTTCGGGCTGGTCACCCTGCTGGCCTGCACGCTGATCATGGGAGCATCGGTGCTGGGCCCGAAGCGGGCCGCCGCGGCCGCCCCGTCCGACAATCGGGACGAACCCGCCGCTGTCCGGCCGTAATATGACGTCGGCCGTGCGGCCGGGAAGGCTGTCGTGGCAAGGACCGTGGCGCCGCGGCGCGCGGCCTCGGCGATCCTCCCCCCCCATCCGGCCGGCGAAACGGAGTAGAACATGGGCCTGGGCCTCGGCGTGCGCTGGACCCTGCACGGAGACGGGCGGACCCCCGCCCCCGGCGCGGTGGTCCGGCCGGACGAGCGGCTGAGCTGGCCGCGCACCGCCGGGCTCGGCGCCCAGCACGTGGTGGCGATGTTCGGTGCCAGCTTCGTCGCCCCGGTGCTCATGGGGCTCGACCCGAACCTGGCCATCATGATGTCCGGCTTCGCGACCATGATCTTCCTGCTCGCGACCCGCGGTCGGATCCCGTCCTACCTCGGCTGCTCCCTGTCGTTCGTGGGTGTCGCCGCCGCGATCCGGGCGAGCGGCGGCGACAGCGCGACCGTCACGGGCGCCGTCTTCGTGGTCGGCGCGGCCCTCTTCCTCGCGGGCCTGGCCGTGCAGCGCTTCGGCGCGCGGATCATCCACGCGGCGATGCCGCCGGTGGTCACCGGCGCGGTGGTGATGCTGATCGGCTTCAACCTGGCACCGGTCACCGCCGCCACGTACTGGCCGCAGGACCAGTGGACGGCCCTGCTGGTGATGCTGTTCACCGGCCTGGCCGTGGTGTGCCTGCGCGGCTTCTGGTCCCGGATCGCGATCTTCCTCGGGCTGCTCTTCGGCTACGGGCTCTCCTGGGTCCTCGACCGGGTCCTCGGGAAGATCCACTCGCCGCTCGGCGGGACCGAGGCCGTCGACCACTGGCGGCTCGACCTGTCCGGCGTCGCCGAGGCCGACTGGATCGGCCTGCCCTCCTTCCACGCGCCGTCGTTCGAGTGGTCGGCGATCCTGGTGGCGCTGCCGGTGGTGATCGCGCTGATCGCGGAGAACGCCGGGCACGTCAAGGCCGTCGGCGAGATGACCGGCGACCCGCTCGACGACAAGCTCGGCACGGCCGTCGCGGCCGACGGCGCCGCCTCCATGCTCTCGACCGCGCTCGGCGGCCCGCCGAACACCACCTACTCCGAGAACATCGGCGTGATGGCGGCCACCCGCGTCTACTCCACCGCCGCCTACTGGGCCGCGGCCTGCTTCGCCCTGCTGTTCGGCCTGTGCCCGAAGTTCGGCGCCGTGGTGGCCGCCGTCCCCGGCGCGGTGCTCGGCGGGATCACCGTGATCCTGTACGGCATGATCGGGCTGCTCGGCGCGCAGATCTGGCTGAACGCCCGGGTGGACCTGCGCAATCCGCTCAACCTCGTGCCGGCCGCCGCGGGCATCATCATCGGCGTCGGCGGGGTGAGCCTGAAGATCACCGACAACTTCCAGCTCGGCGGGATCGCCCTCGGCACCCTCGTGGTGATCACCGGTTACCACGCCCTGCGCTTCTTCGCCCCCGCCCACCTCAAGGGGCAGGAGCCGCTGCTGGACTCCGGCACCTCCGCCTACGACGACGGGGCCGAGGTCGCCGCGGAGGCCGAGCGGGACACGCGTCCCTGAGCGGGCTTTCGCCCGAACCGGCGAAGCACCCGGCCAAGTTCCGCCGCGCGGCGCCCGTCCCTGAGAACCTGCCTCCCATGGACGTGGTGCTCGCGCGGATGCGCGACCTGGACCGGCGGCTGCCCGCGGACGACGGGGTGGCCGTCTTCAACCGGGTCTACCTGACGGTGACCGAGGCGCTGCACCGCCGTATCGCCCGCGGGGAGTTCCCCGTGCCGCGGCGGGCGGCGGTGCTCGGCGTACGCTTCGCCGAGCGCTATCTCGACGCCGTCGCGGCGGCCGCCGAGGGACACCGGCCGCCGGCCTGCTGGCGGCCGCTGCTGCAGTACCGGCGCCATCCCGGCGTGCACCCGCTCCAGTACGCCCTGGCCGGGATCAACGCGCACATCGGGCACGACCTGGCGCTGGCGGTGGTGGCGGCCTGCCGCACGCTGGAGTGCGCGCCGGGCGACCTGGAGGGCGACTTCGACCGGGTCGGCGAGCTCCTGGTCGCCCTGGAGGAGCACATCCGCGAGGAGCTGATGCCGGGCCCGGACCTGCTCCAGATCGCCGACCCGCTGACGCACCTGGTGGGCTCCTGGAGCCTGGAGCGGGCCCGCGCGGGCGCCTGGGCCGGGGCCCGGATGCTGTGGACGCTGCGGGAACTGCCCGAGCTGGCGGAGGAGTTCACCGAGTCCCTGGACGCGGGCGTCGGGCTGATCAGCCGCTGCCTGCTGACCCCGACCGGGCTGACGCGGGCGGCCTGAGCGGCGTACGGCGGCAGGCCGAGCGGCACAGGACCGGGCATGGAGACGGGCCGCCACCGCGCTCGGGGGAGTTGCGCGGGGCGGCCCGTGTCTGGGGGGAGCGGCGGAGGTCAGTCCTCCGGCAGCTCGACCGGGGCGATCTCGTCGAAGACGTCGCCCGGACCCGGGTTGGTCGGGTCGGTGGCGCCGCCGAGGTGGTGCATGACGCCCCAGACGGCGTTCAGCGCGGTCTGCACGGCGCCCTCGGCCCAGCCGGCGGTCCAGGAGATGTCGTCACCCGCGAGGAAGATGCCCCGCTTGTCCTCGGGCAGGCGGTCCTGCATGAAGTGGGTGTACAGGCGGCGCTGGTAGCGGTAGTGGCCGGGCAGGTTGGCCTTGAACGCGCCCATGAAGTAGGGCTCGTTCTCCCAGGAGACGGTGACCGGGTTGCCGATGATGTGCCGGCGGATGTCGACCTTGGGGTAGATCTCGCCGAGGGACTTCAGCATGACCTCCATCCGCTCGTTGGCGGACAGCGGCAGCCACTTCAGGCTGTCGTCGCACCAGGTGTACGACAGGCAGATCACGGCCGGCTGGTCGGGGCCGTTGTCCAGCAGGTAGGTGCCGCGGGTCATCCGGTCGGTCAGCGTCATCGACATGACGTCGCGGCCGGTCTCCTCGTCCTTGTCCAGCCAGAACGGCCGGTCCACCGGGACGAACAGCTTGGAGGACTCCATGTAGTGGGTGCGCTCCATCGCCGTCCAGTGGTCGATGGGGAACAGCGAGTCGTCGCACTCGATCTTGGACAGCAGCATCCAGGACTGGGCGGTGAAGATCGCGGCGCGGTAGGTGCGGATGTCGCCGGAGGAGTCGGTGACCGTGATGCGGTTGCCGGCGGTGCGGTGCAGGCGGGTCACGGCCGGGCGCGGGGTGCCGCCGTGCAGCGAGGACAGCGAGGTGCCCTGGGCCCAGTGGACGATCTTCTCGGGCTCGCGCTCCCACAGGCGCAGCGGCAGCTGCTGGGAGCCGCCGACGATGCCGCGGTGGTGGTCGTCGGCCTCGGTGTAGACGACGCGCAGGATCTCCAGGATGGAGTTCGGGAAGTCGGTGTCCCAGCCGCCGGTGCCGAAACCGACCTGGCCGAAGATCTCGCGGTGCCGGAAGGACTTGAAGGCCTGGGACTCGCACAGGAAGCCGTAGAAGGTCTGGTTGTCGAGCTTCTCGACGAGCTTGGCCCAGATCTCGCGGATGCGCGGGACGTCGCGCTCGCGCATGGCCTGGTTCATGTCGGAGAAGTCGGCACCCTCCTCCAGGCAGGCGTTCCAGGCGGCGGCGACGTCACGGTAGACCTGGGGCAGGTCGTCGATGGTCTCCGCGTAGTGGGACTCGCCCTTGAGGTCGACCACGGTGGAGGGGGTGGCCTCGGCCAGCGGGTTGGGGAACGGCTGGGTGGTCAGGCCCACCAGGTCGATGTAGTGCTGCAGGGCCGTCGAGGACGGCGGGAAGCGCATGGCGCCCATCTCGGCCGTCAGGCCCTCGGTGCCCTGGCCCTCGAAGCCGACGGTGCGCAGCCGGCCGCCGATCTGGTCGGCCTCGTAGACGACGGGCTTGAGGCCCATCTTCATCAGCTCGTAGGCGGAGATGATGCCGGACAGGCCGCCACCGATGACGGCGACCTCGGTGCCGTGCTCGGTCGCGGGTATCTGCCCCAGGCCCGCGGGGTGCGCGAGGAAGTCGTCGTAGGCGTACGGGAAGTCCGGGCCGAACATGGTGATCGGCGGCTGACCGTCGCTGTGCGGGACGGCGGTGGTGGGCACCGTGGACGTCATGATCGGCTCCTAGCGGGGGTGTTGCGGGGGGAGGCAGGCAGGCGGGGGTACGGCCCGGGCAGGGGGTGCGGGGCGGGCCGGGGGTCAGATCAGGGAGGCGTACAGCCCGGGGCGGCGGTCGCGCAGGTACGGGTTGTTCTCGCGGGAGGCCACGAGGCGCTCGGGGTCGACGTCGCCGAGCACCATCTCCTGGCCGCGGCCGGCGCGGGTGCGGGTGGTGCCGTCGGGGCTGGCGAGGCAGCTGAGACCGACGAACTCGAACTCGCCCTCGGGGCCGGTGCGGTTGACGTACGCGATGTACATCTGGCTCTCGAAGGCCCGCACGGGGACGAGCTGCTCGGCGACGAACTGGAAGGGGTGCATCTGGGCGGTCGGCACCAGCAGCAGGTCCGTGCCGGCCAGGGCGTGGGCGCGCACGTTCTCCGGGAACTCGACGTCGTAGCAGATCATGATCCCGATGCGCAGGCCCGCGTACTCGGCCTGGACGACCGGGGTGTCGCCGGGGGTGAAGGCGTCCTGCTCGAAGCAGCCGAAGAGGTGGGTCTTGCGGTAGTTCGCGAGCGCGGTGCCCTCGGGGCCGACGAGCTGGGCGGAGTTGAAGACCGCGCCGGTCTCCGCGTCGCGCTCGGGGTAGCCGTAGAGGACCGCGAGGCCGTGCCGGCGGGCGATCTCGCCGATGGCGCGGGCGGACATGCCGTCGCGGGTCTCGGCGTAGGAGGGGACGTCCGCCAGGTCCAGCGCGTAGCCGGTGAGGAACATCTCCGAGGTCACGAGGAGCCCGGCCCCGCCCCGCGCCGCGCGCTCGGCGGCCTCGTCGAGCTCCTTGAGGTTCTCGGCGACGTCGCCGAGCCTTCCGGAGCTCTGGAGGAGGGCGATGCGCAGCGGGGGCATGGGCGTACCTCTGTGGCAGGTGGGGTGTGTGCGGTCCTTAGAAGGTACGTTTCGCCGTCCTGCCGCAACAAGGCGGGGATGTTGCGTCCCACTGAACGAATCGTTGCGCGTTCCGACCGTTCGACGGCGATTTGTTGCGCACCCGCCCTCGGCATGATCAGCGGCGCAGCACCAGCGTGACGAAGCCCCAGACACCGCGGTAGGTCGTCAGCCACTCGGTGCGGTGCGCGGTGGCCGCGGCCAGCGCCTCGGCGTGGTCCGGGTGCTGCGGATGGTCCAGCGCCCAGGCCGCCAGGGAGCCGGTCCAGGACCACTCGTAGTCGTCGAGCTCCTCGCGGCTGCTGACGTGACCGTACACCGGGGTCCAGCCGGCGGCGGTGACCAGGTCGAGGGTGCCGGGGAGGTCGGCGTGGTCGCCGAGCAGCTCGACCACCTCCGGGCCGGGCGGGCGCTCCCAGTAGCCGTGGCCGAGGACCAGGTGCCCGCCGGGAGCCAGGTGCCGGCCGGCCGCGTCGAGGGTCGCGGCCAGGCCGCCGCCGAAGGCGTGGGTGGCGCCCACGCTGAGCACGACGTCGTACGGGTCCGGGTCGGCGTGCTCCGCCGCGGGGACCTGGTGCAGGGACAGGCGGCCGGTGAGGCCGCGGGCCTCGGCGGCGGCGCGGGCGGCGGCCAGGGCGGGCGCGGAGACGTCGACCCCGTGGGCGGTGGCGGTGGGGTGCGCGGCAAGGGCCCGCAGCAGCCATTCGGCCCGGCCGCAGCCGAGGTCGAGGAGGCGGGGGGAGCCCGCCGCCCCGGCGGGCAGGGCGAGGGCGCGCCCGATCAGGCGCTCGACGGCGGGGTCGCCCACGGGGGCGGCGACGGGGTGCCCTGCGTGGGCGAGCTGCGACCTGGTTTCACGATCCATGCCGCGAACCTTGTCCGAGGCGGGCACCTAACCGCATCGGATTTTCGGGGCGGGGGCGGCGGCGGGGGCGGGCCGCCGCCGCCCGATCCGGCCGGAGCCGGGGGCGGGGCGGGGGCGGGGCCCGGCCGTCCCCCGCCCGATCCGGCCCGATCCGGCCCGATCCGCCG
>NZ_JAJAUY010000047.1 GCF_020532625.1 Streptomyces antimicrobicus | reverse complement strand
CGTCGCCGGGCCGCTCGCCCTGCTGACCGAGTTCAGACCCGAGGGGGACCGGCCGGCCCGGTACTGGATCGCCGGCACCGACGGCACCTGCGCCCGGCTGACCCGGTTCGGTACGGCCACGCTGCCCATGGAGGTCCTGGAGGACTGCGGGCTGCGCGACTTCGAGGGGCGCTCCTACCCCGGCTGGCACCGGCACATGACCTTCGTCGCGGCCGCCGCCGCCCACCGGCTGCTCGGCCAGCCCCCCGCCCCCCTCGCCGCGACCGCGCTCTGATCAGGAATCCGAGGAGTCGACCATGCCTGTCCTGACGGCTGAGGCCCCCGCGCCCCGCGACGCCGTGGCGGCGCCCGACGGCGCCGCGGTGACGCACGTGCCGGTGGACACGCTGCTGGACGCCGAGTCACCCCGCCTGGCCGGGGTCGACCACGACCACGTCCTGCTGCTGGCCGGACTGGAGACCGCCCTGCCGCCGATCGTCGTGCACCGGCCCACCCTGCGCGTCGTCGACGGCATGCACCGCCTCCACGCGGCGCGCCTGAACCGCCGCGAGACCATCCCGGTGCGCTGGTTCGACGGCTCCGAGCCGGAAGCCTTCCTGTACTCCGTCGAGGCCAACAACGGTCACGGCCTGCCCCTGACCCTCGCCGACCGCCGCGAATCGGCCCGCCGGATCCTGCGCACCTGGCCCGAGTGGTCCGACCGGGCCGTCGCCGCCAAGGTCGGCCTGTCCGGCAAGACCGTCGGCGTGCTGCGCCGCAGCGCCGCCGAGGCGGGCGAACTGCCCACCGTACGGGTCGGCTGCGACGGCCGGGCCCGGCCGCTGAGCGCCACCGAGGGCCGCCTGCGCGCCGTCGACTACCTCGCCGTACGCCCCGACGCCTCGCTGCGCGAGATCGCCCGGAGTGCCGGGATCTCCGTGGAGACCGCGCGCGACGTCCGCGACCGGCTCGCCCGCGGCGAGGGGCCGCTGCCCACCGGCGGGGCCGGCGGCCGCGCCGCCGTACGGACGCCCCGGCCGCGCGAGTGCGCCGAACCCGTGGACCTGCCGACCGTGCTGGACTCCCTCAAGCGCGACCCCACCCTCAAGTACAGCGACGAGGGCCGGGCGCTGATCCGCTGGCTGGAGGCCCGGATCGTGCGCCAGGGCGAGAGCGGGCTGCTGCTGCGCGCCCCCGCCCACCAGGCGCCGAAGATCGCGGCCATGGCCCGCGCCTGCGCCGCCTACTGGGACGAGATCGCCACCGAGCTGGAGCAGCGCGGTACGCAGTCTCCGTAACCACCCCTGAGAGATGATGAGATGACGGACGTCGCCTCGAACCCCACCCCCCGTACCCCCAACCCCTGGGCCGCGTTGTCGGCGCTCTGCGTCGGCTTCTTCCTGATCATGATGGACACCACCATCGTGACCGTGGCCATCCCCGGCATGCTGACGTCCCTGCACGCCGACCTCAACCAGATCACCTGGGTGCACAGCGTGTACCTGCTCACCTACGCCGTCCCGCTGCTGGTCGCCGGACGGCTGGGCGACCGGTACGGCCGCAAGCAGGTCTTCCTGACCGGCATGGCCGTCTTCACCGGCGCCTCCCTGTGGTGCGGCCTGTCCGGCACCGCCGCGATGCTGATGGCCGCCCGCGCCGTCCAGGGCATCGGGGCGGCCCTGATGGCCCCGCAGACGATGGCCTTCGTCACCACCCTCTTCCCGCCACGGCGCCGGGGCGCCGCCCTCGGCGTCTGGGGCGCCGTCGCGGGCCTGGCCACCACCGCAGGACCGCTGCTCGGCGGGTTCCTGACCGGCGCGGCCGGCTGGGAGTGGATCTTCCTGATCAACGTCCCGATCGGCCTGGTGGGCCTCGCCATGGCGGCGCGGCTGCTGCCCGGCGGACAGCCCCGCAACCACCGCCGGTTCGACGTGCTCGGCACGCTGCTGTCCGGACTCGGGCTGTTCGCCCTCGTCTTCGGCCTGCAGAACGGCCAGCACTACCACTGGGGCACCGTCGCCGGTCCCGTGAACGTGGCCACCGTGATCGCCGCCGGCCTCGTCCTGCTGGTCCTCTTCCTGATCTGGCAGCGCCTGGGCCCGCGCGAGCCGCTGATGCCGCTGTCGCTGTTCGGGCGGCGGCACTTCAGCTCCGCCGCGTTCGCCGCGGCCGCCATCGGCTTCGCCGTCACCGGGCTCTACCTGCCGCTGACCCTGTTCATGCAGGACGTCATGGGCCTCACCCCGCAGCAGGCGGGCGTCCTCATGGTGCCCATCGCCGTCTCCAGCGGCCTGGCCGGCCCGCTCGCGGGCATCCTCTCGGACCGGATCCCCGGCAAGTGGGTGGTCCTGGGCGGCTTCCTGGTGTTCGCGGCCGGCCTCGGCCTGATCGTCGCCGCCATGGACGCCCACGCCGGGGTCTGGCCGACCGCCGGGGCGCTGTTCCTCGCCGGCATCGGCACCGGCCTCGCCTTCGCCCCCATGGCCAACGTCGCCACCGGGACCCTGCCCGTCGAGGTCATCGGAGCCGGTGCCGGCATGTACAACTCCATCCGGCAGGTGGGCTGCGTCATCGGCTCGGCCGCCGTGGGCGTGCTGATGCAGAACCAGCTCGCGGCTCATCCCGCCGACCTCGGCCGGGCCGCCGGAAACACCCTGCTGCTGCCCGTGGCGGTCCTTCTCGTCGGAGCCGCCGCCTGCCTGGTGATGCCTTCGGAATCGGCCCCCGGAAAGAAATCCGCGACACCGGAACGCAATTCCGGGAGTTCCGCCCTGCAAAAGGTCGGATGAGGCAGGCGGAACCGAACACCCCGCACACGTCCCACCCGTACGTCGACGCAAGTCGAAGCACCGTAGAAAAGCGCCAGGAAAGGAATACCGCTGATGTCTGGCGACCCTGCACACATCGATGTCACCGAGCTCGTGAAGAAGGTGACCGGACCCGTCCGGACACCCGGACAGGAGGGTTACGAGGAGGAACTCACGCAGTTCCAGGCGGGCTACCGGCACGCCCCCGCCGTGGTCGTCGGCGCCGCCGCCGCCGAGGACGTGCGCGCCGCCGTCACCTGGGCCTCCGAGCACGGCCTGCCCGTCGCGGTGCAGTCCACCGGCCACGGGGTGACCGTCCTCGACCGGGGCGGCCTGGTGATCACCACCAAGCGGCTCGACACCGTCACCGTCGATCCGGACGCCCGCACCGCCCGGATCGGGGCCGGCGCCCGCTGGGAGCAGGTCGTCGAACGCACCGCCCCGCACGGCCTGGCCCCGCTCAGCGGCTCCGCCGGCCACGTCGGCGTCGTCGGCTACACCCTGGCCGGGGGACTGGGCCTGCTGGCCCGCGAGTTCGGCTACGCCGCCGACCTGGTCAAGGCCGTCGAGGTGGTCACCGCCGACGGACGGCTGCGCGAGGTGACCGCCGAGAGCGACCCGGACCTGTTCTGGGCGCTGCGCGGCGGCCGGGAGAACTTCGGCGTGGTCACCGCGCTGGAGGTGGAGCTGCTGCCGGTCGCCAAGGTCTACGGCGGCGGCATGTACTTCGACGCGGGCCAGGCCCAGCAGGTCCTGGAGCACTTCGCGGCCTGGACGCGGACCGCCCCCGAGACGGTCACCGCCTCCCTGGGCATGATCGAGTACCCGCCGATCCCGGTGTTCCCGGAGCCGCTGCGCGGCCGGCACGTCGTCCACGTCCGCTTCGCCACCACCGACCTGGCCGCCGGGCCCGAGCTGGTGCGGCCCTGGCGGGAGTTCGGCGCCGAGATCATCCACGAGCACCTGGGCGAGCTCGACTACCCCGAGGTCGGCTCCATCTACGCCGAGCCCACCTTCAGCCACGCCTACGACGGCAACGCGGTGCTGCTCAGCGAGCTGGACCCGGCCGTCCTGGACGCCGTACGCACCCTGGCCGGGCCCGGGGCCCCGGTGCCGTGCATCGTGGACCTGCGCCACCTCGGCGGGGCCCTGGCCCGGCAGCCGAAGGTGCCCAACGCCGTGCCGTACCGCGAGGCCGAGTACATCCTGCGGGTGCTGTCGGGCTCCGACGACGCCCCGGCCGAGGCGATCCGCTCGGCGCACGCCGCCCTGGACGCGGCGGTGCGGCCCTGGACGCTGGGGCGTTCGCTGAACTTCGTCTACGGTGAACGGCCGGCCGACGCCTTCGCCGACGAACTGTGGGACCCGGCCACCCGGTCCCGCCTGGCCGAGCTCAAGGCCGTCTACGACCCGGCCAACCTGTTCCGCACCAATTTGAACATCGCTCCCGCCGGGTGATCACCGCCCGTCCGTGCGGACCGTAGGCGGCCGGTCGGCCGCCGGACACACGGAAAGTGCCCCGGGCCTTCGGCGCCGGGGCACTTTCCGCTGTGCGGGAGGACTAGGCGGCGGGCTGTCCCAGCCCGACCCGGTTGCCGGCCGGGTCGCGGACGTAGGCCACCCGCTCGCCCCAGGGGGTGTCCTCCGGCTCCTGCACCACCGGCGTGCCCGCGGCCCGCAGGGCGTCCACGGTGCTGTCGACGGCCTCGACGAACACGAACAGGTCCACCGTGCCGGAGGCACCGTCCGCGGCCCGGTCGTCACGGCTGACGGCCAGCTCGGTGTCGTGCCGCCGCAGCGTCACGAAGTCCGGCTCGCCCTTGGCCGGGTGCCGGTGGCCCGGCGCGAAGCCGAGCCGCTCGTAGAAGGCGGCGGTGTCCCCGACCCGGCGGGCGCGCAGCACGGGGAACGCGCGCCGCGCCGGGTCGAAGGGGCGGTGGACGGCCGCGCTCACCGCGACACCCGGTCGGCGAAGACCTTCCAGATCGGCAGCCGGGTACGGCCCTTGGCGTCGAGCTGCGGCTGCCGGCCGGTGCGCTCGAAGAACTTCTCCATGCCGACGGCCACGCCCGCGTACTCCGACAGCTCCATGGAGGTGATGTCCCAGCCCGCCTCGGTCAGCGTGCCGCGCAGCTCCTCGCCCGGGACCGACAGCGGCGCCGGCATGCCGCCGGGCACGTCCGCGAAGCACAGCACGCTCAGCTGCGCGCCCGGCCGGGTCACCCGGTGCAGGGCGGCCGCGTACCGCGGGCGGGCGGGGCCGGGCAGGGTGTGGAAGAGGGCGCTGTCGAGCACGGAGTCGAAGCGGCCCTCGTAGCCGGTCAGGTCGGTGGCGTCGGCGACCGCGAACTCGATCTCCAGGTCCCCGGCCCGCCGGCGGGCCTGCTCGACGGCGGCCGAGGCCGCGTCGATCGCCGTCACCCGGTAGCCGCGGCGGGCCAGGAAGACGGCGTTGTCGCCGGGGCCGCAGCCGATGTCCAGCACGGCGCCGTGGAAGCGGCCCAGCTGCTCCAGCTCGACCACGTCGGGCTGCGCCTCGCCGATGTCCCAGGGGACGACCTTGATGGCGGCTCCCTCCAGCAGTTCCCCGCCCGTGTAGACGGCGTTGAAGTCGGCGGCGGCGTAGTCGAAGTCCTGTTCCGTGGCGCTCACGCGAATCTCCTTGGCTGGGGTGCGGGACTTTCGCGGCAGTATCGCCCGCCGGCGGGGCGTCCAGGAATGTCCGGTGTCCGGCTGCGGAATTTCCTCGGTCGGACACCGGCGTGGACATCGATCCGGACGCCGGCGGAGGACGCGCCGCGTGCGCCCGCTTCTCCAACAGCTGTCCGAATTCAGGCACATGGACACCTGCCAATTCATCGGGGTGAATAAGAGCCGCAACGGGACATCCGTCAGAAGGGGAGTTACCTGTGGCTGGCAAGGTCTGGTTCATCACCGGCACGTCCCGCGGATTCGGCAGGGTCTGGGCCGAGGCCGCCCTGGAGCGGGGCGACCGGGTCGCGGCCACCGCCCGTGACGTCCGCAGCCTGGACGGCCTGGTCGAGAGGTACGGCGACGCGGTGCTGCCCCTGACCCTCGACGTCCGCGACCGCGAGGCGGCCTTCGCCGCCGTGGCCGCGGCCCACGAGCGGTTCGGCCGGCTCGACGTCGTGGTGAACAACGCCGGCTACGGCCTCTTCGGCCCCGTCGAGGACGTCACCGAGGCCCAGGCCCGCGAGCAGATCGACACCAACCTGTTCGGCACCCTGTGGGTCACCCAGGCGGTCCTGCCGCTCCTGCGGGCCCAGGGCAGCGGGCACATCCTGCAGATGTCGTCCATCGCGGGCCTGGCGTCCTGGCCGATGCTCGGCCTCTACCACGCCTCCAAGTGGGCGGTGGAGGGCCTCAGCGACGCGCTGGCCCAGGAGGTCGGCCGGTTCGGCATCCACGTCACCCTCGTGGAGCCGGGACCGTACAAGACCGACTGGCGCGGCGCCTCCGCCGTCTGGGCCGAGCCCGGCGAGGCGTACACCGAGGCGGCCAAGCCGCCGTCGGCCGGTTCCGCGCCCGGCGACCCGGCCGCGACCGCGGGCCCGGTGCTGGAGCTGGTGGACAGCCCGAACCCGCCGCTGCGGGTGCTGCTGGGCGCCACCGTGCTGGACACCGTGACCGCCGCCTACGAGGAGCGGCTGGCCGGCTGGAAGCAGTGGGACGGCCTGGCCCGCGCGGCCCAGGGCGCCTGACCCCGACGAACGACTCCGGATCCACCGGGCCCCCGTTCCACCTGATCCATCCGATCCACCCGAACCACCCGACGTGAAGGGAACACGACCGTGCAGACAGCAGCAGCGGTGAACGGCACGACGGCGACGGCCCCCCAGCTCCAGGTCCCGGGCCGCGACGAGCTGGTGGCCCGGGCCGCCGGACTGCGCGCGCGGCTGTGGGAGGACGCGGCCGAGAGCGACCGCGAGCGCCGGCTGACGGCGGGCAGCGTCGCCGCCCTCACCGACGCCGGCCTGATGAGGCTGATGACGCCGCGGCGCCTGGGCGGCTACGAGGCCGACATCCGCACGCTGCTGGAGGTGGCCAGCGAGGTCGGCCGCGGCTGCGGCTCCGCCGCCTGGGTCACCGGGGTGCTCAACGCGGGCAACTTCGTGGCCTCCCTGTTCCCCCGCGAGGTCCAGGACGAGGTGTGGAGCCTGAACGCCGACGCCCGGACCGCGCTGGTGCTGGGCATGCCGGCCCGCGGCGTGGAGCACGTCGACGGCGGGGTGCGGATCACCGGTGAGTGGGGCTACGTCTCCGGCTCGCTGCACGCCGACTGGGTCGGGGTGCTGGTCGCGGTGCCCACCGAGTCGGGCGAGGCCGTCGTCCACTTCGCGCTGATGCGCGCCGACGAGGTGGAGATCAAGGACACCTGGCACTTCGCCGGGATGCGCGGCACCGGCAGCAACACCGTCGTCGCCACCGGGGTGTTCGTGCCCGAGCGCCGGCTGCTGCCCTACGCGCCGCTGCTCAACGGCGAGACCGACGGCCTGGTCGACCCGGCGAACCGTTACCGCAACAGCCTGGTGGGACTCTTCTCCATCGGCCTGCTCGGCTCCCTCATCGGCGGCGCCACGGCCGCCTTCGACTTCGTCCGCGCCGCCGCCCCGAACCGGCCGGCCGCCGGCTCGAAGTTCCCCAACCAGGCCGAGTCCCCCACCCTCCAGCTGGACCTCGCCGAGGCCGCCACGAAGATCGAGACGGCGAAGCTGCTCGCCGCGAAGATCGCCGACACCGCCGACGAGGCGGCGTACGCGGGCGAGTTCGCCGACGTGCTCACCCGCGCCGCCGCCCGGCAGAACTCCACCCGGGTCGCCCAGCTCTGCCGCGAAGCCGTCGACCTGCTGATGACCGCCTACGGCTCCTCCGCCTTCAGCGAGACCAACCCCCTCCAGCGGATCTGGCGCGACGTGAACGTGGGCAGCCGCCACGCCGGGTTCGGCATGGGCATCCCCGCCCAGCTCTACGGCCGGGCCCTGGTCGGCAAGGACCCCCGCGACATCAGCCTGCTGGTCTGAGACCCGACCCCCGACTTGTCCGAGGAAGGCAACCCCGTGACCTCCCTGAGCTACGAAGACATCGACCCCCAGGACGAGCAGGCGGTCCGCGCCCACAACCGCGCGATCGTCGAGCAGTACATGCACACCGTGGGGGAGGACCGGCTGCGGCGCCACCTGCTCTTCACCGAGGACGGCGTCGGCGGCCTGTGGACCACCGAGACCGGCGAGCCCATCACCATCACCGGCCGCGACCGGCTCGGCGAGCACGCCGTGTGGTCGCTGCGCTGCTTCCCCGACTGGCGGTGGACCGACATCGAGATCTACGACACCCAGGACCCCGAGCGCTTCTGGGTGGAGTGCCGCGGCGAAGGAAAGATCGTCTACCCCGGCTACCCGGTGGGGTACTACCGCAACCACTTCATCCACTCGTTCCGGTTCGAGAACGGGCGGATCAAGCAGCAGCGCGAGTTCATGAACCCCACGAACCAGTTCCGCGCCCTCGGGATCGACGTCCCGCAGGTCCGGCGCGAAGGAATCCCCACTTAAGGAGAGCCTGATGGCCGGCCTGCCGACCGTGGAGTCCTACCCCCTGCCGACCCCCGAGACCCTTCCGGAGAACGTCGCCCGCTGGACGCCGGACCCGGACCGCGCGGTGCTGCTCGTCCACGACATGCAGCGCTACTTCCTCGCCGCCCTGCCCGACCCGCTGCGCGCGGACCTGGTGCACCACGCGGCCCAGCTGAGGAAGCGTTCCGCCGCCCTCGGCGTGCCCGTCGCGTACACCGCGCAGCCGGGCCGCATGACGGAGGAACAGCGCGGCCTGCTCAAGGACTTCTGGGGCCCGGGCATGCGGACGGACGCCGCGGACCGCGAGGTGGTCCCCGAGCTCGCGCCCGAGGAAGGCGACTGGGTCCTGACCAAGTGGCGCTACAGCGCCTTCTTCAACTCCGACCTGCTCCGGCGGATGCGCGCCGCGGGCCGCGACCAGCTGGTCCTGTGCGGGGTGTACGCCCACGTCGGGGTGCTGGCCACCGCCCTGGAGGCCTACAGCCACGACATCCAGCCGTTCTTCGTCGCCGACGCCGTCGCCGACTTCTCCGAGGCCCACCACATGCTCGCCCTGACCTACGTCGCGCAGCGCTGCGGCTACGTCCTGACCACCCAGGAGGTCTTCGCATGAGCGGGACGACCCCCCGGCGCCCCCGCGCCGACCTGCTGGAGCGGATCCTGGCCGGCGAGGTGGACACCTTCGCCCTGCTGCACCGCCCCGAGGACGCGCCCGGCACCGTCACGGTGCTCACCGGCGGCGTCACCACCCCCACCGCCCTGGCCGGTGTCCCCCTCGACACGGAGCAGGTGCTGGTCGTCGTGCCGTACCGGCAGCTGACCGAACGCGGGTTCACCGCGCCCGACGACGGGGCGCAGCTGCTGGCGCTGGCCGTCACCGAGCACGACACCGTGCCGCTGGGCGAGGTCCAGGGCCGGATCACCGACGTGCCGGTCACCCTGACCGGCGGACGCTTCGACGTGGACGACGACGCCTACGCCGCCACCGTGCGCCGCATCGTGCGCGACGAGATCGGCTCCGGCGCCGGCTCCAACTTCGTGATCAAGCGCTCGTACCTGGCCCGGATCGACTACTACGGCCCGCGCACCGCGCTGGCCCTGTTCCGCCGGCTGCTGGAGCGCGAGCAGGGCGCGTACTGGACCTTCGTCATCCACGCCGGCGGACGCACCTTCGTCGGCGCGACCCCCGAGCGGCACGTGTCCCTGCGCTCCGGCACCGCCGTGATGAACCCGATCAGCGGCACCTACCGCTACCCGGCCGGCGGGCCCACCCTCGACGGCGTCACCCGCTTCCTCGCCGACCGCAAGGAGGCCGACGAGCTGTACATGGTGGTGGACGAGGAACTGAAGATGATGGCCCGGATCTGCGAGTCCGGCGGCAAGGTCACCGGCCCCTACCTCAAGGAGATGGCCCGCCTCGCCCACACCGAGTACTTCATCGAGGGCACCACGCACCGCGACGTGCGCGAGATCCTGCACGAGACCATGTTCGCGCCGACGGTCACCGGCAGCCCGCTGGAGAGCGCGGCCCGGGTCATCGCCCGGTACGAGCCCGGCGGTCGGGGCTACTACGGCGGCATCGCCGCGCTGATCGGCACCGACGCCGACGGCGGCCGCACCCTGGACTCGGCCATCCTCATCCGCACCGCCGACATCGACGCCGCCGGCGACATGCGGATCGGTGTCGGCGCCACCCTGGTGCGCCACTCCGACCCGGAGTCGGAGGTCGCCGAGACCCGGGCCAAGGCGGCGGGACTGCTGGGCGTCCTGGAGTCCAACGCGCCCACCCGGTTCGCCCAGCACCCCGCCGTCCGGGCGGCGCTGGCCTCGCGCAACAACAAGATCGCCGACTTCTGGCTGCGGGACGTCCCGCACCGGGCCGCCGAGACCGTGCCGGGTCTGGAAGGCCTGAGCGCGCTGGTCATCGACGCGGAGGACACCTTCACCGCGATGATCGGCCAGCAGCTCGCCTCGCTGGGCCTGGAGGTCACCGTGCGCCGCTTCGACGAGCCGCACGACCTGGACGCCCATGACGTGGTGGTCCTCGGACCCGGCCCCGGCGACCCGCGCGACGACGGCGACCCGCGGATCATCCACCTGCACGCGGCGGCCGCCCGGCTGCTCGCCGAGCGGCGCCCGTTCGTCGCGGTGTGCCTGAGCCACCAGGTGCTCAGCACCCGCCTCGGCCTGGACCTGGTCCGCCGCGCGGTGCCCAACCAGGGCGTGCAGCGCGAGATCGACCTCTTCGGCAGCCCGGAGCGGGTCGGTTTCTACAACACGTACGCCGCCCAGTGCCTGGACGACGAGCTCGACGCCGGCGACCTCGGGATGGTCGAGGTCAGCCGGGACCCGCGCACCTGCGAGGTGCACGCGCTGCGCGGCGCGCACTTCGCGTCCATGCAGTTCCACGCCGAGTCGGTGCTCACCGTCGACGGCCCGCGGATCCTCGGCGAGGCCCTGCTGGGCGTGGTGGGGGTGCGGGTGTCATGAGGGTGGACGTCGCCTGGTGGGACCTGGACGGCACGGGGCAGAGCATCGACGCGCTCGCCGAACGGCTGGCGGACGAGGGCATCGACGCGTGGACCGAGGTGCCCGGGCTGGTGCTGAAGGTGTGGATCTCCGACCGCACCGCCAACCGGTGGGGCGCGGTGATGCTGTGGACCGAGCGGCCCGACGACCGCCTCCTGCCGCCCAACCGGGCCGCCGAGCTCATCGGCCGGCCACCGGCGCACCGCTCGTCGTTCGAGGTCGAGGCCGCCGTGGAGGGCGTACACCCGCTCGCCGCGCTGCACGGCCTCGGCGCAGCCTTCCCACTGAGCCAGGGAGTTCCCACCAATGCATGACTACATGGTCGTGGACGCCTTCGCGCGCAACCCGCTCGAAGGCAACCCCGTGGCCGTCTTCTTCGGCAGCGAGGACCTGACCTCCGACCGGATGCAGGCCATCGCACGGGAGATGAACCTCTCCGAGGTGACGTTCGTCCTCCCGGCCGAGGCCGATGCGGCGGACGCCCGCATCCGCATCTTCACCCCGGTCAACGAACTGCCCTTCGCCGGGCACCCGCTGCTGGGCACCGCCGTCGCCCTGGGCCTGAGCCGCAAGGCGCTCGGGGTGGCCCGCAAGGAGGAGCGGCTGCGCCTGGAGACCGGGATGGGGGTCATCCCGTTCGACGTCGGCATGGACAACGCCGACGGCTCGGTCATCGTGCAGATGCGCCAGCCGCACCCCACCTGGGAGCCGTACGAGCACGCCGAGGAGCTGCTGGAGGCGCTCGGCGTGAAGGAGTCGGTCGCCCCGGTGGAGATCTACCGCAACGGTCCCCGGCACGTCTTCGTCGGGCTGGAGAGCGTCGAGGCGCTGTCGGCGCTGCGGCCCGACCACCGGGCGCTGTCGCGGTTCCCCGACATGGCCGCCAACTGCTTCGCCGGCCGCGGCGAGGAGTGGCGCACCCGGATGTTCTCCCCGGCCTACGGGGTGGTGGAGGACGCGGCGACCGGCTCGGCCGCGGGGCCCCTGGCCATCCACCTGGCCCGGCACGGCCTGATCCCGTACGGCCAGCGGATCAAGATCACCCAAGGGGTCGAGATGGGCCGCCCGTCCCACATGTGCGCCACCGCGCACGGGGCGTCGGACCGGGTCGACGGCGTGCGGGTCGGTGGCTACGGCACCGTCGTCGCCCGCGGAACCATCTACGTCTAGGGAGCTCCCCTCATGACCACGAGCACCACCAGTACCGCGAACCCCGCCCGCACCCGCACCGCGCACGGCACCCGCACGGCGCCCGGCACCGGCCCCCGGCCCGGGATCGACACCAGCAAGTTCGAGTCCCTCTCGGGCGCCGCCGACCTCGACTTCCCCGAGTACGACGCCCCGCCCGCCGAGCCCATGGGCCTGGTGTGGCAGTGGCTCGCCGAGGCCGTACGGCACGGTGTGCGCGAGCCCCGGTCGATGGCCCTGGCCACCGCCACCGCCGACGGGCGCGCCTCCAACCGGATCGTGACCATCACCCGCGAGAGCGCGAACGGGCTGGTGTTCACCACCCACAGCACCAGCCGCAAGGGCCGCGAACTGGCCGCCACGGGCTGGGCGTCGGCGCTGCTGTACTGGCGCGAGACCGGCCAGCAGATCATGCTCGCCGGTCCCGTCACCCCGCTGCCGCCGGCCGAGTCCGACGCGCTGTGGACGGCCCGCCCGGTCCCGCTGCACTCCATGACCGCCGCGTCCCGGCAGAGCGAGCCGATCGAGGACCTGGAGTCCCTGCGCGACGAGGCGTACCGGCTGCTGGCCACCGGGCAGCCGCTGCCGCGGCCCGAGCGGTTCACCGGCTACCTGCTGGAGCCCGCCGAGGTCGAGTTCTGGAGCGCCGCCTCCGACCGGCTGCACCGCCGGCTCAGCTACACCCGCGACGGCGGCCGTTGGCGCACGGCCCGCCTCCAGCCCTGAGACCGGAAGGTGAGTCCTGCCATGGAGCGCTCCCTGCTCACCCGCACGATGGCACGGGTGCCCGGCCCGGTGACCGTGGTGACCACGCTGGACGCGGACGGCAAGCCGTGGGGGTTCACGGCCAGTTCGTTCAGCTCCGTCTCGCTGGACCCGCCGCTGGTGTCGGTCTGCCTGGACAAGGGCGCCAGCACGCACGCGGCGTTCACCACGGCCCGGCACTTCCTGATCAACGTCCTGGCCGAGGAACAGCACACGGTGGCCCGCCGGTTCGCCACCTCCGGCATCGACCGGTTCGCCGCCGGCGACATGGAGACCTGCGAACTGGGCCTGCCCGGACTGCACCACACCAGCGTCCGGGTCGCCTGCTCCATGCACTCCATCGTCGACGCCGGGGACCACAGCATCCTCATCGGCCGCGTCGAGGAGGCCTTCACGAGCGACCGCACCCCGCTCGTCTACTACAACCGCTCCTTCGCCCGGCCCGCGTCCAACCCCGACCGGGCCGAGCAGGACATCCGCGCGTCCCACATCGCCGACTGGTAGAGGAGAGGAGTCACCGTGAGCACCGACGCCGCCGTCAACGTGGCCGTGATCTACTACTCGGCCACCGGGAACGTCGCCGAGATCGCCCGGGAGATCGCCGAGACCGCCGAGAAGGCCGGTGCCGAGGTCCGCCTGCGCAGGTGCGCCGAACTGGCCCAGCAGTCGGCCATCGACGCCAACCCCCGCTGGGCCCGGCACCTGGCCGACACCGCCGACGTCCCCGTGGCCACCCCCGACGACATGCTGTGGGCCGACGCCGTCCTGTTCGGCTCGCCCACCCGCTTCGGCAACATCTCCGCCCAGCTCAAGCAGTTCCTCGACCAGCTCGGCCCCGCGTGGAGCCAGGGCCTGCTCAAGGACAAGGTGTACAGCGGCTTCACCTCCACCGCCAGCGAGCACGGCGGCCAGGAGTCCACGCTGCTGGCGCTGACCACCTCCTTCCACCACTTCGGCGGGATCGTGGTCGCCCCCGGCTACACCCACCCCGACAAGTTCGCCGACGGCAACCCGTACGGCACGGCGCACTGGTCGGGCGGCGGCAACACCCGACCCGTCGACGACACCACCCGGGCCGCCGCCCGCGTCCAGGCCGACCGGGTCGTGAAGTTCGCCCGTGCCGTGAAGGCCGCCTGACCGCCGGCCACCCCTGACACCGAACCGCCCGACCACGCCCCCTGGGGGGAAGCCATGACCCTGCCCACCATCGCCGGCCCGCGCACCCTGCGGGACGACGACCACCGCGTCCTGACCGACGTCCTCGCCGCCACCGTCGAGCGTTTCCCCGACCGGCCCGCGCTCACCGCGGACGGGGCCACGTACACCTACCGCCGGCTCGACACCTGGTCGGACGCCGTCGCGGCACTGCTGGCGGAGCTGGGCGTGGGCCGCGGGGACCGGGTCGCGCTGCGGATGCCGCCGGGCGCCGCCGCCATCGCCTCGATGATCGGGATCATGAAGGCGGGCGCCGCCTACGTCCCCCTGGAGGTGCGCAACCCGCCCTCCCGCAACCAGTACATCGTCTCCGACAGCGCCGTGACCGCCTTCCTCGGCGACCCCGCCGAGTGCGAGACCGGCCCGGTCCCCGTCGTCCCCGAGGAGCGGATCACCCGGCTGCTGGCCGAGCCGCCGGTGGCCCCGCCCGCCGGGCCGGGACCGGACCCCCGCGACACCGCGTACATCATCTACACCTCCGGCACCACCGGCCGCCCCAAGGGCGTCCTCGTCCCGCACGGTGCCGCGGCCACCCTGTTCGCCGCCGCCCAGGGGCCGTTCGCCTTCGACGAGTACGACAGCTGGCTGCTGTTCCACTCCATCGCCTTCGACTTCTCCGTGTGGGAGATCTGGGGACCGCTGGCCACCGGCGCCCGCCTGGTGGTGCTGCCGCCCGGCACCTCCCGCTCGCCCGAGGCGTGCATGCACTTCATCGCGGACGAGGGCATCACCGTGCTGAGCCAGACGCCGACCGCGTTCAGCGCCATGACCTCGATCGTGCTGCGCGACCAGTTCGCCCTGCCGGCGCTGCGCTACGTCGTCTTCGGCGGGGAGAAGCTCACCCCCGAGACGGTCCGCCCGTGGGCCAAGCAGTTCGGCCTGTCCTCCCCGGTCCTGGTCAACATGTACGGGGTCACCGAGGCGGCCGTGCTCAGCACCTTCCACGCGGTCAGCGAGGACGACCTCGACACCGACACCCTGTCGATCGGCCGGCTGCTGTCCGGCTCCGCCCGCGTCGTCACCGACACCGGCCGGGAGGCCGCCGTCGGCGAGCAGGGCGAGCTGTGGCTGGCCGGCCCCCAGGTCGCCGACGGCTACCTGGGCCGCCCCGAGCTCACCGCCGAACGCTTCCCCACCCACACCGACGGCATCCGCTACTACCGCACCGGCGACCTGGTGGTCCCGCGACCGGACGGCACCTACGGCTACGTCGGACGCGCCGACCTCCAGGTCAAGCTGCGCGGCCACCGGATCGAACTCAGCGACATCGAGGTCGCCGTGCAGGCCCACCAGGACATCGCCGACGCGGTGGTCTGGGTGCACACGTTCAAGCCCGGCGACGACCGCCTGGTCTGCGCGTACATCGTCGCCGAGGGCGCCGAGGACCCCGGCACCCGCCCGCTGCGCGCGCACGTGAAGGAACTCCTGCCGTCCTACATGCACCCGTCGAGCTACCGGGCACTGCCGCTGCCCCACCTGCCGCGCACCGTCAACGGAAAGGTCGACCGGGCCGCCGTCGCCCGGACCTGGGAAGAGGAGAGGAACCAGACCCGATGAGCACCGCACCCGCCACCGCCCTGGCCGAGGAGATCCGCACCGCGACCCTGGAGTGGGTGGCCGAGCTGCTGGAGGAGCCCGACGTGGAGCTGCAGGACAGCTTCCTGGAACTCGGCGGGCACTCCGCGCTCGCCCTCCAGCTCGGCGAGTACGCCAAGGAGCGCTTCGGCGACGAGTACGACCTGCTGGTCCTGTTCGAGAAGACGCTCGCCGAGGCCGCCGACGAACTCACCGCGCGCCTGACGGCCGCGGCCCACCCGGAAGCGGCCTGACATGAGCGTGGACACCGACACCGCCGCCACCGGCGCCACCACGGGCGCCGCCGGCATCGGCATCGCCTCCTTCGGCTACGCCTTCGGCGAGGACCAGGACGTGGCCACGGTCGCCGCGGACTACGTCGACGACCCCGAGCGCGTGGTCAAGTGGGGCTACCGCACCTTCCACCGGGCCGCCGCCGGGGTCACCGGCACCGACCTGGCCCGGGAAGCCGCCCAGCAGGCCCTGGACCGGGCCGGCCTCACCGCCGACGCGCTCGACCTGGTGATCGTCGCCACCACCGACATGCCCGAGTACTCGTACTGGGACGCCGCCTCGGCGCTGGCCCGCGAGCTGAAGATCGAGCGCACCCAGACCCTGTGGCTCAACGAGGGCTGCGGCGCGGGCGTGGGCGGCCTGTTCTACGTCGCCTCCACGCTGGCGCTGCGCCCCGAGGCGGACACCGCGCTGTTCGTGGTCGTCAACCGGGTCAGCGAGTTCCACCGCAACCGGATGAACGTCATCAACACCGTGCTCAGCGACGCGGCCGTGGCCGTCGTCGTCCGGCGCGGCCACGACGGGGTCCGATGGCTGGCCTCCGAGCAGTTCACCGACCCCGAGTACAGCGACCTGCTGCGCCTGGACTTCGGCGGCGCCGTCCAGCCGCTGCCGCCGATCGGCTGGACCGCGGCCGACGCCCCGTCCGCGTACGACCAGGTGCGCGAGCAGTTCTCCGGGGACCCGGCCAAGCTGCGCAAGTTCATCGGCGAGCGGTACGTCCGGCTGGTGGAGGTCATCGACGCCGCCGCGGCCCGCGCCGGGGTCGACCGCGGCGACCTCGACCACGTCATCTACCTCAACGACGTCCCCTCCTCCGTGGCGGCGGTGGCCACGCCGCTCGGCATCCCCGCGGAGCGGACCAACGCGGCCCTCGCCCTGGACCACGGCCACATGGGCGGCGCCGACCAGCTGATCTCGCTCGGCCTGCAGATCGAGCGCGGCGAGCTGGCGCCCGGGGACCTCGTCGCCCTGTGCGGCATCTCCACCGGGCGCTGGGCCGCCACCTTGATCCGCGTCTAGCCGGGTCCGCGCCGACCCGCACCCCCAGGACCAGCGCGTACGCCGACGGGGCGCTTCCTTCCCCCGTGCCGAGCCCCGTCGGCGTACCCGCTGCACCGCCGTTTCCGCCGTACCGCCGTTTCCGCCGTACCGCCGCTCCTCCGCACACCCGCTGCCGCACTTCGTAAGGAGACACCGTGTCCTCGCCAGACCACTCGATCCTGGACCTTCCGTTCGACGTGCAGCCCGACCCGGACGAGTTCGTCCGGGCGGCGATGGACTGGCACTTCGGTCCGGAGACCGGGTCCCCGTTCTGGCTGCGGCGTGCGGAGACCTTGGACTTCGACCCGCGCACGGACATCCGCACCCACGCCGACCTCGCCCGCTTCCCCGACGTCACCGGCGAGCTGCGCCACGTCCGCGCCCAGGACCTCGTCCCGCGCGGCTACGGCGCCCGCCCGGACGTCGTCGGCGTCTTCGAGAGCGGCGGCACCACCGGCGCCCCCAAGCGGGTCGTGCTCACCCGCGACTGGCTCGACCGCATGGTGGCCTGGTCCAACGCCAACCTCGACGCGCACGGCTTCCCGCGCGGCGCCGACTGGCTGGGCCTGGTGCCCACCGGCCCGCACATCGTCGGCGAGTTCTTCCGCCGCTCCGCCGACACGCACGGCACCCGCGGCTTCACCATCGACCTCGACCCGCGCTGGGTGAAGAAGCTGATCGCCGCCGGCCGGGGTGCCGACGCCGGCGCGTATGCCGAACACCTTCTGGAGCAGGCCGAGTTCGTGCTCACCACCCAGGACATCGGCGTCCTGACCATCACCCCGTCGGTGCTGGAGCGGCTGGCCGGCCGCGAGGACCTCGTCGAGCTGGTGAACAAGAAGGTCAAGGCGATCCGCTGGGGCGGGACCCAGCTCGACCCCGACTCCCGGCACCTGTACCGGACCGAGATCTTCCCCGACATCGCCTTCTGCGGGAACTACGGCAGCACGATGATCCTCGGCTTCGCCGGGGAGCGGCCCGGGCTGGCGGACGAGGACCCGTGCGTGTTCGACCCGCTGAGCCCCTACGTCACCTTCTCCGTGGTCGACCCGGCCACCCGCGAGCCCGTGGCGTACGGCGAGCGCGGCCAGGTCGTGGTCAGCCACGTCAGCAAGACGTTCCTGCTGCCCAACAACCTGGAACGCGACCTCGCCACCCGGCTGCCGTCCCTCGGGGGACCGGGCGACGCCGTCGCCGACATCGCCCCGGTGGCCACCTTCGAGAACGAGACCGTCATCGAAGGGGTGTACTGACATGGCCGTCGCCGACCTCCTCGGCCCCGGCCGCCCCGAGCGGCCCGGGGCGCAGCGCGGACCGCGGGCAGAACCTGCCCCGCAGGCCCAGTCCCAGTCCCAGTCCCAGCCGCAGCCGCAGCCGCAGGCACAGACGCAGTCGCCGCACCTCGACGCGCTCGGCGCGCAGGGCGCCTTCCGGGCCCGCAAGCGGGCCACGGTCACCGACGTCTGCGGCGCCCCGGTCGCCGAACTCAGCCTCGTCCCGTCCCTGTTCGTCGACCGCACCGTCAAGGCCCTGCACCGGGCCCGGCCGATGGACGCCGACCAGCGGATCGCGGCGATCGGCCGGGCCGCCGAGCTCTTCGCCACCGCCGACGTCGCCGGCCAGAGCGTCGCCGCGTACGAGCACACCGTCAGCCGGGTCGGCGGGGTCCCGCTGTCCGTCGTCCGCGCCACCACCCAGAACATCCGGGCCCGGCTCGGCCGTGTCTACGACAGCCTCACCCAGGCCCGGCCCGCCGGCACCGCCGAGCACTGGAGCTCCCCGCTCACCCGCACCGGCCGCGCCGTGTGGACCCGGCGCGGCGAGACCTTCGCCGTCCTCGCCGCCGGCAACCACCCCGGCACCCACAGCCTGTGGCCCGAGGCCCTCGCCCTCGGCTACCGGGTCGCGGTGCGCCCCTCCCGCCGCGAGCCGTTCACCCCGTACCGCCTGATCAACGCCCTGCGCGAGGCCGGCTTCGGGGACGACCGGATCGCCTTCCTGCCCACCGACCACGCCGAGGCCGACACCCTGCTGCGCGCCGCGGACCGCTCGCTCGTGTACGGCGGCGAGGACGTCGTCCGCAAGTACGGCGGCAACCCGGACGTCCTGCTGCAGGGCCCCGGCCGCAGCAAGATCCTGGTCACCGCCGACACCGACTGGCGTCCGTACCTGGACACCATCACCGCGTCGGTGGCCGGCCACGGCGGCACCGGCTGCGTCAACACCACCACCGTCCTCGTCGAAGGCGACCCGGCCCCCCTCGCCGAAGCCCTCGCCGACCGGCTCGCCGCCCTGCCCGTCCTGCCCCCCGAGGACGACCGGGCCGTCCTGCCCGTGCAGAACGCCGCCACCGCCCACGCCCTGGAAGCCCACCTGCTCACCCAGGCCGCGGGCACCAGGGCGTGGCTCGGTGGCGACGGCGTCGCCGCGGACCTCGGCGACGGCAGCGCCGTACTGACGCCCGCCGTGCACCAGCTGGACCGCGCCGACGCCCCGCAGGCCGGCGTCGAACTGCCCTTCCCCTGCGTCTGGGTGGCGCCGTGGAACCGCGCCGACGGGATCGCCCCGCTGCGCGGCAGCCTCGTCGTGACCGCCCTCACCACCGACGAACAGCTCCTGGACGAGCTGATCGCCGAACCGACCATCGGCAACGTCCACGCCGGCGACCACCCCACCTACTGGATGGGGCCCGGACTCCCGCACGACGGATACCTCGCCGAGTTCCTCATGCGCAGCAAGACCGTCATCCGCGACTGACCCCACGACCGCACAGGAGGAGCCGTGCACACCGGCCCCGCGCTCACCGACGTCGGCTGGAACACCGCCCGCTGACCGCCCGCACCGCACAGGCACACCGCACCGCCGTAATTCGCCAGCATCCCCTTTCCGTTGGTGGGAGAAGACCCCATGCCGCAGCACAGCCATGCCCGGATCGCGATCGTCGGCGCCGGACCCCGGGGCCTGTCGGTCCTGGAACGCATATGCGCCCAGGAGCGCAAGTCCCCCGCGCACGACGAGCTCACCGTGCACGTCATCGACCCCTCGCCGCCGGGCGCCGGCGCCGTGTGGCGCACCGCCCAGCCGCGCCACCTGCTGATGAACACCGTCTCCTCGCAGATCACGCTCTACACGGACGACAGCGTCACCATGCAGGGCCCCATCGAGGAGGGCCCCAGCCTGTACGCCTGGGCGCGCCGGCTCGCCGCCGACCCGGAGGCCGCCGAGCGGCGCTACGGCGCCCAGACCGTGGCCGAGGCCCGGGAGCTGGGCCCCGACGCCTACCCCACCCGCGCCTTCTACGGCCACTACCTCCAGTGGGCGTTCGAGGAGTGCCTCGCCGGTGCCCCCGAACACGTCACCGTGCACGTCCACCGCACCCGGGCCGTCGCCCTCCACGACGCCGACACCCCCGACGGGCCCCAGACCCTCGACCTCGCCGACGGCGGCCGGCTGTCCGGGCTCTCCGCCGTCGTCCTCGCCCAGGGCCACCTGCCGGCCAAGCTCGGCCCCGAGGAGCAGCGGCTGCACGACTTCGCCGCCGCCCACGGGCTGTCGTACACCGGCCCCTCGAACCCGGCGGACGTCGACCTCAGCGCCATCGGCCCCGGCCGGCCCGTGCTGCTGCGCGGCCTCGGCCTGAACTTCTTCGACTACATGGCCCTGTTCACCCTCGGCCGCGGCGGCTTCTTCGAGCGCAGAGCGGACGGCCGGCTCGTCTACCGGCCCTCCGGCCTGGAGCCCAAGATGTACGCCGGCTCCCGGCGCGGCATCCCGTACCAGGCGCGCGGCGAGAACGAGAAGGGCCCGCACGGCCGGTACCACCCGCGCCTGCTGACCGTCGAGCGCGTCGAGTCGATGCGCGCCGCCGCCAAGGACGGCGACTGGATCGACTTCGGCATCCACATCTGGCCGCTGATCCAGAAGGAGGTGCAGAGCGTCTACTACGAGCGGCTGCTGGCCGCCCGCGGCGGACACTGGACCCCCGACCTCATCGAGGACTTCACCACCCGCTACCTGGCCGCCGTCGACGACGAGGCCGAGGAGGCGCTGCTCGCCGAGGCCGGCATCGACGGCGAGGAGCGGTGGAACTGGAAGACCCTCTCCCGCCCCTACGGCGACCTGCGCTTCACCGGCCGCGACGACTTCCGCCGCTGGATGCTGGCCTACCTGCTGCGCGACGCCAAGGAGGCCCGCGAGGGCAACGTCAGCGGCCCGCTCAAGGCCGCCCTCGACGTCCTGCGCGACCTGCGCAACGAGATCCGGCTCGCCGTCGACCACGGCGGCCTGCACGCCGACTCGCACCGCGACGACCTCGACGGCTGGTACACCCCGCTCAACGCCTTCCTCTCCATCGGCCCGCCGGTCTCCCGCATCGACGAGCTGATCGCCCTGGCCTCCGCCGGCATCGTCGAGTTCACCGGGCCCGGCCTGCGGGTGCGCACCGAGGCCGACGGCCCGGACGGGCCGGTGTTCGTCGCCACCGCCGACGGCGTCGACGCCGACGAGATCCGGCTGACCGCGCTCATCGAGGCCCGGCTGCCCCACCCGGACCTGCGGCGCACCACCGACGCGCTGCTGGTGCAGCTGCTGGAGACCGGCCAGTGCCAGCCGTTCCGGATCCGCGGCAGCGCCGGCATCGAGTACGAGACCGGTGGCCTGGCCGTGTCCGAGCGCCCCTACCGGCTGATCGACGGCGCCGGCAGGGCGCACCCGCGGCGCTTCGCCTACGGCGTCCCCACCGAGGCCGTGCACTGGGTCACCGCCGCCGGCATCCGCCCCGGCGTCGGCTCGGTCACCCTGGAGGACTCCGACGCCATCGCGCACGCCGTCCTGGCCCTGTCCGCGGTCGAGGCGCCGCTGGCCGGCGCCCCCGCCGGCGAGGTCCGGGCATGACCGCGCCGCTTCCCCTGGCCGAGGTCCCCAGGCTGCTCGCGCACGCCCCCGCGCCCGCGTCCGCGGCGCCGGCCGGGTGGAGCGGCGCGCAGCCGCAGGCCTGGGAGGGCACCGACGCCGGCCTGCTGTCCCCGGTCCGGGCGGGCACCCCCGCCGAGGCGGCCACCAGCGACACGGCCTGGCTGCAGGCCATGCTGGACGCCGAGGCGGCGCTCGCCCGGGCCCAGGCCCGGCTGGGCACCCTGCCCGCCCGGGCCGCCCAGGTGATCACCGAGGCCGCCGACGCCCGGCGGCTCGACGTCCGGGGGCTGGCGCTGGCCGCGCGGGAGACCGCCAATCCCGTCGTGGGCCTGGTCGCCGCCTTCACCCGGGTCGTCGCGGAGGCCGACCCGGCCGCCGCCGAGTACGTCCACCGCGGCTCCACCAGCCAGGACGTGCTCGACACCGGGACCATGCTGGTCGCCGCCCGCACCCTGAAACTGCTGCGCGCCGACCTGCTGCGCACCGCCGACGCGCTGGCGGCCCTGGCCGCCGAGCACCGCGACACCGTGGTGGCCGGCCGCACCCTGGCCCTGCACGCCGTCCCGACCACCTTCGGCCTCAAGGCCGCCGGCTGGCGCCACCTCCTGCTCGACGCGATCCAGCGCATCGACCGGCTGCGCCTGCCGGTGTCGATCGGCGGCGCGGCCGGCACCCTGGCGGGCTACCTGGAGTACGCCCGCCTCGACGGGCCCGGCCGGGCCGCCGGGGGAGCCGGCGCGGACGACTACGCCGACCAACTGGCGGCCGCGTTCGCCTGCGAGACCGGGCTGTGCGCCCCGGCCCTGCCGTGGCACGCGCTGCGCACACCGGTCGCCGACCTCGGCGCCGTACTCGCGCACACCGCGGGCGCGCTGGGCAAGTTCGCCGTGGACGTGCTGGCCCTCGCCCGGACCGAGACCGCCGAGGTCGCCGAGCCCGGACCGGCCGGGCGCGGGGCCTCCTCGGCGATGCCGCACAAGCGGAACCCGGTGCTGGCGACCCTGATCCGGTCCGCCGCCCTGGTGGTCCCCGCCCTCGCCGGCACCCTCGCCCAGGCACTGGTCAGCGAGGACGAACGCTCGGCCGGGGTGTGGCACAGCGAATGGCACACCCTGCGCGAATGCCTGCGGCTGACCGGCGGGGCCGCGCACACCGCCGTCGAGCTGGCCGCCGGACTCACCGTCGACCCCGACCGGATGCGGGCCAACCTCGGCCTGACCGGAAGCCTGCTCGTCACCGAGCGGATCGCCGCCGTCCTCGCCCCGAGGATCGGCAAGGCGACCGCCCGGCAGCTGCTGACCGAGGCCTCCGCCACCGCCCACGGCACCGGCACCCCTCTCCTGGACGTCCTCGCCGCCGACCCGCGGCTCGGGGGCGTCATCGGCCCGGAAGAACTGCGCGACCTGCTGGAACCCGCCCACTACACAGGAGCGGCCGGTCCCCTGACCGACCGGGCCCTGAAACGAGGAGCGAGCACATCATGATCGGTACCGCCCTGGGGGCCCTGAAGTCGGCACAGCAGCCCGACTGGCCGGACCCCGCCACTCTCGCCACCGTCGTCGACCTGCTGTCCGAACAACCCCCACTGACCCCTCTCGCCGAGAGCGACGCGCTGCGCGCGCGGCTGGCCGCCGCCGCCCGCGGCGAGGCACTCCTGCTCCAGGGCGGCCACTGCGCCGAGGAGTTCGGCGACCGCGCCCTCGTGGAGGCCGAGAGCACCGCCACCACCCTGCGCCAGATGGCCGAGGTGATCTCCTACGGCGCCGCCGTACCGGTGGTCCCGCTCGGCCGGATGGCCGGCCAGTACGCCAAGCCCCGCTCCAAGCCCACCGAGGAGCGCGACGGGGTCACCCTGCCCGCCTACCGCGGCGACGCGGTCAACGGCCTCGGCTTCACCGCCGCGGACCGGGCCGCCGACCCGTGGCGGATGATGACCGCCTACGACACCGCCGCCCGCACCCTGGACCGCATCCGGCTGCTGCCGGGCGCCGACGCCGAGGCCGAGGTCGCCGGCGTACCCGGGCTGCCGCTGCACGTCAGCCACGAGGCGCTGCTGCTGGACTACGAGTCCCCGCTGGTCCGCGTCGACGAGGCGACCGGCCGCCGCTACGCCGGCTCCGGCCACTTCGTCTGGATCGGCGAGCGCACCCGCCAGCTCGACGGCGGCCACGTGGCCTTCGCCGCCCAGATCGCCAACCCGGTCGGCGTCAAGGTCGGCCCCACCGCCACGGCGGACGAGCTGCTCGCCCTCGTCGAGCTCCTCGACCCCGACGCCGAGCCGGGCCGTCTGACGTTCATCACCCGGATGGGCGCCGAGGCGATCCGCGAGGTGCTGCCCGGCCTGGTGGAGAAGGTCACCGCCGCCGGCTCGCCCGCGCTGTGGGTCACCGACCCCATGCACGGCAACACCCGGGTCGCCCCGGGCGGGCGCAAGACCCGGCTGCTGGACGACATCACCGCCGAGATCCGCGCGTTCGTCGAGATCCACCGCGAGCTCGGCACCCACCCCGGCGGGCTCCACCTGGAGCTCACCGGCGCCCACGTCACCGAGTGCGTGGGCGGCACCGACCCGGTCACCCTCGACGACCTCGACCTGCGGTACACCACCGCCTGCGACCCGCGGCTCAACCGCGGCCAGGCCCTCGACCTGGCCTTCCTGGCCGCCGACCTGTGGAGGCCCGCCACATGAGCGCCCTGCCCACCCTGCCCGCCGGCCCGGCCGCCGCACCGGCCGAAGCCTCCGACAGACCCGCGGCCTTCCTGCTGACCGGGTCGTTCCTGGCCATCTGCCGGGCCCCGCGCTACCTGGAGGAACTCTCCCGGCGCGGCCTGAAGATCCTGCTGATCACCCCCGCGGTGTGGCGGGACCAGGCCCGGGCCGCCCTCCGCGAACCCGGTCACCCCGCCGCCGCCCTCGACGACATCGCGTTCGTCGAGGGCTCCGTGGACCGCGAGGGCTCCTTCACCGCGGGCGTCGTCGCCGCCGTCCGCGGCTGGGAGAGCCGCTACGACATCATCGGCGTCTACGCGGCCGGCGAGACCCTGGTCGAGCCGACCAGCCTGATCGCCGACGCGCTGAACCTGCCCTCGCCGGGCCTGCGCGCCGGGCGGGTCTGCCGCAGCAAGTACCTCCAGCGGCTGCACCTGGGCGAGTTCAACCCGTACGCGCTCGTCGTCCCGCCCGGCGACCGCTCCGGCACCGACCTGTCGGGCGTGCCGTTCCCGGCCGTGGTCAAGCCCGCCACCCGGCACTCCAGCTCGGGCGTGCAGACCGTCACCGACGCCGAGCAGCTGGCCGCGCTGCTGGCGACGTACCCCGAGCACGAGACGATCCTGATCGAGGAGAAGGTCCAGGGCCAGGAGTTCTCCGTCGAGGCGCTGATCCAGCACGGCCGGATCGTGTGGGACTCGGTCACCGTCAAGGGCACCACCGACGTGCACGCCGACACCTTCGTCGAGCTCTCGCACACCGTCTCCGGCGCCGTCGGCCTGGAACGCAAGACGCTGCTGGCCGCCAACAAGTGCCTGCTGCACCTGCTGGACTTCCAGGACGGCATGACCCACTCCGAGTGGCGGCTGGACGCCCAGGGCCACCCCAAGCTGATGGAGGTCGCCGCCCGCACCCCCGGCGACGGCCTGACCGTCCTGTACCACCTGGCCACGGGCCGGCCCATCGAGCCCGAGATCATCAAGATCGCCCTGGGGGAGACCGCCGACTACCCCAAGCCCGTCCGCCACGCCCGCCAGGTCTACGTCGAGCACGAGCCCGGCATCCTGGAGGAGGTCTCCGTCGACTGGCCCGGCGTCAGCGTCGAATGGGCCGGCGAGGGCGACCTGTGGCCCGAGGTCCCCGTGGGCCTGCCCGACGACCCGCCGACCCTGCGGGCCGTCTTCGTCCAGAAGGAGAAGGGCAGCTACGTCGGCCCGCTGCGCAGCAGCGAGGACCGCGTGGCCAACTTCTTCATCGACGCGCCCAACTCGGTGGCCCTGGACGAGCTGGAGGCCAAGGTCCGCGCGGCCGTCACCGTACGGACCGCTCCCGTGGGGGAGCAGGCCGGATGAGCACCGCACGCGCCTCGGCGGCCGCGGACGAGCAGTCCGCGCCCGCCGCCGTGCCGGGGACCGCGTCCCCGGCACGGCCGGCCGGCGAACCGGCCGCCGACACCACCGCTGCGCGCAGGCCCACCGTCCGGGCCGCGTTCACCGAGGCACCGCTCGCGGTGAAGACCCTGCTCGCCGGGGTGTTCATCAACCGGCTCGGCGGCTTCCTCAACATCTTCCTGGTCCTGTACCTGACCTCGCTGGGCCACTCCGCCGGCCGCGCCACCCTCGCGCTCGGCGCGTACGGCGCCGGCACCGTCCTCGGCGTGCTCATCGGCGGCTCCCTGTCCGACCGGATGGGCGCCCGCAACACCACCGCCGTCAGCATGGCCGCCTCCGCGGTGCTGACGGCCGCCCTGCTCTACCTCACCGACTACGCCGCCCTGCTGGCCGTCGTCGTCCTCGCGGGCCTGGCCGGGCAGATGTTCCGGCCCGCCTCGGCGGCGCTGCTGTCCGAACTGGCCGGCGAGGACCGGCAGGTGATGGTCTTCGCCATGTACCGGTTCGGGCTGAACCTCGGCGCGATGGCCGCGCCGCTGGTCGGCTTCGGGCTGTTCCGGCTCGGCCACGACTCGTACGACCTGCTGTTCTGGGGCGAGGCGGCGATCGCCCTCGCCTTCGCCGTGCTCGCCTGGCGGACGCTGCCGCCGGGCACCGCCCGGGGACGGCAGGACGCGGCCACCGGGAGCTACCTGGCGGTCCTGCGCGACCGGCGGTTCTCCCTGTACCTCGTCGCCACGCTGATCCACACCGCGGTCTACGCCCAGTACCTCTCCACGCTCCCGCTCGACGTGGCGGCGTCCGGGCTGGCCGTGTTCTGGTACACCGTCGCGGTCTCCCTCAACGGCTTCCTGGTCATCGCCTTCGAGCTGGTGCTCACCAAGGTCACCCAGGACTGGCCGGTGCGGGTCACCATCGGGCTGGCGTTCGCGCTGCTCGGCTCCGGGGTGGCCCTGTACGGGCTGCCGATGGGCCCGGCCGTGATCGTGACCGCGACCCTGGTGTGGACCCTCGGCGAGATCATCGGCGGCCCGGCCATCTTCTCGTACCCGGCCGTCGTCGCCCCGGACCACCTCAAGAGCCACTACCTGGGCAGCTTCCACTTCGCCTTCGGTCTGGGCTCCGCCGTCGGCCCGGTCGCCGGCGGCTGGCTCTTCGCCGAGCTGGGCCACTCCTTCTGGTTCGTCCTCGGCGGGGCCTCGGCCCTCGCCACCCTGCTCGTCCTGGCGTCGTTGCGGAATCCCGCACGCCGCCCGGGCGCGTGACAGCGCGACGGCGAGGGCCGCGGGATTCCACCCGCGGCCCTCGCCGTCGCGTTCCCGCCGTCCACCGTCGACCTCCCGTTACCGGAAAGGCAGTCAGATGAGCAGCAACGTCACCCTGGTCCCCCCGCCCGCCGCGCCCGTGACCGTCTCCCCGCTGGACACCCTCCAGCAGATGGCCGACACCCTCGACACCCTGTCCCGCTACGCCGCCGAGGCCGCCCAGACCCAGGCCCAGGTGCCGGCGCCACGGCCCGCCGAGCCGGCGCCCGGACCGCCCGCCCGGATCGAGTACGTGCACGGGCCGGACCGGATCAGGTACGCCATCCACGAGGCGCTCGGCCGGGCCCGCGAGGAGATCCTCACCGCCCAGCCCGACGGCCCCCGCCCGGACGCCACCTTGGAGGAGGCCTACGCGGCGGTGCGCGACCACCTCTCCCGCGGGGTGGCCATGCGCACGCTCTACCAGCACAGCTCCCGGTTCCACGAACCCACCAAGCGCTACGTGCAGACCGTCCAGCGGCACGGCGCGCAGGTGCGGACCCTGCCGGAGTTCTTCGACCGGCTGATCGTCATCGACCGCGCGGTGTCGTTCATCCCCGCCGACGCCGAGCGCAGCTCGGCCGTGGTGATCCGGGACCCGGCGGTCACCGGCTTCCTCGCCGACGTCTTCGAGAAGGCCTGGGACCGGGCCGAGCCCTTCCCCTTCCGCCCGGTACGGGCCGCCGACGCCGCCTCCGAGGTGGTGCCGGACATGCGCCTGGCCATCCGCAAGCTGCTGATCGAGGGCTGCTCCGACAAGGCCATCGCGCGCCGGCTCGGGGTCAGCCTGCGCTCGGTCCAGGGCCACATCTCGTGCCTGCGCGACCAGTACGGCGCCCAGCACCGCTTCCAGCTCGGCTACCTGATGGGCCGGGGCGAGGGCGCCCTCCCGGCGATCGACTGACCGCCCGCTCGCACCGCTTCCGCCGTCCCACCTCCACCGAAGAAGGGAACACCCCGGTGTACCAGCTCAACGCCAACGAGAACCCCTACCCCCCGCTGCCCTCGGTCCGCGCGGCGCTCGACGAGGCCGCCGCGCACGCCAACCGCTACCCGGACCGCTTCCACACCGACGTGACCGCCGCCCTCGCCGCCCGCCTCGACGTGCCCGCCACGCACGTGGTCGTGGGCGCCGGCTCCTGCGGGGTGCTCCAGCACCTGCTGCACGCCCTGGTCCGCGACGGCGACGAAGTGGCCTTCGCCTGGCCCTCGTTCGAGGCCTATCCGCACCTGACGGCGATGAACCGGGGCGTGGCGGTCACGGCCCCGCTGAAGGACCACACCCACGACCTCCAGGCCCTGGCCGACGCGATCGGCCCGCGCACCCGGGTGGCGCTCGTCTGCAACCCGAACAACCCGACCGGCACCGTGGTCGGGCGCGCCGCGCTGGAACGTTTCCTCGACCGGGTGCCGGCCGAGGTCACCGTCGTCCTCGACGAGGCCTACCGGGAGTTCGTCACCGACCCCGACTCGCCCGACGGCATCGAGCTCTACCGCGACCGTCCGAACGTCGTCGTCGTCCGCACCTTCTCCAAGGCCTACGGCCTGGCCGGGCTGCGGATCGGCTACGCGGTCGCCCACGAGTCCCTCGCCGCGGTCATCCGCTCCAGCGCCACGCCCTTCGGGGTCACCGCCGTCGCCCAGACCGGCGCCGTGGCCTCCCTGGCGGCCGAGGGGGAACTGCTGGAGCGGGTCGAACTGCTCGTCAAGGAGCGGGACCGGACCGCCACCGCGCTGCGCGACCTGGGCTTCGAGGTCCCCCGCAGCGAGGCCAACTTCGTGTGGCTGCCGCTGGGCGAGGCCACCGAGGCCTTCGCCGCCGCGTGCGCCGACGCCGGGGTCGCCGTCCGGGCCTTCCCCGGCGAGGGCATCCGCCTCACCGTGGGCACCCCCGAGGCCGACACCACCGCCCTCACGGTCGCCACCTCCTTCGCCCGCTCGTCCGGAGCCTTCTGAGTCCTGCCGAGTGCGCTCTGCGTACCCGCTGCCTGCGTTCCGGGTCTGCCGTCGTGTGCCGGCGGCCCCGAAGGGCCGGACCCCCACCGGGGGGTCCGGCCCTTTCGCTCAGGGGGAGGGGCTGCCGTACCTGCCGACCGGACGGATGCTTGCCCTGTCCCGGCCCGCCCCTCGCCGGGCCGGGACAGGGCGGTCTGGGATCAGCCCGCCGTGGCGAGCGACTTGCCGGCGCCCTCGCGCAGGTACGCGGTCAGGTCCGCGTACTTCTCGCGCAGCTTGCGCTTGAGCACCTTGCCCGTGACACCGACCGGGAAGTCCGCCTCGGTCGCCGCGACCTCCAGCAGCCGCAGCGCCGGCTGACCGGCCGCCGCCAGCGCCTCGTTCGCGCGCAGCAGCAGCTTCTCGGCGTCGATGCCCGTCTCCTGCGTGGTGACCACCGCGACCGGGACCACGGCCCCGTCCTCGGTGCCCGCGATCACCGCGACGTCGTCGAACTCGGGCACGTCGTTGAGCAGGACCTCCTCCATCAGCGTGGAGTACGCCGGGCCGTCCGCGGTACGGATCTGGTCCGCGGCGCGGTCCACCAGGTAGAAGTCGCCGTTCTCGTCCTTGTACGCCATGTCGCCCGGCAGCCAGTGCCCGGCCAGCTTGTAGCGGTACGTGGTGTCCGAGTCGCCCCAGTACCCCGGCGTGATGGCCGGGCCGCGGGCGGCCAGGAAGCCGACCTCGCCGACGTCCGCGTGGCTGCCGTCCTTGCGCAGGACCGCCACCTCGGCGACCCCGACCGGCTGACCGGCGCAGCGGTCGTTGCGCACGGAGTCCTTCGTGCGGATCTTCAGCAGCACGCCCCAGCCGAGCTCGGTGGTGCCCAGCCGGTCGAAGAACTGCGCCGACGGCAGGTGCTCGGAGCGGTGGTTCAGCGTGGCCGTGATGTGCGCCTGGTGCACGGCGTCACCGATGGACACCCACGCGTTGACGCTGTCCAGGCGGCCACCGGCGTTCTCCAGCGCGGCCAGTTCCGCGTAGGAGTGGGCGAACGCCATCACCGCGGTCGGCTTGTGCTCGGCCACGGCCGCGGCCAGCTCCTCACCACTGCGGTCGCTGTGCGCGACCAGCGGGGTGCCCGCTATCACCGCGTACACGGTGAAGGCGATGCAGCCCAGGTGCGACTGCGGCAGCGCGGTGAGCATCAGCGCGCCCGGCTGCTCCTTGAAGTCGACCAGGCGGAACTGCGGGCCGGCCACGATCGTGCCGTGGGTGTGGATGGTCGGCTTCGGACGGCCCGTGGTGCCGGAGGAGTGCAGGATGACGACCGGGTCCTCGCCCACGTGCTGCCAGTACTGCTCCTCGGCCAGCGCCCCGGCCGGCGGCGCGGGCAGCTCCTCCTCCTCCTGGACCCAGGCCAGGCCGTCCAGGATCTCGCTCTCGGCGCGCAGGGCGGCCAGCCGGCCGCGGTCGGCGTACAGGCCGACCGGGGTGGTCTGCTCGATCAGCGACTCCGCGATCGGTGCGGTGGCCTTGCTGTTGATCAGGACGGCGATGGCGCCGATCTGGGCCAGGGCGTAGAAGTGCACCGAGTACGCGAACGAGTCCTCGAACCACACCGCGACCCGGTCCTTGGGCTGCACGCCCTGCGCCAGGTACCAGGCGGACCACGCCTGGGCCAGCTCGTCCACCTCGGCCAGGCTCCAGTCGTGCTGCTCGGCCCCGGCCAGGTTCGTGATCGGCCGGGTGGAGTGGACGAAACGGGTCGTCGGGCTCGGGCTCCACTTCAGCGCGGACCGCAGCAGGTTGCCACCGCCGACGGTCGTGTCGGCGGCCAGCGCCGCCCGCTGCTCGGGGTTCAGAACGGTCGGAGCGAAGCCCGTACGGGAGTCGGTCATGTCGTGCCTCTCTGAGGTGAGGGGAGGTTGTCCACGTTGAGGGGCGCCCCGCCACAGGCGCGGGGCGCGGGGGACGGGGCCGGGCCCCGTCCCCGGTCACACGTTGGCGAAGATCCGCGCACACAACTCGCGGTAGTTGTCCAGCTCGGCGCCGAGCGCGCCCCGGACCTTGCCCATGAGGGCGGCGAAGTCCTCCTCGGACCCGTCCTTGACGGTGTCGGCCAGCCGGCGGGCGGCCTCCGCGAGGGCGGACCTGGCGTCGACGGCCTGCGGGTTGGCCGCCTGCACGTCCCAGTACACCTCCGGCGTGCCGGAGGACACCCGGGCGAGCAGCGAGGCCAGCGTCTTGTGCGGTGGCGGCGCGATCCGCGCCACCTCCTCCACGTCCGTGCCCATCTTCGACAGGGCGAGTCCGAAGGACAGCACGGTGGCATGGGTCAGGGCCTGCGACACGGCCGTCAGCCGGTCGTGCTCGGCGGCCTCCACCCGGACGATCCGGCCGCCCCAGGACTCCACCAGCTTCAGCAGCTCCGCGGTCAGCGGACCGTCGAACGCCACCGACGCCGCGACCACGCGCCCTTCGAAGCCGAGCGCCGGGGCGAACATGGGGTTCAGGCCGACGGCCTCCACCCCGTGCAGGTGCGCCCGGAACTCCTCGTCCACCCGCTGCTTCACCGACAGCGTGTCCACCAGCAGGGCGCCGGGCCGCAGCGCGGCCGCCACCCCCTTGACGGCGGCCAGCGCCACCGGCTCGGGCACGGCCAGGACGACCATGTCGGCCTTGCCGAGCTCCTTCTCCAACTGCGGCGACAGGTCGGTGATGTCGCCGTGGATGCGGCGGGCACCGCCCGGGGCGGGCGAGCCCGCACCGGCCGGGTCCACCACGCAGATCTGGATCCCGCTGCCGAGCAGCCGCTCGGTGAACAGCCGGCCGACCGCGCCCTGACCGCCGACGATGACCGCCCGGCGGATCACACCGAGCTCCCGGCGGGTTGCAGGGCGGTGCTGACGACCGCCTGGACCATCGCCCGGGACTTGACCACCGTCTCCTCGAACTCCTCGTCCGGGTCGGAGAGCGCGATCACCGCGCCGCCCACCCCGAACGTGACCCGGTCCTCGGTGGCGACCAGCGTCCGGATGACGATGTTCAGGTCGGCCGCGCCGCCCAGCGAGAACCAGCCGAGCGAACCGGAGTAGACACCGCGGGCGCCCTCCTCCAGCCGGTCGATGATCTCCATCGTGCGGACCTTCGGCGCCCCGGTCATCGAACCGCCGGGGAAGGCCGCCCGGACCGCGGAGACCGCCGACTCGCCGTCGCGCAGCGTGCCGCGGATGGTGGACACCAGCTGGTGCACCGGCGCGTACGTCTCGACGTCGAAGAGCTTGGGCACGTGGACCGAGCCGACCTCCGAGACGATGTTCAGGTCGTTGCGGATCAGATCCACGATCATCAGGTTCTCCGCCCGGTCCTTCTCGTTGCCGAGCAGGTCCTGGCGCAGCGCCTCGTCCTCGGCGGGCGTGGCGCCGCGCGGCCGGGTTCCCTTGATCGGCTTGGACTCGGCGGTCCGGTCGGTGCCCACCGTCATGAACCGCTCCGGGGAGGCGCTGAGCACGGCGACCCCGGGGAAGTCGAGCAGCGCGCCGTACGGGACGGGGCTGATCCGGCGCAGCTCCGCGTAGGTCTCCAGCGGATCGATGCGCGCCTTCAGGGCGACCTGGTTGGTCAGGCAGACCTCGTAGCTCTCGCCGTCGTGGATCTCCTGGTGGATCTCGGCGATCCGGCTCAGGTAGCCCGCGCGGTCGTGCCGCATGGAGACCAGCCCGGCCAGCGCCGGATCGGTCATCCCGGTGGTGGCGAACGTCCGCGCGCCGCCCTGCGCCGCGGGCGCGGCCGGGCCGAGCGCGCGCAGCCGGGCCGCCGTACGGTCCAGCCAGCCGCGGGTGTCCCGGGCGGAGCCGGGGTCGCCCTCGGCGGACAGCGCCAGCAGGTACGTGCTGCCCTCGGCGTGGTCGAAAGCCACCATCCGGTCCGCGAACAGCAGCGCGGCGTCGGGGGTGTCGGCCTTGTGCGCCTCCTGGCCGCTGCTGTCGGCCTTGAGCTCGTAGCCGAGGTATCCGACGTATCCGAGGTTGAACTCGAACGGCAGGCCCTCGGGAACCGGAATGCGGCGCTTGGCCAACTGGTCTTCCAGATACGTGAAGACGCTCTGCGCGACGAGTTCGTCGCGGCCGCCCGGGCGGTGCACCCGGACCGTGCGCTCCAGCACCTGGTAGGTGAGGTACTCCGACAGGGGGCCGGTGCCGTCACCCATGAACGAGAACCGCGACAGGCCGTCGATGACGCTGCTGCTGTCGAGCCAGAACCCGTGGTCGTTGCCGGCGAACAGCTCCCGGTAGACGGCCTCGGTGTCGGGCAGCAGGTCCAGCTTCTCCACGTGCGCGCGCAGGGAGCCGGACCGCTGCGCCGGGACCGGCCGGTCGCGCCGGGCGGCGTGGGCGAGGGCCTGGTCGCGGAAGTTGGCGAGCAGCTCCCGGCCGTACTCGCTGCTGATGGACTCGGGGTGGAACTGCACGCCCCACACCGGCAGGGAGCGGTGGCGCACCGCCATGACCACGCCGTCGGCGGTCCAGGCGGTCGGCTCCAGCTCCTCCGGGAGCTCGATGGCGGCCAGGGAGTGGTAGCGGACCACGTCGTAGGGCGAGGGGATCCCGGCGAAGAGTTCGCTTCCGTCGTGCGTGATCGAGGAGATCCGGCCGTGCATGGGCAGCGGCGCGTGGCCGACCTTGCCGCCGAAGAGGTGGCAGATGCCCTGGTGGCCGAGGCAGACGCCGAGCACCGGCAGACCGCTGTCCAGGATCGCGCGGCGGCTGATGCCGAAGTCGCGCTCGCGCTCGGGCCGGCCGGGGCCGGGGGAGACGACGATGGCGTCGTAGTCCGCCATGTCCAGGGTCGACCAGTCGGTCTCGTGCGGGACGACCACCGGCGGGAGGCCGTTGACCTCCCCGAGCAGCTGGTAGAGGTTGTAGGTGAAGGAGTCGTGGTTGTCGATCAGCAAGGTCCTCATGCCGCGCTCCCGTCGATGACCAGGTCCTCGACCCGGCAGGTCTCCTCGATCACGAGGTCGTAGAGCCGGCGCAGGAAGGCGAGGTCGATGCCGTGCTCGGTCCCGAACGCCGCGGCCCTTTCCTGGACCAGGCCGATGCGGTGCGGCTGCATCATCGGGATTCCCTGGTCCTTCTTCACGCGGGCGATCTCCACACAGATCTCGATCCGGGCCCGCAGCTCCTCAAGAAGCCGCTCGTCGATCCGGTCCAGCCGCGCACGCAACTCGTCTATATCGGCAATGGCTTGCGCCGTGCCCTTCATGACCCCTACCTCCCCGTTGTCTCCGGTCTCTCCGGCTCACGGAATTCGGTTCACGAGAAGCACTGTCGCCCGCCGGGGGCGGGCCGGAGAAGAGACGCCAAGGCTCGCGAATGCGCACTGCGCATTCACGAGCCTGTGGGGGAGGGCAGGCGCCGACGGGCGCCGGGGCCAGGGCCTTCAGGGCGCCGACGGGCCCCGCAGGGGATCCGCTCAAGGCGCCGAAGTGCGCCCCGCAGGGGGATCCGCACGGGGATCCGCTCAGCGCGCGGCGAGCGGAAGCCGCCGCTCCAGGCGGGCGGCGCGGGTGCCGCAGAGGGTGATCGACACGACGCCCAGGACGGCCACCAGCGCGAGCCCGACCGTGGCCGGCCAGCCGGCCGCATGGTAGGCGAGGGCGCCGAGCGTACCGCCGGCGCTGGAGCCCAGGTAGTACGCCGACTGGTACAGCGCGGAGGCCTGGGCCCGGCCGCGGGACGCCGTACGGCTCACCGCGGCGGAGGCCACGGCGTGCCCCGCGAAGAACCCGGCCGTCACCAGCACCAGCCCGGCGACGATCGCCGCCAGCGCGTCCGCCAGCGACAGCAGCAGCCCGGCGGCGGTGGTCAGCACCGCGAGGTACAGCGCGCCGCGCCGCCCGGTCCGGGCGACGAGCTGCCCGGCGGCGGCCGAGGACACGGTCCCGACCAGGTAGATCAGGAAGATCGACCCGATGACGCCCTGCCCGAGGGAGAACGCGTCGGTCAGCCGGTACCCGATCACCGTGTACACGGCGCCGAAGACGGTCATGAACAGCGCCCCGACCCCGTAGAGCCGCAGCAGCAGCGGATTGCGCAGATGACCCCCGACCGTACGGGCCATGGCCCCGGCGTCCAGCGGCGCCGGGCGGAAGAACCGCGCCCGCGGCAGCAGCACCAGGAAGGCGACGGCGCAGGCCAGCGCCAGCCCTCCGACGGCCGCCAGGCCGGCCCGCCAGCCCCACGCGTCGGCGGCCCAGCCGGTGACCAGGCGGCCGCTCATGCCGCCGACGGAGTTGCCCGCGACGAACAGTCCGATCGCCGCGACCAGCGCCTTCGGCCGGACCTCCTCCGCCAGGTACGCCATCGCCGAGGCCGGGATCCCGGCGATCGCCGCGCCCTGCACGGCGCGCAGCGCCACCAGCCACTCGATGCTCGGCGCGAGCGGCACCAGCAGGCCCAGCGCCACGGCCACCAGCAGCGAGACCGTCATCGTCCGCACCCGCCCGAACCGCTCGGACAGCGCGCTCAGCGGCAGCACGCACAGGGCGAGCGCCCCGGTCGCGGCCGACACGGTCCAACTGGCCCGGCCGGCGGTCACCCCGAGGTCGGCGGAGAGGGCCGGCAGCAGGGCCTGCGTGGAGTAGAGCAGGGCGAAGGTCGCGAGCCCCGCGGCGAAGAGCGCCAGGGTCATCCGGCGGTAGCCGGGCCGACCGGGGGCGAGGGGCTGGGCGGGGGTGCCACCGGCGGGGGCGTCCGCTGCGGTGTCGGCTGCGGTGTCGGCTTCGGGGAACGACGAGGGAGAGGCACCCATGCTGGTGGCGGGCGCCCCGGTATGAGCGGGAGACATGCCTCGAACGTAGCCCCGCCCCATTCATGCGTCCAATGCACAAAAGCCGGATAATCGTTCCTCTCCCGCATCACCGCAGCTCACGAGGACGGCTGTAGATGACCCGTTACGAAGAAGACATCCAGGTGACAAGCTTGCTGGCCCCGCGCCTGACGTACTTCGTCACGGTGGCCCGGCACGAGCACGTCACCCGGGCCGCCCAGGAACTGGGCGTTCCGCAGTCCACGCTGTCCCGGGCCGTGGTCCGCCTCGAACAGGACCTGGGCGTCACCCTGTTCGCCCGCCGGGGCCGCTCGGTGGTCCTGACCACGGCCGGCCGCTCGTTCCTCGCCTCCGCCGAGCGGGCCCTGGCGGAGATCGCCCGGGCCGCCGCCGCCGTCCAGGACGACGCCGACCCCACCACCGGCAAGGTGGCCTTCGGCTTCCTGCACACCCTCGGCCCCGAGACCGTACCCGGCCTCATCCGCGCCTTCCGCGCCGACCACCCCAAGGTCCGCTTCGCCCTCGTGCAGAACTACGGCGAGGCCATGCTGGACCGGCTGCGCGCCGGCGAACTCGACCTGTGCCTGACCTCCCCGGTCCCCGACGCCCCCGACCTGGTGGCGCGCCGCCTGGACGAACAGCGCCTGCGCCTGGTCGTCCCCGAGGACCACCGCCTGTCCGGCCGCAAGCGGATCCGCCTCGCCGAAGCCGCCGAGGAAACCTTCGTCACCCTCGAACCGGGCTACGGCCTGCGCCGCATCACCGACGACCTGTGCGCCGAGGCCGGCTTCACCCCGCGCATCGCCTTCGAGGGCGAGGAGGCCGAGACCCTGCGCGGCCTGGTCGCGGCCGGCTTCGGCGTCGCCCTGCTGCCACCGCCGGCCTTCCCCCGCCCGGGCGTCGTCGAACTGACGGTCACGGCCCCGCGCGCGGTCCGCGAGATCGGCGTGGCCTGGCTGGACGGCCATCCCGACACCCCACCGGTAGCCGAATTCAAACGCTTCCTCCTGTCCCGCCGGGGACGCCTGATCCCGCCGGCGGACGGGGACGGGAGCGGGGGCGGGGGTGCGGGTGCGGGTGCGGGTGGGGGTGGGGGTGGGGGAGCGGGGGGCTGAGCGGCCGGGCGGTTGCCTCGTGATGTGGCGTGGTGGGAGCCGGGGCGGTGGCCGAGCCTCGGCTTCGGACGAGCCTTGGCCTTGGCCGGGCGGGGTCGGTGGGGCGGGGTGTCTGACCGCCAGTCCATTGTCCGTGCGGGGCGGTGGCCGGCCTCAAGGGCGCTCCCTGCGGTCGCGTCGCTGCGCGATTCCGCTGCGCTCCACCCTTGACCCCGACCACCGCCCCGCCCAGCCAACAGCCTGGCGGTCAGGCACCCGGAAGGGCGGCATGGGGGTCCTTGTGCACCCGGGCCTCTGCGGAGACGCCCGGACCTCGCCCCGGCCCGAGCAGAGCCGCGCCCTCCGGGCGAAAACCCTTCCCCTTCTGGGGAGCCGCCCTCTTGCGGCCCCTCTTCCGGCGGAGCCCGTCTCTTGGCGTCACGAGACGTTCACTGCCCCCGCGCCCGGATGAGCACCGTGTCAACGCGGTCAGGAGAGGGCGCGACCACGGTCCGCGATGAGACGTCGTGAAATCCAGCTTCTATCAGGGCGGCTGCCCACTGACAGGCTTCGCCTTCCCAGCGTAGGACGGTCCGGGCGGGCGGTTCTCGGGGGGCGGACAGCCACCTACCGTCCGGCTGGGCGAGACCGCTTTGGGGGCTTGCACGCGCCAGGATCACGACGCCGTCGCGGCCCGGCTTGCGGCGGATGGCGGGTAACAGAAGCTCGGGGTCGGTGAACCAGTGCGCACCGAACACAGAGAGGACGACGTCGTACGTCTCGTCGGCCGCGTCGAGCCATGCCACTGCCTCAGCCTGGTGGATGTCGACACGCGGGCCGCAGCGTTGTCGGGCGAGCGCCACATGCATTGGCGAAAGGTCGACACCGCCGTGCGTGCGCCGGTCAGGGCGCAGTGTGCGAGACGGTCGCCGGCACCGCACCCCAGCTCCACCACCGCGTCGTCGGCGTTGAGTTCGACGACGGCGTCGCGGCGAGGGCCGTGGCCCGCGTACGGGGTCCAGGAGAAGGGAAGGATGGGGCCGGTAGATCCGCGGAGGGCAAACGCGTCCCAGGCGTCGGCGGGCCGCACGGTCGCTCCCTTCGGAAGGGGGCCAACCCCGAGGCGCGGCCGGGCTGTCGTGGTGGGTCAGGCGCTGGGCGCGTCGGCATGGGCTTGATCGGCCCGGTGGTCGAGGTCCGGCTCGTAGCCGGCCGTGCGCATGGTGTGGAGGGTGTGCTCGATGATGTCGGACCGGTACTCGCCCTCCTCGGGCCGCTGCGGGAGTGGTGGACGAACCGGCCGAGCCGCTCGCACAGGGCGGCGTACAGCGCGGTGTGCAAGATGGCGGCGTGCCGACCCTCATCCACAACGGGAGAGGGAGCGAGTTGTCGGGAGGTGCTGGCCCGTCCCGGGCCGTCGTCCTGGCAGATGGGCGGTCCGGGACGGAGTTCAAGGGGTGTCGACGGCGAGGGCTGTTGGCGCAGCAACTCCCAGCAGCGCACCTGGCCATGTGTGATGCCTACCCCGGCCCCGCAGGGGGCGCAGTGGACCAGCGAAGATCCGAACCGCCGTTGAAGGGATCCGGGCCGGTGGCAGAACGGGCACGGGACGGTCGTCGCGCGGCAGATGCCGCCGGGGTGGGCGGGGGAGGGTCGGACTTCCAGGCCGAGGCCTGTCACCGCAAAGTTCGCGGCTTCAGCCTTCATTCGGTCGAGGCTCCGCCAGCCGCTCACTCGGCGACTCGCACGCCGTCCAGTGGTCCTGCCTGCGTTCCCGGACGCACCGTCGACATGTGTAGTGCCCCGTATAGGTTGGGCGCGCACACGCGGAGCACAGGGGGTACGGGGTCATGAGCTGGTACGTGCTGGTGGAGGCCAACGAGTCGCACGGCGGCGACAACACATGGGACCTGGTGGCCAAGGTCCCCGTCGAAGGCGGACAGGAAGCGGCCATCGCCCGGGCCGAGGAGATGAGCCGCACCTCGTTGAGTGGCAGCTTGCCCGAGGAAGAGGGGCGTCTCGTGTTCCGTACGTCCCCGACGAGCTGGCTCGTGGAGAAGTCCCGCTTGGTGCGGCATGAACGATCCGCCGATCCGATCAAGCACACCCAGCACCTGCGCATCTGCGTCGCCGAGCTGGTGCTCGCGCGGGAGCCTGCCGATCCCCCCAAGAAGCGTTGGCTGCGCAGGTGACCCGAGGGCGTTGTCGCCGCCGTCCGCGTCGCGCGGCGCGTGTATTGGCCGCGCCGATCTGACACAGCCGCAAGACCACATGCAGGACCTCTGATGGCTCACGACCGCGATCACATCGGAATGACTCGTCTAGGGGTTTTTCGGCTGCGCGGGATCATGGTGACGGCGGAGACTGGGCGGTATGAGTCAGCGCCTTTCCGGGGACGGGGACGGGGACCGGGCCGGGGAGCTCGGGGCGGTGCCGCATGCCGGTTCCGTCGAGAGTGTGCGGATGGATGCGCGGGCGCGGGGAAGTGGGCAGGTCTTCCAGGTGGTCGGGGGGACGCAGTACGTCGTCCAGCACCAGCACCACCATCAGCGCGGCGGGGGCGTGCCGCTGGGCCTGCCGGAGCTGCGGATCTGGATCGATCGGCTCGTCCGCGACTACCGCGTCCATGTCGGGGCGCAGCGCGGGCGCGGTGGGCGGCGGCAGTTGGAGGCGCTCCAGCGGGAGTTCGGGGGTGCGGCGGGGGCCGGGCGGCGGGACGGGAAGGAGCGGGTGCGCAGGCTGGTCGCGGCCGGGGCCGTGCAGTATCTCCAGGAGGCCGCCCGGGTGCCGTCCGAGCCGTTGCCCGTGGTCGTGATGGCCGACGTCGCCGTGTTCGCGCTGTGGCCCGTCGTCCAGGCGCCCGACCTCCCGCCGGACTGGCAGGACCAGCTCGCCGAACTCACCACGCCCCGGCTCGCGGCCCTTGTCGCCCAGGCGCGGGCGTCGGCGGCCGAGGGGAGGCCGGTCGCCGTGGACGCCTTCGCCCGGGTGCTCGCGGACAAGCCCTTCGCCCACGGGATCCTCGCCCTGCTGGAGGACCTGGCCGACCCGCGCGGCGCCGGAGCCTGCCTGACCGCCCTCGCCCTCGCGGCCCGCGTACCGGCCCCGCCCCGGAAGGCGCCCAGGGCCCTGCTCGGCTGGCTGCTGGGGGTGGGGACGGGGGCCGTGGCAGGCGGTGCGGCCGCTGATCCCGACCTGGTCGCGCGCATCTGGGAGTGGATGGACGAGGAGGGCGTGCAGAAGCGTTCCGGCTACGAGGGCGATCCGGACCATCCGGTCGACCTGGGGTGGGGCGGCGAGCGGGAGGACGAGGAGCGGGACGGGCACCGGGGGGACGGCGGACGGCATCCGCTGCTGCCGGGGCGGGCGCCGCGTGCCGGATCCGACGGCTCCGTCGACGACCTGTTCGGCTGAGGGGGCCTCGTGTGGGGAACGCTCCGGGAGCTGTGCGCGCACGCGCTCCACGCCGGGCTGCTCGCCCTGGTGGTGTGGCTCGTCGTGCAGCTGCTGCTGTTCCTGCTCGCCCACGGGCACGTGACCCGGATCCGTACGGTGCTCCGGGCGCGCCGCAAGCTGGCCCTGCTGCCGGCCGGCGCGGTGTTCCACTGCCGGGACGGACGGGTGGTGATGACGGTCTACGATCCGCGGACGGACGAGGAGAGGAGCGCCCCCGTCCTGCACTTCTCCCACCCCACGCTGCTGCGCTGGCGCGGCGGCGCGGCCAGGTCGCGCCCCGCGCTCCGCGGACGCCTGACCGCCGAGGCGGCCTGGCGCACGGGGCTGCTGCTGGTGGTCACCGTGCCGCTGTTCGTGGTCGTCGGGTGGCTGACCGTGCGGCGTGACCCGCTGTGGGCGTACGCGCTGGCGTGCCTGGTCGCCCACCAGATCATGCTGACCGCGCTCGGCGGGCGGCTCTTCCTGGTCAAGTTCTGGGCGGTCACGGCGCTGACGGGCTACCTGTTCCTGGACCGGGCCCAGCTGTGGCATCCCTCGCCGGGGGTCGCGGCGGCCCTGTACAGCGGCAGCTGGATGTTCAGCATGATCGGCATCGCGGTGCTCGCCCGCCGCGAGGGCATCAGCGCGTCCACGCCGGTCCAGAGGCCGGCCCGTGCCCGGCCTCCACGACCGGAGACGGAAGGCGGGGGGCGCGTAAAGTGAGGAGTAGGCAGGACAGAAACGTTGGCTCGGGGGCCCTACATCCCTGGGAGGCGGTTGCCGTGGCCGGACTGGTCCTCAGAAACTTCGAGAAGGCGGACGAGGTCCGCCCCTTCGAGGCCGGCAAGGGCCGGCTGGAGCTGCTCACGACCGACAGCGGACCGGTGGGCCGGGCCGTGTTCGAGCCGGGGTGGCGCTGGTCCGAGCATGTGAAGCCGCTGGCGGGCACGGACAGCTGCCAGTCGGCGCACACCGGGTACGTGGTGAGCGGCCGGATGAAGATCGTCATGGACGACGGCGAGGAGGCCGAAGCGGGACCGGGCGACTTCATGCAGGTGGCCCCGGGACACGACGCGTGGGTCATCGGCGACGAGCCGTGCGTGGCGGTCGACTGGACCGGCTTCGCCACCTACGCCAAACCGAGCGACGCCCCCTGACACCCCCCGTCCCCTCGCCGCACCGGACCCAGCCGACGAGAGACGCGGGACGGGGGCGCAGGGTGGGGTGTCCGGGACGTAAAGCGTGATTTGTGGCGAAACCAAACCGAGACGA